>JBEKOA010000021.1:0-41060 GCA_049522255.1 Occallatibacter sp.
GTAAAGATGCTGGCAACGCGGGATGACATTGGACGGGCAATCACGCCGGAAGAGGAATCGGCGCTGCTAGAGGCTTGTGGGAAGTCCCGCTCTCGCTCTCTGGTACCGTTCGTCACGCTGGCGATTGAGACCGGGGCGCGGTACGGCACGATACGGACGCTGCAATGGGGTTGTGTGGACTTTGAGAATCGCTGCCTGAAATGGGGCAAGGATAAAACGGCTGCCGGAACAGGGCGCATCATTCCCCTGAGTCAGAGGGCAATCGCTGCTCTCAGCTTTTGGGCAACGCACTTCCCGGAACGCAAGCCGGAGCATTACGTCTTCCCGGCAGAGCGGTACGGCGCGGCTGGAGACAAGTTCTGTGCCAAGGCTTACGACATTGACCCTTCCAAGCCCATCGGGAGTATCAAAGAAGCGTGGGAAGCGGCAAGACTGAGGGCAGCCAAGATTCTAAAAGGGGAAACGGCAGAGACGGACTTGGAAGAGAAGATCGCGCCGCTTGCTTGCCGGTTCCATGACTTGCGGCACACGGCTGTTTCCCGGATGCTGAATGCTGGAATTCCGATTGCCAAGGTTGCCAAGATTGCGGGCTGGAGTGCATCGACAATGGTACTCATGGCAAAGCGGTACGGTCACTTCTCTCTTGATGATCTGAGGGGCGCTGTAGAAAGTATC
Organism: Occallatibacter sp.; assembly: GCA_049522255.1. GTDB lineage: Bacteria > Acidobacteriota > Terriglobia > Terriglobales > Acidobacteriaceae > Telmatobacter. The sequence continues at coordinate 676 of JBEKOA010000021.1, forward strand.
AGCGGAAACAAAATTGAAGCGGAGTCCCCGGTATTTTCCCCGGTATCGGAAAGTAATCTTGCAGTGAATCGTCCTAACTAATTCATTATATTGGTGGACGCGGTAGGAATCGAACCTACAACCTGTCGGTTAAGAGCCAGGAATGACGGAATCGACGCGAACCGAACGAAGGCAGCCTTGGAAAACGCAATTCCCCGATGAGATCCTCTAGTTGTCGTCGAACTCGATCGCTGACTTGAGGGAATTGAAAGCCTACCACTCTCTCCGATCGAATCGCTCGTACCCGACCTCTCACTCGGAAGGGCATTTGGTTGACGCAGAAGATCAATTCCACGACCTCGTTCTCAGCAAGCGTTAGCGGCCTTTCGGACTCCATCAGGCATCCGCCGATACTCAAATTGATGATCGTGGCGGGGAAAGGCTTAACGCAGGCCGGCAGCGTCTGGATGCCGGCAATGCCCGAGCATCGAAGACGGGGTGCGCGGCGAAGTTCCTCGTTTGTTTTTGGCTCATCCTGCGCGTCGGGCACTTGGGGCACGTTCGGCGCATCGCTTGTCTCTTGTTCTTCGCCCGCCTTTAGATCTCCGTCCGCATTCGGTTTCTGGTTCATTAGATCGACCCATTCATGCCGGTGCTCGGTGGCGCCCTGTGTGCAGGCCGGTTAGGTTATCGCTCGCGATGAGCCCCCCTGTGTTTGCAGTTGACGCTGGATAATGCTTCCCGTGTCCGGATTTGACTACATTCATATCGGCATTTGGCCTCCGCTTTTTCTATTCTTCTTCGGCTTGGCGGGACTAAAGCGTTCACGTGGTGAGTGTTATTCGAGATTCCCTTTTCGGCCCGGGGTCCTACGATTCTCACGGTCCTGAGATATAGGTCAACCATTCTGCAAGCTTCAGGTAGACGTCAGCTACACGCCGCAGTCCGGCTGCCAATGGCCACCGCATCCCGCCAGCAAGGATTGAGGAATCCGCTCACCCGCACTCGTGTTACTATTTCGGCAATTGGCCTTGCATGATCCCCGGGCCGGAGGTTGAAGATGAATGGTTACTCCAGACGTGATTTTCTAAAAGCAGGCATCGTTGGCGGTACGCTTGCGAGTGTTGGAGCCCTGTCGCTTGAAGCCATGGGACGGACCGCTACCGACAAGGTTACCCTTGGCAAATCCGGTATCGAGGTGACAAGGCTGGCCTTTGGTACCGGCAGCAACAACGGACACGTGCAGGCTGCATTGGGCCAGCGTGAGTTCTCAAAGCTAATTCACTATGCTTACGATCGTGGCATTCGCTTTTTTGAGACGGCGGAAGCGTACGCAACGCCGGCAATGCTGGGTGAAGCGCTCAAACCTTTTCCGCGTGACAGCTATGTATTGATGAACAAAGTCACGACCGACCCCGGCGTCGATCCGCTTCGACGCTTTGATGAGATGCGCCGTGTTTCAAACACCGAATACTTCGACATTATGCTGTTGCATTGGCAGCACACGGGCGACTGGGTGGCAGAGACCGCGCACTGGCAGCAAGGCATGCTGGAAGCACAGGCGAGAAAGGTGATCCTGTCGCGCGGAGCGTCAGTGCACGGCCTCCCCGCGCTGCGCCAGGTTCCGGGGAACAAGTTCCTGCAAGTCGCGATGATTCGCATGAACCATAACGGCACAGCCATGGACGGGTTGGTGGCAGATGACGGCAACCGCGGCAACGTGGCTGAAGTTGTGGAGCATGTGAAGCAAGTGAAGAAGGAAGGTATGGGTGTAGTGAGCATGAAGCTGTGCGGCGACGGCGCGTTTGTTCGCCACGAAGATCGGGTTGCGGCCATGCGCTTTGCCATGCAGAACGCCGGCGTCGACTGCGTCACTGTGGGATTCAAGAACACCCAGGAAGTGGATGAAGCCATCGACAACCTGAATCTGGCGCTCTCTTAGAACAAAAACAGGGATACAGTTTCCTGATTCGCATCAAGAAAGGCCGTCGCTCCCTGTTGGTCGCGTCAAGTTGAGTGAACTGGTTCCGGGATAAGTCTTCCCTATCCGTCTTATCCGGCGGCAGACCGCTATCTTGGCGAGGCACGCCATCGAATGCCTACTCGGCGGAATCGGATGCCAACTCTGCGAGGATCTCGGCGACAGCTACTTTGACGGCCTGGGCTGTCACCTCGGAGAGTTCCATCGAGATGGGTTGTTTCGGGTCGATGGCGATGGCGTAGAGGACGACTTCGGGGCCTCCACCCTGGATATAAAAAACGTCCAGCAGATCTTTGACGCCGATGTCGTGGGCGGTGAGTGTGGGCGGATAATCGCGCGAAAAGCGAGGCGTGGTGCGGGTGACGGTGCCTGGAGGGTTGCCGTCTGCTGCGGCGTCGATGAGGATGATGCGGGCGGCGCTTTGCAGCGGTTCGAGCAGCGTGAAGCCTCCCGTGCCGCCGTCGAGACACTCGACATGGGCCGGCAGCGGGTGCTTTTCCACGGCACGCACGACGTGCACGCCGACGCCTTCATCGCCCATCAGGACGTTGCCCAGTCCCAGCACCAGTGTCTTGTTCTGCCTGATCGTCGTATCGCTACTTGTCACGCTTCTCCCGCTCGAACTTCCAGCCTCCGATGATCGAGGATACCGTACCGCGGCCTTCGATGTAATCGTGATAGAAGGCAAGATAAACGTGAACGATTACAAAGGTGACAAAGAACCACAGGAATGTATGGTGCCAGAAGCGCACGCTGAATTCGCCGCCCATCAGGGGCACGACCCAGAGGAACATCCGCGGCATCCACGAGTTGCTCATGCTGGAATAGAGTGCAAAGCCGGTGATGGTCTGAAAGGCAAATGCCAGGAAGGTGCCGAAATAGATAAAACCAGCGAGCGCATTGTGCCCTGTAGAGATGGGCCCGTGCAGCTGGGTTTCAAGAACGTCGGCTTTAATGACCTCGACAATCTCCTGCCGCTGCGACTTCTTCAGCGGGAAGAATGCGTTCCAGTGGGAGTACTTGTTTCCGACGAAGCCCCAGTAGAGCCGTGCAAGGAAGTTGAAGACGTAAACGAATGCGGCGACGAAGTGAATGAAGCGAACCCAGGCGAACCAATACTGCTGGTAAGCCTCGGCCGCATAAAACGCGCGGATGGGTGCGCCAATCAGGTAGCCGGTGAAGCAGAGGGCCACCAGTGCGATGGCGTTGATCCAGTGGTAGGCGCGCACCGGCAATTCCCACACATAAATGCGCCGATACTCGACCGGATGTTCCACAGGGACCACGCTGTTTGCGCCAAAGTTTGGTGTACTCATGGGCTTCACTCGAAGGAGACCTGGGCTATGTGCCGTCCCTGCGGGTCAAACAAATGCACAGCGCAGGCAAGGCATGGGTCAAAGGAATGGATGGTGCGCAAAATCTCAACCGGTTCGCCGATCTTCGCTACAGGCGTGCCGATGAGAGCCTGCTCGAAGGAACTGCGCTGCTGTTTCGCATCGCGCGGAGAGCCGTTCCATGTGGTGGGCACCACGAGCTGATAGTTCGCGATGGCCCCGTCGTGAATCTTGATGTAGTGGGCCAACGCGCCGCGAGGAGCCTCGGTAAGTCCGACTCCCTCGGCATCCTTGGGCCAGCTCTTCGGCTCCCAGAGCTCGCCATTGAAAGTAGAGACTTCGTTGATCTTCACGCGCTCCATCAACTGGCCGAAGTACTCCTTGAGCCAGATCATGGCAAGCGCCGCATCGAGGCCGCGCGCTGCGGTTCGGCCCAGCGTAGAGAAAAGCGCTGTGACAGGAACATTCAGCTTGCCCAGAGTATCTTTCACTAACTCCTGCACATCAGTACGGCCGGAGGCAAAGGCTACGAGCAACCTGGCCAGCGGGCCGACTTCCATCGCCTGTTCTTTCCACCGAGGAGTCTTGAGGAAGGAGTATTTTTCATAGCCTTCGAGGGATTCAAAGGGCGGCTTGGGTCCGGTGTAATTAAGCTTTGTCTCGCCGGCCCAGGGATGGATGCCCGTGGAGTCGCCGCCTTCGTAACTGTACCAGGAGTGCGCGATGTACTCTTTGATTTCCTGGGAGTCGGTTGCATTGACGGGATAAACGTGGCTGAGGTCGCGGCCGAGGACCACGCCGCGAGGATACTTGAATGTCTCGGGCTTGCCATAACCCTGTGTAGGAAACTCGCCGTAACTCAGGTAGTTGGTAAGTCCGCCGCCCCAACTGGCCCAGTCCTTGTAGAAGGATGCAACAGCCAGTAAGTCTGGAATGTAAACCTGGTTGATGAACTCATCGGCCTGGCTGATCAAGCGCGAGACAAGATTGAGCCGCTCGGAGTTGATGGCGGCCACTTCATTCATGTTGATGGAGCAGGGAACTCCGCCTACGAGGTAATTCGGGTGCGGATTCTTGCCGCCGAAGACCGCATGGATCTTGACGATCTCCTTTTGCCAGACCAGCGCATCGAGATAGTGAGCTACTGCGATCAGGTTCACCTCAGGCGGCAACTTATAGGCCGGGTGACCCCAATAGCCGTTGGCGAAGATGCCCAGGCCGCTGGCGGCGAAGGCCTTGATCTTATCCTGCACTTCGGTGAAATAGGCGGGCGTATTCTTGTCCCACTTGGAAAAGGAGCCGGCTAACTCGGCGGCCTTCTTAGGATCGGCCTTGAGTGCGTTGACGATGTCGACCCAATCCAGCGCGTGCAGGTGATAGAAGTGGATTACATGATCCTGCACATACTGCGTCGTCATCATGATGTTGCGGATCAGCTCAGCGGTGGGCGGAACGGTGATTCCCAGCGCGTTTTCCACGGCGCGCACGCTGGTGAGTGCGTGGACTGTGGTGCATACGCCGCAGACGCGCTCGGTGATGGCCCAGGCATCGCGTGGATCGCGGCCTATGAGGATCTTCTCTAGGCCGCGCACCATGGTGCCTGCGCTGAATGCGTCGGTGATGACGCCGTTCTCGACCACCGCTTCAATGCGCAGGTGGCCTTCAATACGAGTGACCGGATCGACGACTACGCGTGTCATAGGCTCTTAAGACTCCTTCTGGTCTTCAGCGTGGACTTCCGCAATCACGCTCCGTTTGCGAACGTTGGTTGCGACGACGTGGGCCGCTACTCCAGCCAATGTGGCGACTGCGACGACTGTGCCCACCGTGTCGGCCGTGCTCTCGACGCCGAAGCCGGGGAATGAGGATAGATGCTGGTAGAAGGGGCCGTTGTCCCAGAAACCGTCTTCGCTGCAGCCGATGCAGCCGTGACCGGACTGAATTGGGTAACTAGTTCCCTCATTCCACTTCACCACCGAACAGGCGTTGTAAGTGACCGGACCACGACAGCCCATCTTATAGAGGCAATAACCCTTGCGCGCATTCTCGTCGTCCCATGACTCGACAAAGAGGCCAGCATCGTAGTTCGGGCGCCGGTAGCAGGTGTCGTGAACGCGGCGGCCATAGAACTCCTTGGGCCGGCCCTGGCTGTCGAGCGCGGGAGGCGTCCCGAGCACCAGCAGGTGAGTCACGACGCCCATCATCACATCGGCGATGGGCGGGCAGCCCGGCACATTGATCACGGGCTTGTCTACGAGTTTATGAATCGGCGTGGCGCCGGTCGGGTTGGGCTTGGCGGCCTGAACGCAGCCATTGGAGGCGCAACTGCCCCACGCCACCACCGCGGCTGCATCCTTGGCGACGGTCTGCAAGATCGACTCGGCTGTTTTGCCGCCGATCATGCAATAAACGCCGTCGTCGCCCGTGGGCACCGCGCCCTCCACCAACACAATGTACTTGCCTTTGTTGTTTGCGATGGTGTCGGTGAGGCACTTCTCCGCCTGGAAGCCGGAGGCCGCCATCAGCGTCTCTGTGTAGTTCAAGCTCAACACGTCCAGCAGCACGTCGAGAACGATCGGGTGCGATGCGCGAATGAACGACTCGCTGCAACAGGTGCACTCCTGGAAGTGCAGCCAGACGACGGCAGGTTTGTCTTTTTTCTCAAATGCCGACACGACCTGGGCGACGCCCGATTGACCGAAGCCCGCCACGGTTGCGGCCGCGGCGCAGAACTGGAGGAAGTCTCGGCGCGTGTAGCCCTTCTGCTGCATCGATTGGTAAATTGATTGACCCATGCCTACCTCGCTCCGTGTGCGCGGGGAACCTTCGGTGGCAAGGGATGGTTATGACGAGGCCGCCGGTGGTTCCCCTACGGATAAATGGACGGTACGCATCCGAAAAGACCGTCGGCTGTGATCCGCATCACACCTAAAGAGCTGAGATTTGCAACGTCTTAGACCTGAATGGGGAAAAAATCAGAGTAGCAATCTCCAAATCCGCCGACAATTCGCGTTGGAGCAGATGCGCATGACAGATTTGTAGACAGAGACCTATTTGATCGCCATTGGCGTTCTTTACGGAAGATGAGGTCGCGCAATTCTCGACTCTCAGATCTCCTTCCCAGGCGGTTGCGATGCCGAGAGGGCCACGTCCAATACAACTTGAATCACGCTTGGCGCCAGCGAACAACAGTCTCCGGATGGACCAGAATCAACGCTTGCTTCCGTCCACTCCAGACTTAGTGCAACAACACCCGGAAAGATCTTTCGGAGGCAACCAGGCGCGGCTGAGGATGTCGATGTTTCAGGGCGGTGAGTTGCTGCCGAAGAGCCAGATTACCCGGCAGAAGGTCGCGGCGAGAGCGAAAGAATCGGGAAGCCAAAGCAGCCGAGACCCTTAACAGGCGCAGCATGAGGCCAGTTTTACACGGTAAGAGACCAGATCGGATAAACCCTTCGTCTGCGTATCTCGACAGTAGATCGCCGTTTTTCCGAGGTACAGGTTGTTAGTGACTCCTCTGCACCAAGACTTCCAAGAGCTTCCGGAGCCTCGATTTTGGAATTCCTGTCTGCCCGGCTGGCAGCAGAGCCAGACCCTCCATTGCCGTCGCCCGGCTCTTCTCCATTTGGTCAGTGGCCCGATAGGCCTGGGCCAACGTCAAAAGGATTGACGGCACTCTTCGATGGCTCTGCGCAACCGCTCGCTCGGAGTAGGAGAGGGCCAATTGCGGATTCCTGAGAATGGGTGGTTCTGCGGTTAGATAGTCTTCGGCCGCCGACTCCAGAATGTCGGGGCTAACTTGATCTTTTGCCGCCAAAGCCTTCAACTCGGCTAGACCCCTCCTTACCAGCTCCGCAGAGGCGGATACACTATGCAGAACGGATCGAGTGGAGCCGAGACGGACCTGTACGTCGGCCCTGATCGGCCTCCACTCATCCTGTGATCCGTTGAGCTTCAGCATGTTTTCCACGACAGCGAGCTCCTCGCTCAAGATCTTCTGCGCGGCCTCAAGGCTCTGCAGCCGGCCGGCGGCTGTGGCACCCAGAGCTGGATCGGCTGCAGTTTCATAATCCAGCGCTTCATCGTCGAGGGATATCTCCAGGTCGGCCAGCGCACGTAAGTCCTTCGGATCGGCGGCCGCCAGCTTCCTGCTCGATTGAACAATCCCGGTCCTGAGCTCGCTGGCCTTCGCGTACTCTCCCAACTGAACCAGGGCATTCGCCTCCTCTTGGAGCAAGTGTTCCCGCAGACGAACGATTCTCAGGTTTCCCTGCTCCGTGCCAGGTAGGTTCGCAAGCCGCTTTTGACCCAACTGGAAATACTCAAGCGCCTGCCCCGGATCGGTCTCCCTGTCGATTGCGCCCATACTCAGCAGGATGACCACGATGCCCCGCTTGGCGCGCTCAAGGTTGGGATCCATCTGCAGTGCCTGGTTCATCAGGTCGAGGTCGCTGCGGTAGGCGGAGAGAGCGCTGGCCGGATCGTTCAGGCTTTCCGAGCCGTTGGTGCCCAACTCATCGCCCAGTGTGCCGTATGCTCTCGCTGCCTCGCAGATCTCCTCGGTCGTAATGCCTGGGATCGCTCTGAGCCGGCCGTAAGTCGCGATAGCTGCCTGCATTGAGGCAACGGACTCCTGAATAGGCGCGCTCCCAAAGAGAACTTGACTCCTGGACGACTGAGCGAAAGCCAAGGCCCGAAGCGCCTCGCGATCTTTGGAACCTGGACCGACCAAGGGCTCGCTCAAGGCGATCGCTTTGTTGATGCTGACGAGCGCGCCGGGGACATCGCCCACATTCTGTTCGTAGGAGTTTCCTTGCAGGTTCGCTAGCCGGGTATATGCGTCGGCCAGATCGAGTTGGGTTTGGCGGTCGCCTTGCGCATCGGCGGCCATGCGATCCAAATGCTCCAGCACGCTGGTCACCAGCAATTTTTGCGCGCCTGTCGAACCGGGAATCTGTTGGATGGCGTCGTCCAACTCGGTGAGCAAGCTGTTGCTCAACTGGCGGAGGTCGGCCGAGCGGGCCACAGCCATGCGCCGCTCCCGATTGGCCACTCTGGCCTGCCACGCGACACCGGCAACGCCCGCAATCAGCGTGATCAGCAACACGGCCGCTCCTCCCAAGGCCCATCGGTGGCGGCGGATGAATTTTGAAGCGCGGTAGCGTGCAGTTCCTCGCCGCGCCGCCACCGGCTGCCCTTCTAGATAGGCGCGAAGATCGTCGGCCAGCCGCTCCGCGGTCAGATAGCGTTCTTGGGGCTCCTTGCGCAGGGCTTTCAGCAGAATCGCTTCTAAATCGGCATCGAGCGGCTTTTCAGGACCGGCTATCGATGAGGGCTTGCGCGGCGCCTCGTCGCAAACCGTCTTCATCATCTGCCCCATGGTCAGATCTTTCAATTCATAGGGCTGCGTTTTGGTCAGCAGGAGATACAGCAGGACGCCCAGAGAGTAAGTGTCCGAGGCCGTGGTGATGGGATTGCCCATTATCTGCTCGGGGCTGGCGTATTGCGGAGTGAAGCTCAAATAGCCTTCGCGAGTGAGCTGGCTATCCTGCTTGTCCAATGACGGAGAAAGCAGCTTGGCCGTTCCAAAATCGAGTAGCCGGGGGGCGCCGTCTGCGGCCACCAGAATGTTGTCCGGCTTCAGGTCGCGATGAACGACGAAGTTCTGGTGGGCAAACTGCACGGCCTCGCATGCGCGCATGAATAGCCTGATTCGCTGGGCCTGAGAGAGATGCCGCTGCTCGCAGAAGCGATGGATGGGAACGCCATCCACGTACTCCATCGCTAGATATAATTCGCCCTCGCCGGTTACGCCTCCGTCCAGCAGGCGGGCGATATACGGGTGATGCAAGCCGGCCAGGATCTGTCTCTCTTGGCGAAACCGCTCCTGGAACAGTTCCGATGCAAGGGGCAGGTCGATAAGTTTGATGGCAACCTGCTGCTCGAATTGCCCGTCTGCACGGTGTGCAAGGTAGACAGCGCCCGTTCCGCCCCGCCCGAGCAGGCGATCAATTTCGTATGGACCAAAGCGCTTGCACTTCAGCCGATCTTGCCGGCTGCGCCGGTGCTCGCACTTGTCAGAGGCCGCGCGCAGTTCTTCAGCCTTACAGCCATTCAGAAGCAGTCGAATTTCTTCAATCATTGCCTGGTCCCCGCCGCATCGGGCCGCGAGCAAATCATCACGCAGTTCCTGGGGAACTTCGAGAGCCTCGGAAAAGACTGCCTCGATCTGGAGAAGATGTTCTGTCGCCTGGACCATCTTGAAAAAGCTCCGTGAGCGGGCTGGTACCTGGAACCTTAGAATGCGGACAGGAACGTCAAAACGAATCACGCTCTCGCTTGATCCGCCGCGGCGCCTGGGCAGATGCGGACGTAGAGCCAACTCTTGATAAACCTCAACTGGCGGTTGACGGTGGCCTTGGATAGCTGCATCAGCGCCGCTGTCTCTTCGGTCGTGCAGCCTAGAAAGTATCGCAGCTCGACCAGTTTGACCATTTCGTCGTTGATTGCATCAAGCTCATTCAGCGCGCGGTCCAAGTCCAACAGCTCGGGGCCATCGACACCGACCCAGGAAAGATCGTCGCTCAGAGGCACACTATAGCTGCCCCTCATTTTCGCCTTGTTTTCACGCGCGTTGTCGATCAGGATCAAGCGCATCATCCGCGCACAAAATGTGTAGAAGTGCTGGCGATCCTGCCAGTCGGCCTTTTTCTGCTTTAGCAGACGCAAATAAAGCTCATGGACAAGGACCGTTGCCTGCAATACATCCGGATCCTGTTCGCGATGCAGATACGCCCCCGCGACTTGCCGCAAATGGGGATAGACAAGCGGTACCAGCATATGAAAAGCCGACGCCTCGCCGTCTTTCCATTTTCTAAGGAGCACTGTGATTTCACCGCTGTCGGGGTTCACGGTCGTCTCCGTCCGCAAGGGCTTGTAACACGCTTTCTATTGATAGGTTTGCCCTTGCATTTTGCCTACTCATCTTGGGCTCCCCGGCGTCTACTTGAGGCCAGTTCGGAGTTCCCGAAAGATTCTTTCGAGCAAGATGAGACGCTTCTCTTGTTTCCCTCGCAGTCTTGCTGAAAAAGAAAAATCGGGTTCTGATGCGAGTTTAACAAACATTGTGTCGGTCCGGCTTCTTTCCGGCAACCGGCATAAGTCCGATACCACGTGGCCGGACGCAGCAACTCCTTCAGCATTTCCAGGAAACACAAGGAGATCTCATTTGCGCTTTCTTCGATTCAGCCCCAGTTTGCCCCTCGTCACGTCCCCAGGCCCGTCGATTGACACAGTTCCCGGTATCGAGCCGGCGATTGCACACGGCGGCAAAACTGACTCCACCGCGAATCTCGCCTCGGTGCTTCGCCGAACCTGCCTCCTGGCGCGTCTGGCCGCAGTTGCGACAGCGCTGATTGCTGTATGCCTGCTGGCTGTTCCGGCCCACGCAGCCACCGGGACCACCTATACGGTGACGACATTGGCCGATGTAATCGATGCAAGCCCGGCGTGTACCACTCAGACCGGCACCACCTGTTCGCTGCGCGATGCCATTACGCTGGCCAACGCTAACAGCGGCTCAACGATTGTGTTCCTCCCAGGCTTGGCCGGAACCCTCTATTTCGCTGAAAGCATTCCCCTACCAACGATCAGCACAAACATGACCATCTTGGGACCGGGCGCCAACCTGCTGACCCTAGATTTCCAGGGCACCTCACATCGCATCCTCCCTGCCGGCAATGTGTCACTCAGTATCTCCGGAATGACCCTCCTTGACGGCGGTCAGGCCATTGAACTTCAGTCGAACGCCGACGCGACGGTTGACCGTTGTGTCATTACACAATTTAACGACAGCGCTTTGGCAGTTTTCGGCGGCAGCCACTTGACGGTGACAAACAGCTTGATCTATGGGAATCCCGCACAGGGAAATGAACTCGGAGCGGGAATTAACAATTACGGCGGAACACTGACCATAGCCAATAGCACGATTACTGGAAACACCGCCGGAGGAAACGGCGGCGGCATCTATAACTCTGGCACGGCAACCATCACGAACAGCACGATTACAGGAAACACCTCAGCCAGCGGCGGTGGTGGCATCTTTAACGCAGGCGGGACCGTCACGATCGTCAATAGCATTGTTTCCGGCAACAATTCAAATGGCGGCGCCAACTCCGACGACTGCGATAGCTGCGGCACGCAGAGCGCCAATAACCTGATCGGCGGCACGTCGGCCGTTGTTAGTCCGCTGGCCTGGAATGGCGGTCCTACGAAGACCATGCTTCCCTACGCCGGCACAGTCATCGGCAAAGGTAGCTATGTGACCGGCGAGCCTGCCACCGATCAGCGCGGCTTTCCACGGCCGACCTCAGGCGCGATTGACCTGGGCGCGGTGCAGAGTCACTACCTTGAGGTGATTACCACCAAGGACACGGACGACGGCTCCTGCACCGCAACCGCCTGCTCATTTCGCGACGCCCTTGAGCAGGCCGCGACCGACGGTGAGGGTGACATCCAATTCAACGCATACGGCACCATCTTCCTGAACCTCGCCAAACCACTGCCGACGATCGCGGAAAACTTGAACATCGCCGGGCCGGGAGCGAGCAAGCTCACCATCGACGGGGGCCAGTCGAGCACTGTCGGAAGCATTTTGACAATCGAAGAAGAAAAACTCGTGGCCATCTCCGGGGTCACCATTGTGCACGGCAACACAGCTGCGACAATCGATGATGCCGGCGGCGCCATCACCAGCTATGGCGAACTGATGGTCAGCAATAGCGTCATCTCCGCAAACGCATCAGCCAGTTTCAGCGGTGGCATCGTGAGCGACGGCGAGTGGTTGCTTGTGGATAGCACGACGATCTCAGGAAATACCGGGGCTTACGGAGGCGCAATCGAAAACAAAGGCGGAAGCATCGTTGTCGTGAACAACAGCACGCTCTCTGGAAATACTGCTAACGGGGGCGGCGGTATCTCGAGTTATGGAGGAGCGGTGCTAGTGAACAACAGTACCATCGCAGGAAACTCAGCTACCGATGATGCCAGTGGCGGCATCTATTATCATTGCCCCACTTCAGGTTCTTCCTGTGAAGGAGTGATCGTCAACAACAGCACAGTCTCCGCAAATACGGGCGGAATTGATAACGCCACAGGCACCGCCGTGACGCTCTACAACAGCATCGTGGCCGGCAACACGACGAGCGACACAGGCAGTTCCGGCGACTGCCCGAACTGCGGCACGCAGAGCAAGTACAACTTCATTGGAGGCAATCCCCAGCTCACTCCTCTGCAATTGACCGGCGCGGGCGCAACGCAAGAGGTCATGGTTCCGATGCCAGGCAGCCCGGTGATGGGCGCAGGAAGTTGGATTATAGCCACTAGCGGGCCAATCATTATGAACGAGGCTCTGTACACCGACGAACGCGGTTTTCCTCGGCCGTCGGCGAATTCTTACATCGACCTCGGCGCAGTCCAGACCAACTATACGGGGGTCATCTTTATCGCTCAGCCGGGCAACGCGATCGTCGGCCAGAACATTGCGCCTGCGCCCGTGGTGGGCGTAACGGAAACCAACCCGGCTAATCAGAATGAAGACGATGTCGCCGGCATTCCGATCACGTTAACCTTCAGCGGCGGATCGAGCGAAGTAGTCGACCCCAGTTCTCTCACTGTAACCTCGGCCTCAGCCACGAATGGTGGAGCTCTCTTTGGTGGAATCGCCATCAACGTGGCCGGAACGGGTTACACCTTTACCGTCGCCTCGCCGGTCTTGGGCTCGACAAAGGTCACCAGCAACACATTTAACGTGCTGGCGCTCGCCGCCACGCCGACCTTCTCGCCTGCTGCCGGCACCTACACATCTGCACAGACGGTAACGATCACCTCGGCGACTCCCTCGGCGTCGATCTACTACACCACCGATGGATCGATGCCAACCACCGGCTCAAGCTTGGTCGACGGCCCCGTCACGGTCTCGTCTACTGAAACCATTCAGGCCTTCGCCGTAGCAACTGGCTTCGCCGACAGCACAGTCGCGTCGGCTGCCTACATCATTCCGCCCACCTTTACTCTCGCGGTTGCTCCCACTGCTCTTACCGTTCCAGGCGGGCAAAGCGGTACGGCTATGGTTTCGGTGACCCCGCAGAACGGATTCTCCTCCGCAGTTTCATTCACTTGTTCTGGACTACCCACGGGCGCGACTTGCACCTTCGTTCCGGCTACGGTCACGCCTTCTGGAATGGCCGCCTCAACAAAGCTAACCGTGACCACCTCAGCGGCGACAGCGGAGCTACATCGCAACTCCAACCCGCTCTTGCCCCAATCGACGCTGGCTGTTGTGCTCTGCTGCTTTCTCGGGTGGAAGAAGCGGCGCAACATTCAACTGCTGCTTCTGCTGGCGGTGAGCGTAATCGGGCTGAGCCTGTTCACCGGCTGCGGCGGCGGGTCAAAATCCACAACGACAACTACGAAGACTACGCCACCCGTCACGTCGACGGTTACCGTGACCGGAACATCCGGATCGGGATCGACCCTCGTGCAAAACACGACAACATTCTCGCTAACCGTAAACTGAGCCCTCCCTATAAAACTTGAGTCGACCGAGGCCTCTCTGCACCAGGAGAGGCCTCGGCGTATGAGAGTAGCTTCCGTTGGGCCGATGAATGTCGATTTGCTCGTCTCGATGCCGTCACCGTGCGCGACCTTCGGGAGATACTGCAGCCCAAGAATGCTCCGGCGAGGGGCACCTGTTTTGGGTCTATCATGTTGTTACGCTTGGAGCTCCCGAAATGATGCAAGGTGTGTTGGCGGCTTTGGTCATCGTTGGCTTGCTCTGGATCATCCCTATTGTGCCGCTCATGGTCCGTCACTGGCTGTGTGCAGTGCGCACGCTGCTTGCTGTTGGTGCGATGGTCGTGTGCATGGCTTCGGCTCTCGGGGAAGACGACGCGGCTCAACCGTTCAAGTCCGCGAAGTACGTCTGGCAAAGCGTGAAGATCGTGGATGGCGGAGTGATGCCGGGCATCTACTTTCACCCCTCGGTCCCGGGACTCATGTATATTCGCGCCAATGTGGGCGGCGCTTATCGCTGGGATGCTGCCAAGGCGATATGGGTTCCATTGCTGGATTGGCTGGGCGGGACGAGATCGGACTGGAACCTCACGGGAGTGGAGAGCATCGCTCTCGATCCGACCGATCCCGGACGGGTGTACATTGCGGCGGGAACCTACACTGCATCGTGGGCGGAGAATGGAGCGATTCTGATCTCCTCGGACCAGGGCACAACGTTCAAGAGAGTTGACTTGCCTTTCAAGCTGGGAGCCAACGATATGTTCGGCCAACAAGGCGGCGAGCGGCTGGCCGTCAATCCATTCCGGCCCAACGAACTCTACCTGTGCACCCACGAGAACGGGCTGTGGCGGAGCGAGGATTACGCGAGGACATGGATCCAGATGGCGGGTTTTCCTATCACCCGCTCGTCCGACACGATGGGCCTGGACTTTGTCCGCTTCGACCCCCGGCACAAAGGTACGGTTTATGTTGCCGCATACACGGGGGGCATTTACCGCTCGACCGATGATGGCCAAAGCTGGCAGGCGATCCCCGGTCAGCCCACAGCGCTTGAGGACGGAGAGACACCAAGGCCGATGCGATCGGCCCTCGGTCCTGACGGCGCACTCTACATCACCTATAGCAATGCGGCAGCGCTCTCGGGCATCAACAGCGGGGCGGTGTACAAGCTGGAAACGAACAATGGGACATGGACGAACATCACACCGCCGGAACCCAAGGGAAAGCTCTGGTATGGATATGTAGCGGTTGGAGTCGACGCCCAGCGCAATGGAACTGTGATGGTCGGTACGTGGAATCGGTGGGTTCCAGGCGACGATATATTTCGCACCACAGACGGAGGCAAGACCTGGTCCAGCTTGAGAGAATACTCAGCATTTGACACTTCGCTGTCCCCATTTCTGCACCAACAGTCGGTCTTCGGAGTCTGGAACTCATCGCTCGAGATCGATCCATCAGATTCCGGCCACGTTCTCTACCAGGGCGGCAACACAGTATGGACGAGCCGCGACGCGACCAACGTTGACTCGCATCGCATGGTCCACTGGACTGTGGGAGCCACTGGGATCGAGGAGACGGTGATTCACGCTGTGGTGAGCCCACCGACGGGGGCGCACCTGTTGAGCGCCATGGCGGACGAAGGCGGCTTTCGGCACGATGACCTGCGGGTTTCGCCGGAGACGTTCATGAACCCGGTGATGATCGAAGTGGCAGGGCTGGATTACGCTGAAGCGAATCCGGCCATCGTGGCGCGAGTGGGACTGTTGGATTATCGCGGAACTGTGGCGGGCGCTTATTCGCAAGACGGCGGCAGCACCTGGAAGCCGTTCGTCGGCATTCCTGCCGGTGCCGGACCGGGACCGACCTTTAACGGCTATGTTTCAACGGTCGCGGTGGCGGCTGATGGCTCCAGAATCATTTGGGCGCCGGGTGCGGGCGTGCCGAATTACTCAAGCGATTACGGAAGAACATGGACCCTGTGTTCCGGAGCTCCGGCGGGGCTGCGCGTTGTGGCGGATCGCGTGAATCCCAAGAGGTTTTACGGATACGACGCCGCCACCGGAACGTTTTACGCGAGCAGCGACGGCGGAGCGACGTTTGTCGCACGCGCTGCGCGCCTGCCTAAAGACCAGGCCAACCCAGGCTGGACGGCGGAAGCCAAACCCAAGGCAGTGCGGGGACATGAGGGCGATCTCTGGCTACCACTGGCGAGCGGCTTGTTTCATTCGACGGACTCGGGCGCCAGCTTTACAAGGCTCGAATCAATCGACAGCGCTCCGCTGGTGGGTTTCGGAATGGCAGTTGAAGGAAGTTCCTATCCAACCGTGTACGCCGCCGGAACGGTGAAAGGCGTTTACGGAATCTTCCGCTCGGACGACGCGGGGAGTTCGTGGGCACGCATCAATGACGAAGCCCATCAGTTCGGAGAGCTTGGCGACCTCACCGGGGATCCAAGAATCTACGGCCGGGTCTATGTTGGCACCGAGGGGCGCGGAATTGTGTACGGCGATGTTTCACACCGCTCGCGCGGCAGCGGGAAATAGACATTCAAACAGAAGATGGAGTTTATGAACCGGCCAGACTGCAACGGCACAAGGGTCAGGCCAGACATATCACACTCCATACAAACCAGTGATCGAGCCATTTGATGACGTTGTTTGCCGCTCCCTGCTTGTCCAATCGACTTGAGGGTCGAGGGTTCGGGGTGCAGCTTCCTGGTTTTGCTATCGGTCGCTTCTATGATCCCGCAATTGAGAGAGAGCGATGCGGTCATAGAACAATTGCGCAGTCTCTGGCCGGGATGAGGAAAGCTTCGATGGGGTTTGGGGTTGGACGCCCAAGCAGGAATCCCTGAACTTCTTCGGCCCCAAACGAGCGGATGAGTTCCAACTGCTCGGACGTCTCGACACCTTCGACGATCACCCGCATCCCGATGTTGTGGGCCAGGGCGATGAGCGTGTGGATCATCGATTCGGCCTCGGGTTGTCCGTCCAAATTCATCACAAAAGTTCTGTCGATCTTGAGTGCGTCGAAGCGCAGCGATGGCAGGTAGCTCAAGTTGGAGTATCCGGTGCCGAAATCGTCGATCACCAGGCTGATGCCCAGTTCGCGAAGTCGTTTCATGATCTCCACTGTGTCGTGCGCTCCCGAGAGCATAACCGACTCGGTAAGTTCGATTTGCAGAAGGTCGTGCCGAAGCCCTGTTTCGCGAAGGATGGCACTTACCTCTTCTACAAATCCCTTACGGCGGAACTGAATGCTGGACACGTTGACGGCAACCTGGATTGGGTAGGGCAGTATGTTCTGCCACCGGATGGCCTCGGCACAGGCCTGCTGCATAATAAAGGCGCCCAATGGCGCAATCAGTCCGCTTTCTTCGGCGATGGTGATGAATTTGGTGGGAGGGATCTTACCTAGAGTGGGGTGGGTCCAGCGGGCCAGAGCCTCGAAGCGGATCAGGCGGTTATCAGCCAAGTCGAACTCGGGCTGATAGTGAACGAAGATCTCGCGCCGCGCAATGGCCCCTCTCAGCAGGTTCTCAAGACCCAGCCGGTCATGGACCACGGAGCCGATTTCGGGGGTAAAACTCGTGACGCGATTTTTGCCTTCGCGCTTGGCGGCGTACATGGCGGTGTCGGCTTGCCGCATCATCTCCTCGGCTTCGGCCGCGCTGTCGGGAAAGATGCTCATGCCAATGCTGGCGCCGATGTTGATCTCATGTCCTTGTATCCAGAACCGATCGGAGATCGCGTCCAGCAAACCTTCGGCCACCAGCAAGGCGTCCTCCCTGGCAGGGCCTCCTTCGAGAATCACCATGAACTCATCTCCGCCCAGGCGAGCCAGAATGTCACTCGCGCGGACCGACGTGCGGAGACGAATGGCCACCTGCACCAGGAGCGCATCGCCGGCGGAATGGCCGAGACTGTCGTTGACCATTTTGAATCCATCCAGGTCGATATAGAGGAGGGCAAGAGTGGTGGACTCCCTTTTGGCCTGTGCCAGCCGGGAAACCAGTTGTTCCGACAGGAGTCTGCGATTGGGCAGGCCGGTGAGGGGATCGTGGAGCGACTCAACCACCGCCGCATCCTTTGCACTTTGCAATTCGGCCTGATTCTGCCTCAACTGGGTGATGTCGATAGCGGTGGTTTCAAACACCATGCCATCCGCAGTGTGGACCGGGGTGATATTCATGAGCAGGCCCACAGTGGTGCCATCGTCCCTGCGCAGGCTTGTTTCGCGATTGCTTAAAGCGTCGAGTTCGAGAGCGCCGAGCAGTTGCTCGCGCTGCGCGGGGTCGACCTCGAAATCCCAATACGAGCGGCCGATCAACTGGTCACGAGATTCGAGCCCGAGCAGATTCACAAACGCCATATTGAAGTCGACGATGGTGCCGTCGGACCGCCAGCGAAAAACGGCTGCAAGATTGCGCTCGACCAGACGCTGGTACTTTTTTTCCAACTGAAGTTCGCTTTCAAGCCGTTCGCGAATGATCTCGGTCTGTTTGTGGACGGTTCGCCTCAGCAATGTGACCCAGAAGAGCGCAGCGCCGACACAACCGCCCATGACGCTCAATACGCTCAGCACGTGCCGAACGGTGAACCATCCATTGCCTTCCACCTGGGCCATATCGGACGGCGACTCGATCAGAATCAAAAGGTGCCCAGGCCGTTCAGGGGTTGCGCCCTGGAGCACCGCGACGCCGGTCAATTCAAGAGCGGAGTTGGGTAAGAGGGACACGATCTCGCGGGTGGCGTCGTTGTGCATCAGTTCCGCGGTAAAGCGCACATCTCCATCCTCGAACTGGTAGTCGTACCCTTCCTGGTTGGCGCTTTGGCTGAGCAGGCGCGCTCTGAGACGTACCCGCATCCCATTCATCTCCGGTTTAACCGCCTGCTCGGCGGTTAGATCGAGCGGTACGACGGCATCCTTATTGGCCTGAACCGCCGACATGCGCACGTTGGAATCCGATAGCGTTAAGGGATACAACTCTCCATTGCTTGGGAACCCAACCACATCGACCGTACTCCACGGATGGACGACAACGGTCTTGGCGGTCTCAACACTCATCGCACCAGAGCGGTCCTGGACCATGAATCGTCCCGGAGACTCCCAGGTCACAGTGCCGCGGATATGAATCTGGCGCATGAAAGGCAGGCTGGCCTCTGAGGCGCGCAGGTCGCCAATGGGAATAATCGCGGCGGAGAAAGGATCCTTCAAGGCGGGTACTTCAACCACGATATCCTGCAGCGAATTGACAAAAACCTGGGCCCCCGCGCGCTTGTTTTGAGCGTCGAGGTGAACGCCGGCGACGCCTCTCACACGCACCTTGGCGCCGATAAGGCTTTGCGCCGCCGGGCTGTCCGGGGAGGGCACGATCACCCAAGCCAGCGTCTTTCCGTCGAACATACGGAAACAGACGCGGGTCCAAGTCTGGTCGCACGGGTGCAATACGCCTTCGGTAACCACCCAACTGCTGTCTGCCACTCCGGCGTCGAGCTCGGCTACGCTTTTTCGATCCGGAATGGGGGGCGTACCAGATCCGAGAACAAGAACCTTCGCCTGCGCCACGATCGGGTTGGTATCACCCGGCCCCGTGATGCCGTTCACGCGGACGTGCGTGCCCAAAGGATACACAGTGGTTGTGCCGTGAACGTTGATGTAGATGGAGCCGGTTTGATCGTGAACGAACAATAGGCCCCATTCCGGATCGGAATAAGTCACCAGGCCATCGAGGACCACGGGAAACTTTTTGGCGGCTTCGGCGTTGCTCAGGTTGTGGACTTGTTCGACGGAAATCAGTGTGTGCGGGAGCGGGGATGGACCGGCCGCCGGCTCCGCAGGCTTTTCCACTTCGAAATCTCTAAGGCTGTTGATAAACAGTTGCGCACACACGCGTCTGTTTTGAGCGTCGAAGTGGGAGCCGCTGACACCTGTAACCCTTACTTTGGCGCCAAGAAGGCGTTTTGCCGCCTCGCTGTCTGTCTCGGGCGCCACCACCCACGCTTCGTTTTGCCCTTCGAATATGCGGAAGCATACGCGGTTCCAGTTCGCGTCACAGGATTGCAGCACGCCTTCAGTGGCCACGTAGACGGAATCCGACTTACCAGCGTCGAGATCGGCCACGCTTCGACGTTCTGCTTTGGGCGGCAGTCCGCGGCTCAGAACCTGAATCTTCGGTTGAACCAGGATCGGCGAGTTTGCCCCCGCACCGGTTACGCCGTTTAGCTGTACGCGAGCGCCGGCCGGATATGCGGTTTTTGTTCCGTGAACGTCGATGAAGATGGCTCCGGTTTGATCCTGGAGAAACAAAAGGCCCCACTCCGGATCGGAGTATGTCACCACGGCGCGCAGTTCAACCGGGATTCGGTTGCCGGCCTGGGCGTTGTTCAATCTTTGGAAGTCGATTACCGTCCGCAATGACTCCTGGTGCCCGGAACGATCTAGTCCCTGAGAAAAGGAGAGAAGAGGAGAGAAGAGAAGAACCAGGACGCAGCGCGGCGTCAATGAGCGCAAAGCTCTCATATCGTTGGCTGGACTGATTGTCTTCATCCGCATGTCCGCAACCTGCTTTCCGCATCGAAGACGGGCGCTGCCCCAGCGTATTCAGATCCTCGTGGCAGGGCTACCCCAGTATATCGGCACTGTTCTTCACGTTCGTATTTGAACCCGTTTTGCCGTTCCTTCGGTTTTGATGAGCAGGAGCACCTTCTTCTGGTTCGTGCAGAATCTTCTGACGTCTGCTTCGAACGTCGCGCAGTCGGCAATGCAGTCCAGAATCTCTCTTGGCCGCATACCGCTGCAATCCAAGAGCTTGACTTCCGTGGCTGCTGGCTCTCCGGTCGAATGAGATGTCGGAAAAGTTGATTCGATACTGAAGTATCGGCAAGTCCAGCCCCGGAGTTCAGGCCCAAAGCCCACAAGAAGGGATTTCAGCATGACTTGTAGCAAATGGGGACAGTGTCCGCGTCCTTTCCGACAGTTAACCAAGACGCGATGGGTCGATGAAAAACAGCGAAAGCTCAGAGTAGCAACTCCAACCGATACTGTGCCGACCTATGATGAGAGTTATGGTCGTGAGCATACAAGTTACTCGCCCACGTTTTGCATGCATTGCTGGACGCGTCGTTGCAATGTTTGTTAGCGCTGATTCGGCAAAGGCTGCCATGCCAGGCTCTGGCGCGAAAACTACCGGTTGACGTCTCATGGCGGGGCCGTTTACTGAAGGATATGGAACGTAAATTGATTGCCAGGAAAGGGAACAGTATTCCTTTCCTCGTCAGCGACTCTGGATGCGGTGATCGGTTAAACCAGCCGGCATAACTCTATAACTTCTCTTTGTGACGGATTTTTCATGCTAGCACTCCTGGCCTCCACCCGCCGCTCCATCCGCGCTCTCAGTCGATCATCTCTCAAGTTTTCCTCGACTTACCCATTCATTGCGGACGAATCAACAGTCCCAGAACCATGGTTGCGGGCGTTGCCATCGCGTTCGGTAACATACGGGTCAAGGTTCTGAATCGGATGTGGTCCTCCGGCTCCAGCACGCGCATCAAATAGAAGAGCCCGAAGAGAACGATAAGTGAAGCGCTTCCACCCGCCAGAATTCCCCACAGAGGAGCCAACCGCACAGCAACGTAATGCGCGGTCAGCGACGCTAGCGCGCTGATGAAAATGATCTTTGAGACTTGAATCCAGGGAAGCTTCACCTTATAGAGATGGATGCTGATGGCCCACATCATTCCAACGGCCATCAACTGCGCAGCACCGTTGCCGATGCATGCGCCCACCGCGCCATGTGCCGGAATCAGACTCCAAGCGACGCCGATATCGACGACGCCGGCGCAAATAGTCGCCATGATGATATAGCGTTGCTTTTCCATGCTCTCAAGCAGGTTCTGTGCCGGGGCGACAAATGCTTTGAACATGCACAGCAGAGGAGCCAGCGCCACAACCATCGCGGCGCCCTCGAACTTGCGACCGTAGAAAAGCATCAAAGCCGGAACTGCGAGCGATGCTGCGATGAAATGGAGCGGGATTGACATGATGGCTATATAGCGAAAGGTGCCCGCCGCAAGATTGGGCAACTTTGACCTATCTCGACCGTATTGAGCAAAGATCGTGGCGCCGGCAGCCGTCCCGAAGATGGTTGCGAGCAGCAACAATTGTTCAGCCATCGTGAATGCCACTGAGTAGTACGACACCTGTTTGACATCGGGGCAGAGTTTCATCAGAAGGATGATCTCTGAGCGGCCCCAGACGATCTGCGCCACAAACATACTGCCAACGGCCTGCAGTGCAAACGGCGTCATGCGTGCGCGCAACCCCGGCGGGGGAACATGGGTTACCTCCCAGGCCAGCACGCGTTTCACGGTGGGAAAGAAGCGCACCAGAAAATCGATGGAGCGCATGAAGAGCAGCGACATGCCGACGCCGACAACGCCCCAATGAAACATCACTGTTGCGGCAATTGCTATGAAATAAGTCAAGGCTCCGGCAATGGATGCCGAGAGGTTTTTCGACAAATCTTCGGCGGCGGTGTTGGCCTGCGCCGAAATAGAATTGATCATCGACGGCCAGATACTCAGTGCCAGCAGAGCTGTGGCTAACCTGTAATCCCCCCGTGCGTCGCCCAACACCCAGTAGAGAAAGCAGAAGGTGGCCGCAGCCGCCAACCCCGTCTGCAGCAGCAAGGTGCGAAAATAGATGTAGCGCGCAGTGCCGCGGTCGCCCATTCCGATAAACTCGGCCATGTATTTCCGAGTGGTTGCGGGAATACCCATTCCACCGAGGCTGCTGACCAAGTTGGCGATGTAAGAGACAGAAATAAGATAGCTGTTCTTCTCAGGTCCTAAATAGCGGTTAATTGCAATCGAGGTGGTAAACGCAACAACGGCGTTGATTACGTTTTCCAAGCTGAACCAGCCGGTGTTGCGCGCGATGGTCTTGGTGTTTGTCATGGCGATCATCGCTCAGATTGATAAGACATGAATAGACCCTTGTCGTGGCCGGTTGATCTGCGCAAGCTGTCAGCACGGTGCTCGGTCAAGCGGCAGCACAACGTGTAGTGCCGTCCCAGGCATAGACTGCGATTCCGACTAGCCTATTCCTTGCAGCGCGGCCCGGGCGTCCTTTGCGGCCGGCGAACCCGGCGCCAATGAAATGGCCTTCTTGAGATGATTCGCGGCATTGGTCTTATCCTGCAGCTTGCTGTATACCATCCCCAGGTGATACTGCATTGACGCGCTGTTCGGATCGATCTTGATTGCATCCTCCAGTAGATCGCGGGCGAATCCGTAGGTTCCCTTGTGATAGTAGGCCCATGCCAGCGTGTCGGCCGTGTTGGGCGCATTCGGCAACACCCGGCGCGCGGTCTGCGCCAGCGTCAAGGCGACATCTACGTTTTCGCCATTTTGAAGCATGAGGTAAGCAAGGTTGTTGGATGCGACAGGCTGCTCGGGCTGAATTTGAAGAGCCTTCCTGTAGAGGTCCTCAGCCTTCCGCGTGTCGCCGCTCGATTCCTCCAGGGTTCCGAGAACGGCTAGCCCGCCTGCATTGCCGGGATGAGTTTTGGTCCATTGCTCCCAAGCGCCAATTGCCTTTGCTGCTTGTCCATTCTTGGTCTGGAGTTCAGAGTAGATAGTGATTGCCTCGCTGTCATCTGGATTCAGATCCATGGCTTTCTGGGCCGTGACGGCTGCCTGGTCGTAGTTCTTGTTTTGAATCTGAAACTGGGCAAGCAGGTCGTAGAATCCGCTGTTATTCGGGCTCTTCGCGATTTGCGCATTCAGTCGAGCCAAAGCCTGCGCAGGCTGCTTTCTATTGAGGTCGTACGCCACCAGTCCGCGTAAGGCAGGAATGGAATTGGGGTCATTTTGGAGAGCCTGCTCAAGCAGCGCCGCTCCCTCTGGATAGCGCTTTTGCTTGAAGCGCAGTTCGCCGAGCATCAGATAGGCCTGTGGACTTTTCGGAGCATCGCTCATTGCAGTCTTGAGGTCGGCCTCGGCCTGGTCCGGCGAGTTACGTGCCAGCTCCACCGTAGCTCGCCAAACGTAGCCGCCAGGGAAGTGAGGGGCGGTGGCAATGGTCTTCTCGGCCACCTCGGATAGCATACTGATGTCGCCGCGCTGACCCGCGATGTGCGCGAGTTCTTCCTGTGCTTCCAGATTGGGCGGATTCAGTAGCGCTGCCTGACGAAAGCTCTTTTCCCCCAAGCCGCTATCGCCCTTGGCCATTGCTGCCCTGCCCAGCCAGAACTGAATGAAAGCGTCTTTGGGGGCATCATTGGCAGCGGTCTGCAAGGCATTGATTGCTTCATTCAACTTGCCATTATTGAACAATACAATTCCGTTCAGCACTGCGACCTGGGGATCCTTGCCGTTATTCTTCATCAGCCCGGTAACCACGGTCTGGGCAGTTGCAAAGTCCTTGAGCTCGAGAAGAACCTTGACGTATCCTTCCTGCACAGACAGGTTCTTTGGGTACTTTTGGGCTAGGCTCACGTACTCCGCCTTGGCCTTGTCGATCTGTCCGGACTCGACATAATAGTTGGCCAGCAACCGTACTCCCTGCGGATTGTCGGCGAGATCGCTGGAGGCCTGACGAAGCACTTGCTCGGCCCTGGCGCGATCGCCCTGCTTTAATACAACCCGCGCGAGGATCTCCCGCGCGCTCAGGTTCTTTGGATCGGCGGCGACAGCGCTCCAGCAGGCCTGCTCGGCCTCCTGATAACGATTGTTCTTGAAATAAAAGGCGGCGAGCAGCAGTCTCGCGCTCGCAGACTTGGAGTCGAGCGCGACCGACTTCTTCAATTCGCCTTCAACGGAAGATGCCTGAGTTGGATCACCCGCTTGGAGCAGCGCGAAAGTTTCGTGAAGCTTTGAATCGTTTGGAGAGAGGTCCAGCGCACGATGGATCTCAGTCAGAGCCAGATCCTTCTCTCCCCGCCGGGCGGCGATACGGGAAAGCAGCGAGTGCACATCGGCGCTGTTTGGCTGAACTGCCATGACCGCGGCGGCCTGAGCTTGCGCGTCGTCGATCTTGCCTCCGGCAAGCAACATGTTTCCGAGATCGATTCGCGCCTTGAGGTTCGTCGGCTGCAGATCCACCGTCCGCCGGAGATCACTGAAAGCGCCGTTCATTGCGCCCATATGGAGGTAGGCCTGAGAACGCGCGTAATATGCGTCGCCAAAATTCTTGTCGATCTTCAAGGCGTTGGAGAATTGAATCGCGGCCTCCCTGTCCTTGCCCTGAGCGCTATACTTTTGTCCACTTTCTAGATATTTATGCTTGCGCACATTTGGATCGCGGAAGCACCCGGACAACAGTGCAAGCGATACAAAGAGCACAATCACCCCAAGAGCCGCGCGACGATTGCGCAGTCCCCACACGCTATTCACTCCAGATTGCAATGCTTTGAATCTGCTTTCCACTATTCTTCCATCCTTTCAGGCTGTCTCTCGAACGGCTACAACCCGAAACAATTGGCTGAGCCACATTGCCATTCCCCGTTCCTGCACGCCTAATCGGGAACAAATCTCGGCAGCATGGGAGCAAGCTGCTCTGTGAATGCCTCGGCGCGGGCTCTTGCCGCTGGCATGCCTTCGCTGGAAACGATCGGCGTGATGATTCGCACCAACGCACCATCCGTGCGATTCATCCGTATTGCATCGGCGACCATTTGAATCTTGGCCATGTACTCGTTGGCCACGCTGCGCCCGTGCGCCTGGTACCAGTAGATGACAAATTGCTTTGCTTCACCGTTTTCAATAATGTACTCGCCTACCCGGTGCGGCTTGCCGCTGGCATCGGTTAAATCGACTGTATTCGAGGACACGAAGACCCAGCCGGCCCCCGGAAGGCAGTGCTTTGGAGAATGGATGGTCTGGCCGGTTCTCTGGGTGGGGAAGTAAGCGATGAAGAGACCGACTGGCAATGGTTGTGCGTTCTGAGTGTAGACGCGCGAAAGAAAGTCCCCGGCCCCAAGAACATCGCGCGTCTCCTGGTCGATTTGCCGATCGCTTCCAGTCCATCCTCCAATCATGCCGGGGAGTTGCGACAGAGGCTCGCTGGGGGGATTGCGGTCTGCATCGGGTCGCGTATGCAGCAGCAGCACTGTCCCCGCCAGCAGCAGGGCCGCAGTCCAGAATCGAAGGCTCTTCATGTCTGCCGCCTTTTGACCGGGAATAGAAGCATGGCGCGATGGAAGAGATAAAGGCACGCAAGCGAAACCAGGAAGATGACCCATCCGGAAAACTCGTGAAAGAATCCCAGAGCCTTCTCCGGGTCCCAATATTGGACACACAATCCCGTGCCGAGAATGCGCAGCGCGTTCGCTGCAATCGCGATAGGAATGCTGGCCAGGAGCAGTGCTACCCTCCGCCAGTTGGACTTCTCCATGAAATATCCATAAAAGACCGCCAGTGTGAATAGGCTCATCAGCGAGCGGATGCCGCTACAAGCCTCCGCCACCTCAAGCTTCATCACGGGAAGGTCGATGACGTTGCCCTCCCGCAAGACCGGAACGCCGAACAATGGAAGCAGGTCGCTGGCCAGAGTTGAAGCCAGCAGTTGCAGCGGAAAGGTGATCTGATTGAAGACGATTTCCGGAATCGGAATGGCCAGCAAAAGAACCAGCAGGGCGAAGCGCAACTCCTTCAAGAGCTGGGCACCGCCAAAACAAAGCACCAGGCCGGCCAGCAGGATGATCAACGAAACCCGCGAAAGGAAAAGCTCGGATCCGTAGACGCCCAGGAGCAGAACGGCAATTCCCAGTGCCATTACGGCAATTCCGCTCCATGCAGGGGCGATCTTCGTGCCACGAAGGACGCTTCTCTTCTCCCAAACCAGATAGGCCGCGAAGACAGGCACCAGGAAGCCGTGCGAGAAATCGGGGATCTGCCACCAGTCGGTCGCCAGCTTCCCGAGTACCTGATAATAGACAGCCGCCACCAGGAGAAAGATCGTCACCGATCCCAATGCCAATTGACCGTTGCGGGAGTGCCAGAGGCTTTGAAGCGCCGCTGGAGCCGAAAGGTTTTCAGCCAGTTTTCCGGGGATGGATTCTTCGCGCATATCGACCCGTACCACTCTACACTAGCAATCGGGGTGCCGAAAGTGAAGCGCTTCGATCTCCTCCAATTGCTCAAGAGCCCTCCGTGCACTAGGAAGCGGTCTTCCGCATCGGTGGAAAATGCTTTCCACTTTTGAGAAATCTCGGTGGTACAATTCTTCCTACCGGCAGGGAACTATTCTACCCTAATCATAGACGTGCTCAGAGGAAGTGCGGCCCAATGCACATCTACCCCATAAAGAGCCTTTTCTTGAACAATCCACGGCTTTGGAAGCTGCATTGCTAAAGAAGGGGTGGACCAAGGTCTCAAGATGGCGAGCATAGCAACCATTCAAAATGCGAAACGGCAGGCCAGATCGACCCTTCCGATTGAGGCGCGAATCCAACGCGCGATTGCCCGGATCGCAGAGAGCGAATGCCCGGTACTGATCCTGGGCGAGCACAACGTCGGGAAGCGAACCATCGCCGCGCAGATCCATGCGCATTCGAATCCCTCCCGCGGCCCGTTCAAAGAGATCCGCTGCGCTGATACCAATGCAGAAACCCTGCGGGGGGCTCTTTCAACAAACGGAACGGTATATCTGGTTGAAATAACGGATCTTAGCCTTTCCCTGCAAGACCTGATCGTCCATTCCTATCTTCGCTCGGAACAGGGGCAGAGCTGCCGCTTGCTGGCCGGCTCCAGCCGCGAGCTTCTTGAAGAAGTCAAGTCCTGGCGCATGAGAGAGGATTTCTACTATCTTGTTTCGGCTGTAACCCTGCGGATTCCCCCGCTGCGAGCAAGGAAGTCAGAGATTCTCGCGATCGCCGATGAGCTCCTGACGCGGTACTCCAAGCAGTTTGACCGCCCCAAGCCCGTTCTCTGCAAAGAGATTGTTGGACATCTCATGGAGTATACCTGGCCCGGCAATCTCACTGAACTTCAGACCGCGATCAAGACCTTCGTCGCCATCGGAGACCAGGCAATCTCTCTCGCCGCAATCAAAGCCGCGGCGTCTTCGGGCGCGGGGAACGGAAATCGCAGGCATCTCTTTCTGAAAGAAGTCACGCGGGCCTCATCGATCCAGATTGAACGGCAGTTGATCTCAGAGGTGCTCGCTTCGACCGGCGGCAACCGGAAGCGCGCTGCGGCCGACCTGGGAATAAGCTACAAGGCCCTGCTAAACAAACTCAAGCAGATCGAAGCCGAGAACCAGTCTTCGTTGAATCAAAATGGAGTCGCACGATGAAACCGGGAAGCATCCTCATTGCGGTACTTTTTTCTTCGGTGCTTTTTTGCTACTCGCAGGACAACGACGCCGGCCATCAGCCGGCCGCGCCGGACAGCGCCACGGCGGACACTGCCAAGACAGTTGCGCCAGACGCAGCCAAGGCTCCGGCCGGCAGTTATGTGATCGGCGCGTCCGACATGATTGTCGTTACCGTGTTCAAAGAGCCGACACTCTCGGGCAGCCTGCTTGTACGGCCTGACGGAATGATCTCGATGTCGCTCCTTGGCGATGTGAAGGCCTCCGGCAAAACGCCGCTCGAACTGGCGGACGAGATTGCAGCCAAGCTCAAGAAGTTCGTTCAGGACCCGAATGTAACAGTCGTTCTGAGCCAGAACAACAGCAAAATCGTGTATTTGATGGGCGAATTGGCCAAGCCCGGCCCGGTTGGCATGACTCCTGGCATGACCTTGCTGCAGGCGATTGCGACCGGCGGCGGACTGACACCCTACGCCAACTCGAAGAAGATCTACATTCTGCGCAACTCGGGCGGAAAACAAGAGAAGATTCCAGTGCAATACAAACAGGCGCTGAAGGGTGATGGATCGCTCAATCTCGCTCTGAGTCCGGGCGATACAATTGTCGTTCCGTAAGGCTGTATAAATGAAACCGAGTCACACAGTTTTTGCGATCCTGTTTATTGCCAGCACCGCGGCAAAAGCTCAAGTCGTTCCCGCAGTCACCGGCCCCACTGGGCTACCGGTCAGCGGTACGCTGAACTACGGTCTGCGGTATTCGCAAACCTCGCAGTTCGGCGGCGATCAGGATGGCCAGCTGTGGGGTTTCGCCTCTGGAGATGCGAGTTACACGAATATCAGCCAGCGCTTGCCGTTCAGAATGCAGTTTGGCGGCGGCTTCGGCTGGGACTGGGCCCACACGTCTTCGGCTCGAGACTTCTTTGAGCACCTTTCGCTCTCGCAAGCCATCGTTGGGCGCGCCTGGAGCCTCACAGCCGGCGATAATGTCAGCTATTCCTACCAGACCCCGACCACCGGCTTTTCCGGTATCCCCGGTACAGGGGAACCGATCGGCGGGTCCGGCTCGACATCCGTGCCCGACCAGACGATCCTGGCTCTGAATACGCGCATGCTCGATAATTTCGCGACAATAGGGCTCCAAGATAGACTGAACTATGCGTGGTCACTCGATATTGGCGGCTCTTCGCTGCAACTGCGCTTTCTCGACAATAACGGCGAGGATACGGATTCGCTGATGGCTAACGCCGGCGTCACCCGCCGCCTGGACGCGCGCAACTCGATTTCTGCGGAGTATTCCTATTCCCGATACTCATACGGCGGCACAGATATTGCGCTTGGAACCAACTCCCTGCTCCTCGTATTCAGACGTCAGTGGAGCCGGCAATTGACCACCATCGTCTCCGCCGGACCGGATTGGATCGGCAGTTCAGGAGTCTCCAGCGCGGGAAGCCCGGCCTCGCCCGGTTCGACCATGTTGTCCCTGGACGCATCGGCCAATTACCAATTGCGGCGCGGGGTGGCCGGAGTGAGTTATTTTCATGGGACCAACAGCGGCGCGGGATATATGCTCGGAGCAAAAATCGATAACGTCAATGCAAACTATTCGCGGGATTTTGGCAAAAGCCTGAGCATTGGAGTAACCGGATCGTATATGCGTTCATCCTCGCTCTTCGCCTATCAACTCGCCATCGGCCAGGATGGTCAAATCACTGTGATTCCAGCCAACTTTAATGGCGTTTCCAATGCAAAGTATGGCGGTGTGCAGGCCACCAGGCGACTCGGCAGGTATATGAATGCATTCGCAAGTTATACGGCAATCGGCCAGTCGTCCAGCTTGCAGATTTCCGCGGTGGGTTACAACTCGAACCTCCTCAGCGGGCTATACCAGGTCGTCGGATTCGGCATCGGGTATACGCCGAGGGATCTTCACCTAAAGAAGTAACCT
The DNA here is from genome assembly GCA_049522255.1 of Occallatibacter sp. Taxonomy (GTDB): domain Bacteria; phylum Acidobacteriota; class Terriglobia; order Terriglobales; family Acidobacteriaceae; genus Telmatobacter. The sequence goes on from JBEKOA010000021.1 coordinate 30,802, forward strand.
GATCAAGGAGGCCTATGCTCGGGCATCGCGAACTGACAATGGAGGACTACGCAGGGATTCTGAAGCGGCGATTCTGGCTGATCTTGACCTCCGCGGTGCTTCTGCTCGGGGTTGGTGTCGGAATCAGCTACTATCTGCCTCCGCAGTACGTGTCACAAACTCTGGTGCTCATCGAGCAGCAGAAGGTGCCCGAAGACTATGTGAAGCCCGTCGTGGATGAGGATCTGGGTGCACGCCTGGCGTCGATGAAGGAACAGATACTGAGCCGATCGCGCATTCAACCGATCATCGAGCGATTCGATCTCTACGCCGGCAAAAACACCACAATGGACGACCGCGTCGATATGACGCGAAAGTCCATCGGGATCAATCCGATCCGCTCGGAGCAGTCGCATGGAATGCCGGGCTTCTTTATTTCTTTCAAGGCAAAGGACGCGCACACGGCCCAACAGGTATGCGGCGAGATCACGTCGCTGTTTGTCAGCGCAAATCTCAATGCGCGCGAGGAGTCTGCCGAGGGCACGACCGACTTTCTGAAGCAACAACTGGCAGAAGCCAAGAGAAACCTCGACGATCAGGATGCCAGGCTCGCGTCCTTTGAGCAAAAGAATATCGGCAGGCTTCCGGGGCAGACTATCAAGTTCGGAGATATGAGTCTGGCCATGGGAAGCTCAAACGAAAGCACTCTTCAAGCGCTGACATCTCAACTGAACGCCACGACGCAGACAGAGAATCGCCTGCAGCAGGAGGAGACTTTCCTGCAGGCAATGATCGCCCAGCAGGGGGAAGATTCAAAGGGTGCCGAAGCGGGCTCTGGCCCCGCAGAGGATGAGCGCAAGAAGCAGCTCAAAGATCTACTTAAGCAAAAACAGGATCTACAAGCTCTCTATACGCCCGACTATCCCGATGTGGTTGCAATCTCTCGCAAAATCGCCGATTTGAAGGCGGAGATTGCGCACGCTCCGGCCGAAACGGCGCCTGCCGCGGCTTCGGATGCGGCCTCCGCCAAACCTCATGATTCGCCGCGTCTTCAGCAGCTCAAACTTCAGCTCAAGGCCGGCCAGCAGGCCCTGGCCAATGCCAAGCAGGAGCAGTCTCGGATCGAAGAACAGATTCGCACCTACGAGGCGCGAATCGAGGCCAGTCCGATCATTGAGGAAGAGTACAAAGCGGTGACCCGCGACCACGACACGGCCTTGCAGTTCTACAACACCCTGCTGACCAAGATGAATGAATCGTCGATGGCAACAGCTCTCGAACATCGCCAGCAAGGCGAGCAGTTCCGCGTGATGGACGCTCCCAACCTTCCGGACTCGCCGACCTTTCCAAACCGATTTGTTTTCGCCTTTGGCGGCCTTGGATCTGGCCTGGTTCTCGGTCTGCTGCTGGTTGCGCTGCTCGAGTATCGCGATACCTCCCTGCGCAATGAGCGCGACATCTGGGCCTTTACCAAACTGCCGACGCTGGCGGTCGTCTCTCATATCGACGACTTGGCTTACCCCGTTCCAGCGCGCAAATTCTTGGGGATTTTTTCTCGCACTCCCAAACCCATTGAAAGCGCGCACGGATAGCCATGTACAGATCCTTTTTCGGTCTTCGCGCCCTTCCCTTCGGAGCCAGTCCGGACCCGCGGTTTCTCTTTCTCAGACCGCAGATCAGGGAGGCGCTTGCCTGCCTGCAATACGGCATTGCGGCGCGCAAGGGCTTTGTCGTCATGACGGGAGAGGTCGGGACAGGAAAAACGACGCTGCTCAGGGCGGTTCTGGACACCTTCGCCAAGGAGCGCCTTTCGACGGCTTTTGTCTTCAATCCATGCCTGGATGTGCTCGACTTCTTTGAATTTGTGCTCGCGGACTTTGGCATTCCGCCCAAAACGCGGACCAAATCCAGTATGCTGTTGCAGCTCAATAGCTGGCTCATTGAGCGTTTTCGCGCCCATCAATTGTGCGCCATCGTGGTCGATGAAGCGCAGAATCTATCTTGGGATCTTCTCGAGGAGATTCGCTTGCTGACCAATCTCGAAACATCGTCGGAAAAGCTGGTGCAGATTGTCCTCTCCGGCCAGCCGGAGCTGGAAGAAAAGCTGCACAACCCCAGCGTTCGCCAGCTTCGCCAGCGCGTCTCGCTGTGGTGCAGGACGCGGCCCCTGACCTGCGAAGAGACGCAAGATTACATCGCTGAACGATTGCGCATTGCTGGAGCCAGCCAGCCGGTATTGCTGTCAGAGGCGACAGAGCTTGTCCATCATTACTCAAAAGGAATCCCCCGCATCATCAATCTAATCTGCGAGCACGCCTTGATCAGCGCATATGTTGAGCAGATCAAGCCGATCCCAGCGCACATCGTCGAGGCGGTCGGCCTGGAACTGGATCTCGTCCAGCACCCTTTCACCATCTCACCCTCGGCAATGGATGGGTTGACGGAACACTCCGTGCAAGCGAAGATCTCCAACGCGGTAGCGCCCGGTGCGGATTTACAAGAGGAACGTGGAATATGAGCCGTATTTACGATGCACTTCAAAGGGCGGAACTTGAGCGGAGAGCCCAGGAACAACCGCAAGCCCCGGAGACACCCGACCCGTTCGCTGTGCCTGGCCTCGGCGAGCCGGCGCCAGTGAGCGCCGAAGTCATCCTCGACGACATCGCTCTTCGGCCGTGGAATCTATCGATGAGCTCCCTCCCGACGCTCGGAGACAACGGCGAAAGCATCGAACAGTTTCACGGCCTCCGATCGCAGGTCTACCAGCATCGCGATCAGGCCCCGCTCAAGACGATCCTTGTCAGCAGCGGCATGCCCGCTGAAGGAAAGACCTTTGTCGCGGCGAATCTGGCCATGAGCCTGGCGCGCAACAAGAATCATAAGGTATTGCTTATCGACGCCGACCTGCGCCGTCCCGTGCTCCACACCATTCTGGGCGCGCCCAACATGCCGGGGCTCACGGAGTATCTCGCTGGGAACGCTGAGTTGGATGACATCCTGCAGCGCAATCAGAATCCCCGCATTGTTGAATCCGGCCGTGTGCGCAACATTCCGGATCTCGCATTCATTCCTGCCGGCGCGTGCGGCGACAACTTTCTGGAACTCATTGCCAATCACCGGATCGAAGAACTGATCGCGGCCCTCTCACCGCACTTCGATTGGATCCTGATCGACACTCCACCGGTGCTTGCCTTTGCGGACGCAATCGACATTGCCCGCGCCGCCGATGCGGTGTTGCTGGTTGCCCGTGCTGCAATTACTCCCTTTGAAGTTGCGCAGCGCGCGCAAGCCGCTTTCAGCAGTTCGCGCATTCTGGGCTTCGTGCTGAATGCGGTCAAGGACGCTCCTCGCAAGGGATCTTATTACTATTACGGCAAGCGGGAGGACGGCCGCGGATCGAAAGTAGGAAAGGATCAGCGGCGGCAAGGATGATCAGGCTTTTCAACGTGTACTATCCGGCTCGGACTCTGGTGCTGCTTTTTCTTGAGGCGCTCCTGGTGGGCGGCTCGTTTCTGCTGGCCGCCGCATTCCTCTGTCTCATCGAGCCGGATGGTTACATCGTTTTGCTCAATGCTCTGATCTATGAGAACGGCTTGCTGAAGATCGCGGGCATAACCCTCATCACGCTGCTTCTCACGTATTACTTCGATCTGTATGGTCCGCGTCGCATCTCAGCAGGGTGGGAGATCTACTTTCGCCTCTTGCTCGTCCTTGGTGTTCTATCCTTCGTCCTTGCAGGGCTTGTATACAGTTTCCCCGATTTGGATATAGGTCCCTATGTTCTGGTTGCCGGCGTCTCCGTTCTTACAGTATTTCTCGTCCTCTGGCGCCGGGCCTATGAGTGGATCATTGCTCTTCCAATGTTCCGCGAGCGGGTCTATGTTCTGGGATGCGGCGGCCGAGCTCGCACCGTGGTCGAAATGCTGCGCACCAACCGCGATGCTGGAATGGAAGTCGTAGGCTGGAGAGACGATAGCGAGGTCGACGGACGGATCGAGCGTTTCGCTGCGGAGCTCCGCGCATTTTCGAGACCAGGGCCTGGCATCGACCGCGTCATTGTTGCCATGGAGGATCGTCGCGAATCGATGCCCGTGAGAGAACTGCTTGACCTACGCCTCCGCGGCGTTCTTATTGATAATTCCAGCGCACTGGTGGAGCGGCTCTCGGGCAAATTGCCTTTGGATGGTCTCAATCCAAGCACCCTGATTTTCACTGAAGGCTTCAGCATGAGCGCGTCGCAGCAGCTCTTCCGGCGCCTGCTCTCCCTCACGGTCTCGTTTGTTGCACTGGTGATTTGCCTGCCTTTCCTGCCGTTCATCATTCTCGCCGTACGGTTGTCTTCACCGGGCCCAATTCTTTTCAGCCAGACGCGAGTTGGACAGGGCGGGTGTCTTTTTACCGCCTACAAATTCCGAACGATGCGCCAGGATGCCGAAGCAAATGGAGCAGTGTGGGCGACCAGGGACGATCCGCGCGTCACCCCGATTGGCAAGTTCATGCGAAGCACCCGGCTCGACGAGATTCCGCAACTGTGGAACGTCCTCCGCGGCGACATGGCCTTCGTCGGCCCCCGTCCGGAGCGCCCGGAGTTTGTGCAGTGGCTCAGCAAGGAGATTCCGTTCTACGATCTGCGGCACATGATTCGTCCAGGAATTACGGGTTGGGCGCAGGTGCGCTATCGATACGGCGCAAGCTTGGAAGAGACCAAGCGGAAGCTCGAATACGATCTTTACTACGTCAAGCATCATTCGATAGGTCTCGATCTGCTCATCATGTTTGAGACCATCAAAACGATCATCCTGCGGAGGGGGGCTCAGTGAGGATCATCTTCTGGCTGTCGATGATCGGCGTCTTCTACACCTACGCAGGATACCCCGCAATCATCTGGATGCTCGCGCGGCTGCGGCCGAGACCTTGGACTGTCGGCCCAATCTCTCCCAGCGTGAGCATTGTGCTCGCGGTGCACAACGGCGCCACGCTGCTTCCGCGCAAGATCCAGCACCTGCTTGACCTCGACTATCCCAACCTCAAAGAAATCATCATCGTCTCGGATGGCTCGACCGACGGCACCGTGGAGTTGCTGGCACCTCTGCACGATTCTCGTCTCGCGACCATCATCCTCAGCGAGCACGGTGGCAAGGCGGTTGCCGTCAATGCCGGTATGGCGAGGGCCACTGCCGAGGTGATTCTATTCGTCGATATCCGGCCCGAGATTGCTCATGGCGCGATTCAGCAACTGGTGAACAATTTCTCCGACCCCAACGTTGGTTGCGTGGCCGGTGAACTGATGCTGCGCAAAGAAGGCCACGACGACCCCTCCGCGGCTGTCAGCGGAGTCTATTGGAGCTACGAAAAATGGATCAGGACCTGTGAGTCGATCTACAGCTCTCCGGTCGGTGTCTATGGCGGTTTCTACGCGATTCGCCGTGAACTGGCCTTTCCGCAGCCAGCCGGATTGATTCTGGATGACATGTTTCAGCCTCTCTCGATCATCCGCCAGGGCTATCGGTCGGTTATCGATTCCCGAGCCTGCGTCTACGACATCTGGCCTACGAGAATTGAGGAGGAGTTTCATCGCAAGGTGCGCACGCTGGCGGGAAACTTCCAGCTCTTTCGACTGGCGCCGTGGACGCTGACCTCACGGAATCCAGTCCTCTTTCAGCTGGTCTCGCACAAGGCCATGCGCCTGGTCGTGCCTTACCTGCTTCTACTTCTTCTTGTCTCCACTCTGTCGCTTTCGGGCGGCTCGCCGATCTACGCGGCATTCGGCGCTCTTCAGGTTCTCTTCTGGACCGTTGCCCTCGCTGCTCTGCGCTTCAGGATTCCCCTGCTGCATCGCATTGCGGCCCTGGCCAGCGCGCTGCTCGTGCTCAATGCGGCGGCCGTCGTCGGGCTCTACAAGTTTCTTTTTACACGCGGCCCGCTTTGGAGCATTTGGAACTCAAATGCGCCCACTGCGGAAAATGCAACGCCCGGAGCCGAGAATTCGGCCCTGTCCGATCCCTTCGCAACTGCTGGCCGAAATGACCGGATGTAGAATCCTATAGAATGATTTGCGCCGACGAGAGGAGCACCGAGCCGTAATGAATCACAGGAAGCAACTGCTCATTTCCATGCTGGGAATCGGAGCGATAGTAACTGGTTACGGCCTTCACAGCCACATCGTCAAGGTGAGAGCGGCCAAGCTGGAGCATATCCCAGCACCTGCGGCCTATTTTCCCCAGGGCTCTGTCTGGACACAGGATGTGAGTCATGCACCGCTCGATCCCCAGTCCTCCGCCATGATCGCTTGGCTCGCGGATGCGGGCGGATGGGGACATAACAACAGGATGCAAGTGGATTTCGGTATTCGAGTGCTTCAGGCAGACGCCGCGACTCCGCATATTCCCTTCAAAGGCCCTGGGCCGAGCTTTCCCGATTCTGATCAACTCTCGACCTTTCCTCTCCCCGTTGGAGGCGGCATCGAAGGGCAGAAAGGCTATCAGTGCAAGATCGATGAAGACGATTGCCACCTGATCGTGGTTGACCACGGCCACGGCAAACTCTATGAAGCCTATCAAGCCAACGAAGCGGAGAACGTACTGACCGCAACCTTCGTTGCCGTTTGGGATCTCAACCGCGTCTATCCGCCGTCAGGGCGCGGGGATCAGTGCACCAGCTCCGATGCCGCGGGCCTCCCCATTGCCCCTTTGCTTTTCAACGCGGACGAACTCGCTCGAGGGAGCATCAATCACGCCATTCGCTTCATCCTTCCCAATCCGCGGATTCGGGCGCACGTCTTCGTGCATCCCGCTACGCACGCCGGCGCTCCTCGCGGCCCGGTATCTGCTCCGCCGCTGGGTGCGCGCTTCCGTCTGAAAGCCTCGTTCGACATGTCGCAACTGACACCCGCCGCGCAAGTGGTCGCGCGGGCCATGCAGAGGTACGGCATGTTCCTCTCTGACGGCGGAAACATCGCCCTTACCGCACAGAATGACGCCGATACGAAAGCTAAATACGCCGATATCGACTTTGGCCCTCGCGATTTGGAGGACTTGAAAGTGACCGACTTTGAAGTCGTCGATATGGGAGTTCCAATCCGGTTGACCGACGACTGCGTGCGCAATCCATGAGATGGAGGATTGCGCCGCCAACTGCCCTCACTCGCATCATGAAGTTCACGCGAATGATGGATGATTATGTTGACAGATGCCAGATTCAGCACTGGGGTTTCTTGCCGATTCAACGATTTCCATTGCACCGCCCATCAGGTTCGGAATGTCTAGTCTTTGCCAGAGGACGTGTTCATGTCTAGGTTGACCGTCTTTTTCGGCGGCTCTGTCGGCTCTGATCCTCAGTCGGAGAAGACATGGTCTGGCATCTCCCGGTTCCTTCTCAGCGCGATGGATAGGGCGGGCATTCTCGATCGCGCTGTTGGCATCAAGGTCCCGCGTCTCCATAACAGCTTTCTCCTGGCCAAAAGTTTTAATCGCAATCGCTCTGTCTGGCGCTCGCACTACTACTTCGATCCCGCATATCGGCGCGCACTCACTCACGCTGCAAAGCGAGTCTCCGTCACCAATCCTGTGCTGCTTCAGATCGGCCACATGTTTTCTCTGCCGGATGCGTTCCCCGATAAGAAGTGCATCTCCTATCACGATGGCAACCTCGCTGTGAGGCTCAATAGCGGATTCGGCCTTGCGGGCGTCTCCCCGCGGCGCATTGATCAGGCTCTTCGCTATGAGGAGCAAATGGCGGGACAGATGACGGCTGTTTTCACCTTCAGCGAATACCTGCGCCATTCCTTCATTTCGGACTACCATGTTCCCGCCGAGCGCGTCTTCAACGTCGGCGGGGGCGTCAATCTCACCGAGTTTCCCTCACCGGCCCCGCACAAGGACTATTCAGAGCCTCGCATCTTGTTCATCGGCACCGATTTTGCCCGCAAAGGCGGCATTCAACTCCTGCAAGCCTTTCGCATGGTTCGCGAGGCAATGCCGGGGGCCGAGCTCCACATCGCAGGGCCCGCAAAGCTCATGGAACTGCCACCCGGCGTCGTCTTTCACGGACACCTCTCCAAAGACGATCCCTACCAGAATCAGGAGCTCGAATCTCTCTTCCGCGACTCCACGCTTTTCGTTCTGCCGTCGCTCTATGAGCCCTTCGGAATCGCGCCGCTGGAAGCGATGCTTTATCAGCTTCCGTGCCTGGTCACCGACGCCTGGGCCTTGCGCGAATCGGTCATGCCGGGCTTCAACGGCGACCTCGTTCCCAAGGGGTCCATTGACGGACTGGCGACAAAGATCCTCTCGCTCCTCGCTGACCCCAGCCGCCTCGCGAAGATGGGCCGGCAGGGGCGTGACTTGGTACTTCGTCAATACACATGGTCTGCTGTTGTGGATCGCATCTCGGCCGCTGTGAGAGGAATCTGATCCTCGTCCACGAGCGTCCGGCCTTACTGCTGACTGGTTTTTCCAAGAACTGCTTATGAAATGCGAGAGAGATTCATGAAACAAGGTACAGCGATCATCATCGGAGCAGGCCCTGCCGGGCTCACCGCCGCTATCGAACTGCAACGGCGCTCGGGCATCAGGCCCATTCTCCTTGAAGCCAGCAATGAGATTGGCGGCATCTCGCGGACCGTTCGCTATAAAGGCAACCGAATGGATATCGGCGGCCACCGGTTCTTTTCAAAGTCAGACCGCGTCATGCGCTGGTGGCTTGACCTTATGCCGGTCGAAGCCGGCTCAGCCCAGGGTGGTGAACTGCGCTATCAGGGGCAACAGAGCGAGGTGCCCTCATCCAACCCGGCCTCCGATCCCCAAACCGAGGATCTCGTCATGCTGGTGCGCCAGCGCAAGAGCCGCATTTATTTTCTCCGCCGCTTCTTCGATTACCCCATCAGCCTCACCGCGGCGACCTTCAAGAATATGGGCCTGGTGCGCACCGTCCGCTGCGGTGCGAGTTACATGCGCTCGGCATTGTTGCCTCAACGCGAGGAGCGATCGCTCGAAGACTTCATCATCAATCGCTTTGGCAGGCAGCTCTATCTCACCTTCTTCAAATCGTATACGGAAAAGGTATGGGGCGTGCCTTGCAGCGAGATCAGCGCCGAATGGGGGGCGCAGCGCATCAAGGGCCTTTCGTTGAAAGGTGTGGTGACTCATTTCTTCAAAAAGACCTTTGGTTCGAAAGACTCCGGCGGCATCGCACAGAAGAAGACCGAGACATCGTTGATCGAGAAGTTTCTCTATCCAAAATTCGGTCCCGGACAGCTTTGGGAACATGCGGCCGATCTTGTGCGCGCCGCCGGCGGCGAAATCCATCCAGGTATTCACATCGACCGCATCCATGTGGATGGGAACAGAGTGGCTTCGGTCGAAGGCATCAACGATGCGGGAGAGCGCGTGAGTCACACAGGCGACTACTTCTTCTCGACCATGCCTGTCCGCGATCTGATACACGCCATCTCCACGCCGGTTCCCGCCGAGGTCGTCGAAGTTGCCGAAGGGCTCATGTATCGCGATTTCATTACCGTAGGCCTGCTTGCCAGCAAGCTCACGGCGACCGAGAAGGACGGCAGTCCGCTCAAAGACAATTGGATCTATATTCAGGAGCCCGATGTGGTCGTCGGCCGCCTCCAGATCTTCAATAACTGGAGCCCTTGGCTGGTCGCCAGCCCCGGCAAGGTCTGGATCGGTCTCGAATACTTCTGCAATGACACGGATCCGTTATGGAAGCTGCCGGATGATGAGATGGCCAGATTTGCCATCGGCGAAATCGCGAAGATCGGTATTCTCAAGGCGGAGGACGTCGAGGACGCGTACGTGGTCCACGTTCCCAAGACTTATCCGGCGTATTTCGGCAGCTATTACCGATTTGACGTGATTCGCAAATACACTGACAGCTTCGAGAATCTCTTTCTTGTGGGCCGCAACGGTATGCACAAATACAACAACCAGGACCACTCCATGCTGACCGCCATGACCGCCGTGGAGAACATCGTCAACGGCGTCACCACCAAGGACAACATTTGGGCCATCAACACGGAGACGGAGTATCACGAGGAAAAGGCACCTGCGGTGCGGCCGGAGGCTCGCTAGAGCGCTCGCAGGAGGTTCGTTGTTTCCCAGGTCAGTTGATCAGGATCTGGGGCACCCTGCACCCGGCGGTATATCCTTAAGGGTTACCGCAGCCATCCAGACGGAGCGGTGCGGCCGGAAACTTCCAGGACCCATATGACCATGAGCACGCAGACAATCGCTGTACACCTGCCCGACGGGGCCATTCGCGAAGTGCCC
>JBEKOA010000022.1:0-40935 GCA_049522255.1 Occallatibacter sp.
GGAATCGCGAATTGCTCACCGGCATGCACGAAGAGCAGCGCAGCGTGTATGATTCGGGTCTCGCCCGCCAGGAGCAGAAGACGATTGACGATAACTATATTGCACGGCGAGGCCGAGTCTAATCTGCAATAGCAGCAAGATTTCCATCTATGCAAGATAAGTCAATGCTGGGCCGGACGAGTGCGATTCTCTGGCGCTTGAGTTATAGCATGTCCATTCAAAGTAACGCTTGTTAGAGATTAATCGCATCAACGGTCATCTCTCCGAGTTCTGTTTTTTCCATCTTGGAATTGCCACAAGAAACAAAACCAGAGTTCCGTGGCGCATCTGAACGGGAATGCCGCGAAGTTCGAAGCTGTTGTTGCGACCTTTGCGACGGCTTTGCTCCATCGCAGTTGGATCGCCAACAAGCACCACAACCCGGCAGCCTTTGCCTATGCAGGATGCGGCAAATGTTGCCGAGTTTGATTTGAATCTTGTGCGCGGTGGAACGTGTAGTTTGCAAATTATTGATTCCAGATAGAATATGTACCTCATTCCTCGGCCGGGAGGTAAGGTTTGTTTGGCCCACCGAATGCCAATATAGAGGCGTGATCGCAAAAGCCATCTTCGAGATGTTCAATCTGTCGCCGGGGTCGTCTCGCTCCTCGGCGCAGACCTCTGGAGAGCCATTGCAGGCATTCAGCGAATCACTCATTGCGGCAACCAAGTCATTTTCTCAAAACAGCGCCAGCAACGGCAGCAGCAAGATCGGACGCCAGCAGAGCGATGGTACGACGGCGCCAAGTATGGCCCGGAATGGCCGCGCTGTTGTTTCGCCGGCCGTCTCTCAGCAGGCTCAAGGAACCGGTGCAGTTGTCACCGCTCCGCAGACTCGCTTTCGTTGGTCAACAGCTTTTGCCCGGAGATCGACCGGTCTGGCCGGTCAGTTTACGCGGAGCCTTGCAGCAGTCGGCTCGGCAGTGAGCGAATCAAAGACTTCTCAGCCAGGCAAGGCCAAGACGGGCGTCACTCCGACAAACATCGCCAGTCCGGTTGACCTTCAATCGAAGTTGACCGCAGTGCGGACGCCTACCGCTCAGCCGGCAACGACTGACGATACGCAGACCAGGCTGGCGATACCGGTTATGCGGAATACCTCAATGGTACATGTGGCGGATATCTTATCGATCGTCGCCCAAGCAAGCAACGCTCAGGCAAGCGCTTCCCAACCTTCTATCGTTCACTCGAGCTACTCTCCGGCACAGATGCCCTTGGCCGGGTTGACAACGACTCAAGATGCCTCGACCGGTGCGGATTCCCATACTACCAAAAGCGCTTTGGCACCGGTACCGATTGGAATCCAATCAAGCACCGCCAAGGCAAGCATCGCTCAGACAAGTATTTCCCAGCAGCCCGTCGTTCAATCGAACGCCACGCCAATTCGGGAGCTTCCCTCCGGGTTGACAAACGCTCAAGGCGCTTCGACCGGCGTGAGTAGTCAGCCCGCTCCGCAGGTGGCGACGGCCGTTTGGAACGAGACCGAATCAGGCATCGTTCCCACTTACATCAGTCAGCCGGCCGTCATTCGATCGAATTCCAGCGCAGCATCGATGCCCGCCGGCGAACCGGCAACAAGTCGGAACGCAATTGCCGGTCTGGCTAGCCCGACCCTTTTGAATGTTCCATCGGCAGGGTTGGGGCAGATCCAGGCGATCGTTGCCCAGACGAGCAACGTCCCCGCAAGCATATCCAAGACAAGCATCGCGCAGACAGCAGACGTTCAATCGCCGCTTTCTCTTGCGCAGGCGCCCCTCGCCATGCCGGCAACAACTAAAGTCGCCTCGAATTTTTTGGCCAGCCAACCTACGCGGAGTCTTCCAACAACCGGATGGAACGAGACTGTACCAAGCTTCGTTTCGACGAGCGATCCCCGGTCTGCCGTAGTTGAATCAGATCACACCGCAGTGCAGATGGCTGTCGCCCAATCGACAACGACTCAGAGCGATTCGACAGGCGTCGCGAGCCAGCCCGAACGGAATCTTCCAACAATCGGATGGAACGAGACTGTACCAAGCTTCACTTCGACGAGCGATCCCCGGTCTGCCGTAGTTGAATCAAATCACACCGCAGTGCAGAGGGCTGTCGCCCAATCGACAACGACTCAGAGCGATTCGACAGGCGTCGCGAGCCAGCCCGAACGGAATCTTCTAACAATCGGATGGAACGAGACTGTACCAAGCTTCACTTCGACAAGCAATCCACGGTCTGCCGTCATTGAATCGAACTTCACCACAGTGCAGATGCCCGTCACACAGTCGGCAACTACTCAGAGCGATTCCACTGGCGTGGCAAGCCAACCGACGCGGAATGTGCAAGCGGCGGGATGGAACGAGACTGCACCAAGTTTCACTTCGACAAGCAATCCACGGTCTGCCGTTGTTGAATCAAATCACACCGCAGTGCAAATGCCCGTCGCCCAGTCGGCAGCAACTGAAGTCGCCTCGAATTTGGTGGCCAGCCAGCCCGCGCGGAATCTGCCAACAGCCGGATTGAACGAGAATGCGCCGAGCTTCACTTTGACGAGCAATCCCCGGTCTGCCGTTGTTGATTGGAATCACACCGCGGTGCAGATGCCCGTCGCCGTCGCGACAACGACTCAGAAGACATCGACTGTTGTGGCCAACCAACCTACACAGACTGTGCCGGCGGCAAGGTTACCCGAGGCTGAACCGAGCATCGCCAGGGCAAGCACTCTCCCGGCTAGCACCCAACAGAGAGGCATTTCCCAGCCAGTTGACGCTCATTCGAGCTTTAAGCCGATGCAGACCCCTCTCGCGGGACCGGTTGCTACTCAGAATGTTTCGACCGTCGTGGCCGGCCAGGACTCACAGAATCCGCCAGCGGAGAGACTTTCCGAGACTGAATCAAGCATTACACCAGCAACCGTCTCTCAGCCGGTTGCCACGCAGTCGAAAGTCACATCGGCGCAAACGCCTCTTGCGGTCCCGGTTGACACTCGGAATGATTTGACCTTTGCGGGTAGCCAGCCTACGCAGACTTTGCAGACGGCATGGCTTCCCGAGGCTGAACCGAGCATCGCCCAGACAAGCGTTGTCCCGGCCGACATCTCACAGAGAAGCATTGTCCAGCCAGCCGCTGTTCAATCGATCGTTGAGCCGATGCAGATGCCCCTGGCCAGAGCGGCAACGACTCAGAACACTTCGACCGTTGTGGCCAGCCAGCCTATGCAGACGGTGCCAGCGGAAACACTTCCCGAGACTGAATCAAGCGTCGCCCAGGCAAACATTCTGCCGGGGGCGGTCGTTCAGTCAAAGATCGCTCCAATTCAGGCGCCTCTCGCGGTACCGGTTGCTACCAAGAATGTTTCGAACGTCGAGTCCGGCCAGGACACACAGAACCTGCCAGCGGAAAGACTTCCCGAGGCTGAATCAACCATCGCACGGACAAGCAACCCGCAGCCGGTCGCCATTCAGTCGAAAGTGACATCGACGACGCCCCTCGCGGTATCGGTTGCGACTAAGAATGATTTGACCGACGCGGCCGGCCAGCTTACCCAAACTTTGCCGGCGGTGCCGCTTCCCGAGATTGAATCAAGCATCGCACCGACAAATGTCCCCCAGCGAGCCGTCGTTCAGTCGAATATCGCTCCAATTCAGGCGCCTCTCGCCGTTCCGGTTGCTAATGATTTGACCGTAGTGTCCGGCAAAGACCTACAGAATCTACCGGCGGAGAGACTTCTCGAGACTGAATCAAACGTCGCACCGGCACCAGTTTCTCAGCCGGTTGCCATGCAGACGAGAGTCACAATGGCGCAGACACCTCTCGCCGGAGCGGCAACGACTCAGAACACTTCGAGTGTTGTGGCCAGCCAGTCTATGCAGACGGCGCCAGCGGCAAGGCTCACAGAGACTGAATCAAGCGTCGCGCAGGCAAGCGTCTTCCCTCAGTATGTCCCGCAGATAAGCATCGCAGAGCCAGTTGCCATTCAGTCAAGCGTCGCCTCGGCGCAGATACCCCTTACCGGAGCGGCAACGACTCAGAACACTTCGAATGTTGTGGCCAGCCAGCCTATGCGGACGTTGCCAGCGGCAAGTCTTCCCGAGACTCAATCAAGCATCGCTCAGACAAACATTCCGCAGGGAGCGGTTGATCAGTCGAACATCGCTCCAATTCAGGCGCCTTTCGGTGTACCGGCTGCTACCAAGAACGATTTGACCGTCGTGGACCGGCGGCCAACTCAGACTGTGCCGGCGGCGAAGCTTCCCGAGGCTGAATCAAGCATCGCCGAGTCAAGTGTTGTCCCGGCAACCATTTCACAGGAGAGCATTGTCCAGCCGATTGACGCTCATTCGAGCGTTGAACCGATGCAGGTGACTCTCGCCGGGGCGGCAACGGCTCAGAACACTTCGGCCGGCCAGCCGAAGCAGACGGTGCCAGCGGCAAGTCTTCCCGAGTCTGAACCAAACATCGCCCAGGTAAGTGTTGTTCCGGCAGACATCTCAGAGCCAGGCGCCGTTCAAATGAGCGTTGAGCCGATGCAGACGTCTCTCGCGGTACCGGTTGCGACCCAGAAGGATTCAACCGTCGTGGACGGTCAACCTGTGAAGACCGTGCGAGCGGCAAGGCCTTCCGAGACAGAATCAAGCATCGCCCCTGCTGGCGTCGTCCCGGCAAGCATCTCACAGAGAAGCGTTGTCCAGACAGTTGACGCTCGTTCGAGCGTTGAGCCAATGCAGACGCCTCCCGCCGAAGCTGCAACGGCTCAGAATGATTCGACTGTCGTGGCCGCGCGGCCTACGCAGGATGCGACAGCGGTAAAGCACTCTGAGACTGAATCAAACATCGCTCCGGCAAGTGTCGTCCCGGCAGACCTTCCACATAGAAGCATCGCCCAGCCTACCGCCGTTCAGTCGAATGTTGCCCCTGTGCAGTCGCCTCGCTCCGGAGTTGCAACGACACAGAATGATTCAACCCTTGTGGCCGGGCAGCCTACGCAGACCGTGACAGTTGCAAAGCAATCCGAGACTGAATCAAGCATTGCCGCAGCAAACCTTCCCTCGCCACCCATCGTTGAATCGAGTGTCGCACCGCTGGGCAAGGGTGGGTCCGAGAGTTTGTCAGAGCTGCCGGGCAACCGGACTCAAGAGATGACAGCACCGATCGCAGTTTCGACAAAGAGCGGGAATGACGATCCGAGCACAGTTACGGCTGCGATCCCGAATGCCGCACCGGCCGCTGACGCTACCGCATCGCAGGATTCGTTACCGAAGATTGCCCAGAACGCGCTCTCAGGTGCGGTCCAAAGCGCGGTGGCGAATGACCCCAAAGGACCGAACCAAGTTCCAGTCGTGCGCGCCGCTCTGCTTGCATCTGCGAAAGACGCTGTTGCTTCGACATTGAAGACGGGATCAACCGTCCAGAGCAATCCGCAGCCGGCGGCGATAGATCAAACTTCTGCTTCAGAGACGATCACAGTTCCCGACAACATGACCGATCCACTGGTCTCCTGGCCCATTTCTGCCGGATCGATTGAAGCGATTCAGACCGGTGTTTCGAGCCTGAAGTCAGTCCCGACCGCGAAATCGCAGCCCGCTGCCTCCACGAGCGAAAAGGGCTCCAGTACCGACCAGACGGGATCGAAGAAGAATGCCGAGCCTGTGTCCGATGCTGGATCCAGGAGCAGCTCTCAGGATGCGCCGTCATCGAGCAATCAGGGCTTCGGTGGCAACACCGCACAAGCACAAAACGCCGCACCTATTCCGGTGAACGCTCCAGTTCACTCCACAGCCGTGAACGTGCCGGAGCAGAACACTGCCACGGTTTCTCAGAATCATGCCTCCGCAACTCAGACAGGATCGGCTGGAGTTACGACGAAGACTCCGGAAAATGCGGCTCACGTTTCGACCGCATTACCCCAGTCCGCGCCGGTCATCAATACGGCAAAGCTTATTCAGAGCATGGGCCAGTCTGAGATGCGCGTTGGCATGCGGTCGAACGAATTCGGCAACATCTCGATCAGCACCTCAACCACACGAGATCTGGTCTCAGCTCAAATCTCGCTGGAACACGGGGAACTTGCCAAGACACTTGCGGCTCATTTGCCAGAGATCCAGGCAAAGTTGGGCAGCAATCAGGCAGTAGATGTGCGCATCGATATGAATGGTGCGGCAGCAGGGCAGGGAACCGGAACATTCGGCGGCACAGCAAATGGCTCCGCCGAACAGTCGCGCAGCAGCAGGCAGCAAGCGGGCAACATCGCGCAAAGCCAACCAGGCATCGGCACTGTGGAACAGCAGTTTTCATCCGCAGCGGTGGCAGTGCCTACTGGCTATGCCCATCTTGACATCAGGGTTTAGACGAGCGATCGAGTATCAAGGTGCAGGGAGATCGAAGTAAACGAGGAGGAGTAATCATGCAAGGGATCTTAGCAAACTATATGTCGCCGACGAATTTGAGTGCGATGATGCCGCCAGCAAGCAGTGGACCGGCAAAGGCCGCCAGCGCGAGAACATACGCCACCACTCCGACCGGCACGTCAAGCAGCTCCAACTCAAGCAGCAGTTCGGCCGGTGGGTTGGGTACAACGTTCCTGAGTCTGCTGGCGCAGGAATTGCAGAATCAAGATCCGACGGCTCCGGTAGATCCGACGGAGATGGTCGGCCAGATGATCTCTCTAAATCAGCTGGAACAGCTCATCAGCATCAACCAGAACCTCACGCCTTCTACGACCAGTTCCACGACGACGCCCACACCTGTGGCAACGAAAGCCGACGCCACCCAGGCAGCGCTTGCCTCGACGATCGGCAGCGCTACCAACATGCTCAGCCCTTCGGCCGCGGGTGCGGCCACCAGCCAACTTCCGTTTGACCCTAACACGATGATGCCCCTGGGTTTCGCCAATAGCGGCGCAGTGGCAGCCTCGATCAACTCGTCCCTGAACCCCGTTACGATGGGCTATTCCGGTTCGACAAGCAATGCCTCAGGAGGCAAGTAATGGGCGCTTTTTCAACACCACTCTCTGGACTCATGGCGGCTCAGCAGCAGCTGCAAGCGGTTTCTAACAACCTGGCCAACATTGACACCGATGGCTACAAGTCACAGAACCTGACCTTCAGCGACATCTTTTTGCAGACCGGAATCACGAATGGCAACGGGGATCCTGAACAGATCGGATCGGGCGTCGCGGTCTCCTCCACGGATTCGGATTTCAGCACTGAAGGAAACCTGGCCGCCACAGGCACCGATTCCAATATGGCCGTCTCGGGAAATGGGTTCTTTATCACACAGGAAACGAGCGGAGCGCAGGACTACACGCGCGCCGGCGACTTCACCACCAATAATTCCGGACAGCTCGTCACGCCCAGCGGAGACCTCGTGCTCGGATATCCCGCGGTTGCCGGGGTTGTGAACACCTCGTCGGCACTGCAGCCGTTGCAGGTGGGCAGCATGACCAGCCCGGCGGTGGCCAGCACGATGATTGGGATTACGGCGAATCTCGATTCGAACACAGCGGCCGGCGCCTCAGCGCCGAGCAGCACGCAAGCGATTTACGACTCGCTCGGGCAGGCGCACACCCTGACGGTCAACTACACCATGAACGCGCCAGGCAACTGGACTTATACGGTCACCATGCCCTCCGCGGATGTGACCGCAGGGACGACGGGCGACACCACGGTTGGCAATGGCACTCTGGTCTTCCTCAGTAATGGTCAGTTGGATACGACGAACTCGGTGATTGGCCAGATCACGATCCCGACTCTTGCCGATGGCGCCGCGGTACCACAGAATATCAATGGGCCATTTGGAACAACCGCCGACCCGACCATCACTCAGACAGCAATGGCGAGTTCCACGAGCGCTACCACCACGGATGGTTTCGCACCCGGAACGCTCACCTCCTTTACTGTGCAGCCGGATGGCACCATCCAAGGCACCTTCACCAGCGGAAACACGCTGGCGCTGGGACAGGTTGCGGTAGCTTCGTTTGCCAACAACCAGGGGCTCACAAGCATCGGTAACAATAATTACCAGGCGACCAATGCCTCCGGTACGGCTGTAATCGGAGAAGCTGGAACGGGTGGACGAGGCACGATCGTCGGGGGAAGCGTTGAGCAGTCCAACGTGGATATTGCAACGGAGTTTTCCAAGCTGATCGTGGCGCAGCAGGCTTACTCGGCAAATGCCAAGTCGATCACCACGTTCAATACGCTCTCCCAGGCAACCCTCGCAATGATTCAGTAGTTCATTGCGCCGTAGTTTCTTAGCGTTGCATTAACCCCCCGCCGCTCAGACTCTCCGCTGAGCGGCGGGAGGCATTTCCTGTTAATCCTTCTCATGCCTGCCTCACGAATCCGCTACGATCCCGGACGCCCGATCGCTTGACCGGGGATCGCGGCGCGGCCCATGAAGTCCCTTTCTCCTTATTGCACATCAACTTGCGGAAGCCATTCATGACTTCGCCGGAGTCTCGCCCGGTCCCAGAGGTGCAACGGCCTCTCGATTGCATTCATCCCTGTCGAAAGGCCGGCGTGGGCGGCCTTCAGAGAGCATTCCATCAGCAAAGCAGGTAGCGGGCAAGACCCTTGCTCAGCGATGGCGCGATGGATTTCAGCAATACAGGGAAGAGAAACCGATGAACACGGCAATGACCTCCGCGAAGCCGGCGATTGAAGCAAAATCGGCGCAGGGTCCCCAACTGGTTGAGAAACATGTGGAGCGCGATCCTGCGGAAGCTTTGCCCTGGCTGCCCTGCACCCTTGCGCTGGATATTCCGGTCGTGAAGTTTACGGTTGGCGATTTGCTGAGCCTTGAGCGCGGGTCCGTCGTCGAGACCGCATATCACCAGAGCAGCGATCTGCCCCTGCGGGTGAATGGACAGTTGGTTGGCTGGACGGAATTTGAGGTCGTCGGCGATCGCCTGGCCGTGCGACTCACGGACCTCTCATGAGGACTCGGAATGCAACGGCGCAGGTTGCCGCACCAAGTCCGGCGCGGATTGCTGCTCAAGAGCTGCCGTCGCCGGTCCTGGTCTTTCCCGGCGAGGCCTCGTTGAAGACACTGCAAAACGCCTCGGGGCTGCTATCGCGTGCATGGAGATGGTTCCGTGCGCGACAGTTGGGCCGCTCAAGCTCCAAGCGTTTGCAGGTGGCGGCAACTGTATCGCTTGGTGAAAAGCGCTTTGTCGCCGTCATTCAGGTGGATGGACTTCAGTTCCTCGTCGGCGGCGGGCCAACAAACGTGGCGTTGCTGGCGCAGTTGAATGGCAATGGCTCCTTCGGCGAGGTTCTTCAAGAGTCGATGACGGCCTCTAAAAAGCAGTCGGCGAAACGAGTAAGGCAACAGATTGCCAAACCGGTGACGGGGCAGATGGGGGACCAGGCATGAGGATTCCGGCGTACCTTCGGGCCATGCCTTTTTTGATGCTGCTGCTGGTGTCTGCATCGGCTCATGCCGCATACCAGCCCGCTCGAATCGACGCGATCCATCTGATGGGATTCTGGCAATTCCAGCCGCCCGCTGCGGCTCAGCAGGCCGCTCAACCGAGTGCGGCCGCACCAGCGCAGCCGGCTCCCGCAGAGCCTGCTCAACCCGGCCCCGCTCCGCTTGTGCAACTGAACCCCGCGCCTGCCGGCCCGAACGAGCTGCGGATTACCGGGCTTGGCGGCGGTTCGGCGCAATGGTCGATCGTTGTTCTGCTGACATTCCTCACCCTCGTCCCATCCATTCTCATCTGCATGACTCCGTTCGCGCGATTGCTCATTGTCTTTCATTTCCTGCGGCAGGCGCTCGGTCTTCAGACAACACCGTCTAACCAGACTCTCATCGGCTTATCGGTGATCATGACCTTCTTTCTGATGCAGCCGATCGGGGTAACCATTTACAACGACTCGGTGGTGCCGTTGCAGGAAGGCAAGATCACCGCAGTCGACGCGCTGACGCGAGCCGGTGTGCCGATGCGCCAGTTCATGTCACATTACGTTCGCGAAAAGGACGCCGAGCTTTTCCTGGAGATCGCCAAGGAGCCTCGTCCCGCGAACATCAACGATCTCTCGTTTCGCGTTCTGTTGCCAGCATATATTCTCTCTGAGCTTAAGGCAGGATTTCAGATCGGTGCCGTTCTTTTTCTGCCTTTTCTCGTGGTCGACATGGTGGTCGCGTCCATCACCACTTCTGTCGGCATGATGCAGTTGCCTCCAGTGGTGATCTCCACCCCGCTCAAGCTCCTGCTGTTTCTGATGGTCGATGGCTGGCACCTGCTGATTGGCGCCTTGATGAGGAGCTTCTACTAATGGGCGTCGATGAAGTAGTTCTGCTGGGCCGTCTGATGCTGCAGGAGGTTGCGATTCTGATCGCTCCGATCCTGCTTTCCGCTGTCATCGTGAGTTTGGCGGTCAACATTGTGCAGGTGCTCACAAGCTTGCAAGACCAGACCCTGTCGCACGTGCCGCGTCTACTGGTGACCGGCGCGGCCCTCTTCTTCACTATGCCCTGGATGTGGCGCCACCTGGCCCACTACACTATCAACCTCTTAACCGACTTTCACTCGGTCCTGCAATGAGCATATCCCTGGTCCAGATCTTCGGAGGGTTGCTGACCATCGGTGTCCGCCTCACGGGCATCATGCTCTTTGCGCCCTTTTTCGGAAGCATGGTGATCCCTGCCCGCGTGAAGGCGGTTCTGGTGATTGCTTTGACCGCGCTGCTTTACCCGATGATCTCACCCCGGATGCCGCAACTTGCGATCAGCCAGTGGCCCATGGTGGCCTTTGGCGAACTGTTGATCGGAGTCGCGCTCGGCGTAGCGACCAACGTTGTCTTCGACGGCGTGCAAATGGCCGGACAGGTCTTGAGCGTGCAGATGGGCTATTCGCTGGTCAACATTCTCGACCCGCAAACCCAGGTCGAATCCACCGTGATGGCCACGTTTCATCAGATGATCGCGATGCTGATCTTTCTGCGCCTGAACGTTCACTTCTGGATTTTGCGCGCATTGGCGCGCAGCTTCGACTATCTGCCTCCATCCTCGGCTCATTTTGGAGCCGGGTTCACGTCGGCGGTGTTGCAGGCCGGCTCCAGCGTATTTTCCATCGGCATCCAGATTGCCGCACCTGTACTCTCCGCAACCCTGGTTGCCGACATCGCTCTCGGCCTGCTAGGCAAGGCAGCTCCGCAGTTGCCCCTGATGCTGCTGGGACCGGCGGTAAAGAGCGTTCTCGGAATACTGGTTTTGATCTCCGCACTCAAGTACTGGCCGGGCATCTTTGAGCATCTGTTTCTCAATTCAATGAGCCAGGCCGACCATATTCTTCACCTGGCTCAATAGCGTCGCGAACGACAGGAATGTATGGCTGACAGCAGCAAAACAGAAGAAGCAACGCCGAAACGGCGAACCAAGGCGCGGGAACAGGGCCAGGTAGCCCGTTCGCGCGACCTGCCGGGCGTCTTCGCTCTTGGCGCCATCGTGGGGGTGTTTGCGCTGATGGCGCCGTCGGCCGTCACGCACTGGAGTGTGCTTTACCGGAACACGATCAATGCCGCCGCCACTGGCGATATCGAATCCAACGGCCCGGTGCTCTTCTGGAGTTCGGTTGAGGTGATGCGGTGGATTGCTCCCATGATGATGGCGGGGGTGGCCGTTTCGGTTTTGACGGGGCTGGCGCAGGGCGGCTTCAACTTTGCGCCCGAGGCGCTGGCGTTGAAGTTTGATCGCTTCAATCCGGCCAGCAAGCTGGGACAGATCTTCTCGCCCGTGGGACTGAGCAATCTGTTGAAGTCACTGCTGCCGTTTACCGCCATTCTCTGGATCACGATCAATTTGATGCGCGCGCATTGGGAGTCGATGGTCCTCGCCTCCAATCTCGGATTGAGACCGTTTGCCAACCTGGTCGGTTCCATGTTGCTGGAACTGACATGGAAGTCGGGGCTGGTTTTGGTGGCATGGTCGGCGGTCGATTATTTTCTGACGTTGAAGAAGATGGAAGGCGACATGAAGATGACCAAGCAGGAAGTTCGCCAGGAGTACAAGGAAACAGACGGCAATCCTCTCATCAAATCGCGCATCCGTCAGTTGCAAAGGGCTATGCGCAAGAAGCAGTCGCTGAAAGCTGCCGCAACGGCCACCGTGATTGTCACCAACCCAACTCACTATGCAGTTGCCTTGCGCTATGAGATGGAGATGCCTGCGCCGATCGTCGTTGCCAAAGGCCGCAATCTGCTGGCCGAGAAAATCAAGCAGCTCGCCCGCGAAAACGGAATCATGCTGGTTGAGAACAAGCCCCTTGCGCAGGCTCTCTACAAGAGCGTGGAAGTGGGAGATTCAATCCCATCGAAGCTCTACCAGGCGGTAGCCGAGATTCTCGCCCTCGTCTTCCGAGCTCAGGCTGAGGTGCGGCGCAGCGATGCCGAGCGGCGTTCAAGGAATGCCTCCGGCGAGAAGATTGATAACAAATCTGCTGGACCCGCCTCACGGCCGGGGGTGACGCGATGATGGAAAGCCTGTCCAGATTCCTTCGCAGGTCCGGTGAGTGGATTGCACCGATCGCGGCGGTCTCAATGGTCTTTGTGATGCTGGTACCGCTGCCCAGCTTCATGCTCGATCTGCTGTTGACGCTCAGCATTACCGCATCGATTTTGGTTTTGCTGACAGCGATCCAGATTCTGCGCCCGGTGCAATTCTCGGTCTTCCCAAGTCTCCTGCTGCTGCTTACGCTGCTTCGGCTATCGCTGGATCTTGCCGGCACTCGTCGGATTCTGCTGCATGGCAATGAGGGCACGGCAGCCGCGGGAAAAGTTATCGAATCCTTCGGCCAGTTTGTGGTCGGCGGCAATTACATAGTCGGCTTCGTCCTCTTCCTTGCTTTGATCGCGATTCAGTTTCTTGTGATCAGTCACGGCGCGGTGCGCACGGCAGAGGTTACGGCGCGCTTTACCTTGGATGCCATGCCGGGAAAGCAGATGGCCATCGATGCGGATTTGAACGCCGGCCTGATCAACGAGCAGCAGGCGCGGGCTCGCCGGGAACGCGTCGCGCGCGAGGCGGAGTTCTGCGGCGCGATGGATGGCGCGGCCCGCTTCAGTCAACGCGACTCTCTGGCCACGATTCTCATCATGGCCATCAATATTATTGCCGGATTCCTGATCGGCGTCTTTCAGCAGGGTGTTCCCTTCCAGGAAGCGTTGAAGACCTATACCATCCTCACCGTAGGCGACGGCCTGGTCACCATTCTGCCTTCCCTGCTGGTTTCTGTCGCCGGCGGCATCGTCGTCACCCGCGCAGCGTCGAAGGAATCCCTGGGCGTCAATGTCGGCAGACAACTCTTCAACAGTCCGCGCCTGCTGTGGATTGCGGGCGGCGCTTTGACGGCTCTGGGATTGATTCCCGGCTTGCCTAAGATTGCCTTCTTCTCCCTGGCCGGCGTGTTGTTCTTTGCGGCATGGAAGATCAAGCCGCAAGTTTTCATGGACGAAGTGGATGAACTTGAAGCAAAGGCCAAGGCTGCCTTACCGGGTGGGCCCGCCGCTCCCGTGGTCGATCCGATGGACGCGGCTCTCAAGCTGGATGAGCTGATGCTGGAAGTGGGTTTGGGGCTGGTGCCTCTGGTCGATGCAAAGCAGGGGGGCCAACTGCTCACGCGCGTAAAGTCCATGCGAAAGAACCTTGCCCAGCAACTTGGCTTTCTGGTTCCGTCCATCCATATTACAGACAACTTGTCGCTGCGCGAGAGAGAATACGTGATCTACCTTCGCGGAGTTGAGATCGCCCGGTGGGAGTTGCGCCGGGACTCTCTGCTCGCGATCAGCTCCAACCCCAACGCTGCCAATCTGCCCGGCCAGGATACAAGGGAGCCGGCCTTCGATGTGCCGGCAAAGTGGATTACTCCCCAGTTGCAAGGACAGGCCATTGCATCCGGCTACGCGGTTGTTGACGCAACCTCCGTCCTGGCTGCCCACCTTGCGGAGGTGATCAAGCACAACGCGCATGAGCTCCTTTCGCGCCATGAAGCCAGGAGATTGATCGACCGTCTCAACGAATCGCACCCCAAGCTTGCCGATGAACTGATTCCCAAGCTGATGAGTCTGGGTGAGGTGCAAAAGGTTCTCCAGCAGCTTCTGCGTGAACAGGTTTCAATCCGCGACCTGGGAACAATCCTCGAAACTCTGGTCGAGGCGGCAGCCTTCAACAAGAATCCGATTGCGCTGGTGGAGGCAGTCCGCCATGCGCTGGGACGGTCGCTGATCCGGCCCTTGTTGAACGACCATGGCGAGCTTAAAGTCGTCACTCTGGACACCGCGATCGAGGATGAATGCACACGCGGGTCGAATCTTCCCATGAATCACGGAGTTTCCTCTCCGCAACAGGTGACATTGGCACGCCGCGTGCTTGATGGATTACGTGCGGATTTCGGAAAAGAGATTAGTTCCGCTCCGCCTGTTCTGCTGTGTTCTTCTCCAGGCCGCTACTACCTTCGCCGCCTGCTGGAGCCGTTTATTCCACGAATTGTAGTGATTTCTCCTGGCGAGGTTCCGCCATTGACGCCGGTACAGTCCGTGGGGGTGCTCCATTGAGAAGTGAATCGAAGGCTGGAAGAAATAGTCGCAGCAAAAGGAAACAGTGTCTCATGAGCAGCAGATGTGAGTTCCGCACAAAGGGGGGGATGGAATGACAACAGCAGAATTGGCCTACCGTGAGAGTAGCGATTCCCTGGATGAACGCAACGACCTGGTGATGCGGGAGTTGCCGCAGGTCTACTATGTGGCGGCGAGAATCCATGAGCGCTTGCCGAAGAACGTGGAGATCGAAGACCTGGTCCAGGCGGGTGTCCTGGGGCTGCTCGACGCCTGCCGCAATTACGATTCTTCGAAAGATGCGCAGTTTTCCACCTTTGCGAAATTCCGCATCCGCGGCGCAATTCTCGACAGCCTTCGCAAGCTTGACTGGGGATCGCGCGCATTGCGCAGAAAAGGGCGCGAGATCGCTACATCGGTGGCCAAGCTGGAGTCGGAGCTGGGAAGACAGCCACTCGAAGAAGAGATCGCCGCAGACCTGCATATGCCCCTCGATGGATTGCAGAATACGATGACGCAATTGGATGGGCTGTTTTTGGTTGGGCAGCAGACGAATTCGATCCACGACCATACCGAGTCGTTCGATCTGATTGAGTCGGCGCAAGGCACGGATGAAGACAACCCATTCGATCTTTGCCTTGAAAGCGAAAGAAAGGAGCAGCTTGCCGAGGCTATCTCTCACATGTCGGAGCGCGAGCAGTTGATTCTTTCGCTCTATTACCAGGAAGAATTGACGATGAAAGAGATCTCTCAAGTTGTTGGCATCGTCGTGTCGCGGGTTTCACAGATCCACGCCGCCGCAATGGTTAAGCTGCGCGCCACGCTTTCTCATCTTCGCGAACGACCGGCGGAGCCGTTGACCCATCAGCGGCCGGCGTACCAGGGCGCAAATGAGAGACAGTTCCGAGGGCAGCTATGATTGCAAACTCCGCATCGGGTCAAACCCTTAAGGCGTCAAAAGGCACGCCTCAGGAGATAAGGACGCGCGTCATTCACTCCTGCAACTTCCGCTATGCGGGCAGGTTGTCGAATGAGAATGCGCGCGCCTTGACCGCGCTGCATGAGAAGTTTGCGCTCAACGTTACCACCTCGCTCGAACTCTATCTGGGCGCGAGTCTGCATCTGAAGCTGCTCTCACTGGAACAGATGGCCATTGTGGACTACGCCGGCATGGCCGCAAGCAGCTTTCTATTGCCCTGCGCGCTCAACGTCATGGAAAGCAATGTGCTGATCGAGATCGACCTGGCGCTGATCTTCCCCATCATCGATCTGCTGCTCGGCGGGGCCGGCACGGCGGCGCAGAATGATCGCGAGATGACGGATATCGATGAGGAGATCATGCAGAGCGTTACAGCTCTTATCGTGAGCCAGATTGAACGCTCCTGGCAGACGCTTAATATCTCGCTGACGGCGGGCCGTCCCATCAAACAAGCCATGATTCAACAGGTCTTCATGGCCAACGACAAGCTTGTGCTTTTGATGTTCGAGATGACTGTAGGAGAGACAACCGCGCCGTTCAGAATCGTGTTGCCGACGTCGTTTGTGGGCTTCCTGCTGCGGCATCTGAATGCGATGCAGTCGAAGAAAGCCTCGAGTCTGCGCCAGCTTCACAGTTCAAGCCTGCGCGAGCGGATTCTCGATTGCGACATTGAAGTATCCGCCGATATCACGCAGATGCGGGTGCTGGTGAAAGACCTGGTTGGCCTGAAGCCGGGCACGATCCTGAAGATGAAAGCGCCGGTCAAGAGGCCTGGGCGGCTCACCGTGGATAATGTTGAGATCTTTGAGGCGCTGCTGGTTCGCAACGGAACGCGCAAGGCTGCACAGCTCTCTGCCCGGTCACAGGAACCGGTTGCAACAAAGGAGTAGTTCGATGACGAATCAGACAGCCGACATCTCACATCAGCCTTTTTCGAGCGCATTCTTCAACGCTTTTGGCAAGGCTATGACCGTGGCCAGCGGATCTCCCTGGCTGATTGCGGCATTGCCGGACGCCGAGTTGCCACCGGATCAATCGGAGCCCGTCTGGATCAGTCTCACGCTCGACGGCAGCCTGCGAGGGGAGTTTCAACTCGAGTTCCGTCGCGGCGACGCTGCTCTGCTGGCATCGAAGTTTCTTCGCCTTGCAGTGGATGAATTCGGAACAGAGCACTCTGAGGCGCTGCTGAAAACCGTCAAGTCGGCAATCAACGAGTTCCGCTCTGCGCTTGAGCCAGAGTTTGGATCCTTCACGGTCAACGCCGCTCTTGCGTCCAATCCGGCCTCCGAGCGGTCCCACTGTGCCCGCATGACCGCTGCCGACGGTGAAGCCAACAGGGTTTCGATTCTGATGGTTCTGGACCCTGCGTTGTCAGAAGCTCTTTTTCTTCATTCCCATCCTGAAAACGCTGCTGCAAGCGTGGTGGACGCGATCAAGGCAGCTGCGGGAAAAGCGGCTCCGCAGCCTGCAAATCTAAATCTGGTCATGGATGTTGAACTGAACGTGACCTTACGCTTCGGACAACGCAAGCTGACCCTGCGC
The DNA here is from genome assembly GCA_049522255.1 of Occallatibacter sp. Taxonomy (GTDB): domain Bacteria; phylum Acidobacteriota; class Terriglobia; order Terriglobales; family Acidobacteriaceae; genus Telmatobacter. Next base: position 17,089 of record JBEKOA010000022.1, read on the forward strand.
GAGGTGCTGGACCTGACCAGCGGATCAGTCGTGGAGCTTGATCGCCAGGTGGAAGAACCGGTGGAGCTTCTGCTGGATGGCGTTGTAATTGCAAGGGGAGAGGCAGTGGTAATCGACGGCAACTATGGACTTCGCGTGACCGAGGTATCGCGGGCCGTCAGCGCTCCGGCTTTTCATTGAGCGCGGCAGTCGAGGAAGAAACAAAAAGATTTAGAGGATGAAAACGGGGGAGATTATGGGACTGATGCAATCGATCGTATTGCCGGCCTGGACTGAAAAGTTCAAGGCGGTTACCGCCAGGTGTCACCATTGCAATCGTTCGCTCGCGTTGCCGCACGCCTCCACGCGCAAGGCCGGGATCAAGATGCACGACAACTGGTATTGTAGCTCGCGCTGTTTTGCCGCGGCGGCAGAAGAGGAGATTTCGTCTCTGGCAACATCCAGGCCGGAACGGACGAAACAGTTTTCGCGCATGCCGCTGGCTTTGCTTATGGTGCGGTATGGCCTGCTCAGCAGCGCACAATTCAAAGAAGTGAGAGACGAGCATAAGGAAGCCGGAGTGGAGATCGGGGAATTCCTGGTGCAGCAGGGCTCGGTGAGCGAAAAACAACTGACCGCCGTCCGCGCTACACAGTGGGGCTGCCCGGTATTCACAGTGCCCAAGTGGGGGATGTCTACAGAGATTCATCTTCCTCCAACGTTCGTCAGGCTCTATTCGATGATTCCGCTCCACTATGTGTCGACAACCAACATGCTGCTGGTCGGTTTTGTTCACGGTGTTGAATACGGGATGCTCTATGCCATTGAAAAAATAACCGGTTGCAAGACACAGCCCTGCTTTGTCACGCCCAGCGACTTTCAGAGCCAGGTGCAGTACATCGAGCAGATCAATGCGCAGTCGGAAGATGAGATTCCGACAGAGGTCAAGTTCGAAAGTGTACAGAATCCGTCCGAAATGGCGAGGGTTCTTTGCAGCTATAGCGTCCAACTCGAGGCGGACGAAGCGGTGATCGGAAGGTGCAAAGAGCACCTCTGGGCGCGTTTGAAGTGCAGTTCCAGAGAGGTCGACCTCCTCTTCAAGGCCGGGTGAACCTCGTTCCTCCCAGGTTCCGACAAGATCCGGCGAGGCCGGATGGCCATCTTGCCGATCATTTTTTTGGAATACTGGAAAACTGCACCATTTTACTTGGAATGATCTTCTGCACGTGCCGATAGGGACACAGCAGGTGCAGAAGAGTGCTTAATCAAGCGTTTGACACGGCAAACGATCACAGCTGGGTACCATCCTCCGCCTGGCACGGTCTCCATCTTCTGGAACAGCAGAAATTCGCGCCCAAAAAGGCCGATTTCCTGGATGAAGTTCCGGTCATGTCGGCAACGGTGCTCGGTTTGGAGATACTGCTCCAGGAGCGTTATATCGACCTGCGGATGGCTTCAGAACTCATCCTGAGCGATGTCGGAGCGACCATACAGATCCTGCGGCTGATCGGCAGAGAATACGACTACGCTGCGGAGCGCCCAAGCAGGATGGGAGATTGCATCGCCAACCTGGACGTGGGCGCATGGTTTGCTGCGATCTCCACTCGAACCTTTGCCTGCGATCGGGCACATGCGGCAACGACCGCAGTTTGGAGACACTGCCGCCTGGTTGCCCAGTACGCTCAACTAGTGGCCGAGTCCCTTGATGGCGTCTCGCCGGAAGATGCGTACCTTGTTGGGCTGCTGCATGGGATCGGGGATATTCCCGCGGCCTTGGGATGGCCAGATTGCAGCCGGGGCGGCACCAGCGCAAGCGTACTGTCTGCAATGGAGGGAACGCTGCCCCTCTTTGTTCTTGCCGCCATGCGCAGCATGAACGATTCCACCGCTTCGTCCGGCTGGAGGTTCATCCTCACCGCGGCCCATGAACTCGCGGGCTCGCGCATGGATCTGGCACCATTTGCGATCCATGGCGCCAGTTTTGCGTGCGTCAGCGCAGGCTAGAGGTCTTGGTTGCCGGTGAATGCCGGAAAGTGGGAGCCCCGGTTAACACTGGGTTTCCAATCCGGGGAATTCCGCAAGCCAGGGACGAAACACTCCATCTCACCTATCTCTCATCCACTCCTCATGCGCGGCGCGGCCAGACCGGCAAATCCTGCCCATGACGCGGCAGAACCTGCCTATTCGGTCGTTAAATGAAGTGATTCCCCAATAAATCGCTTATAGATTCAAATGGCCCCAGGCGTGCAGATTATCAGGCCGAGGCCCAAAAATGAGTAGCGGATACTACGCAGCCTGCGCCGGATTGATGGCTCGCACCGAGTCGTTGGATACGATTGCAAACAACCTGGCTAACGTGAGTACGCCGGGCTTCCGGGCGAGCCACAACGCTTTCAGTTCCATGCTGGCCACTGCGAACGACTCTCCTCTTTCTGTCCTGAACCAGGACGCCAATGAATACGGGTCTCTGAGCTCGACGCAACTGGACACTGCGCAAGGCGCTCTGGTTACGACCGGCAATCAACTCGACCTCGCAATCGAAGGGCCTGGATACTTTCAGGTCAAAACCTCTGCCGGTCCGGTCTACACGCGCGGAGGAAACTTCCGCGTCTCGCCGCAGGGACAGTTGATTACCTCGGCCGGCGATCCGGTCATGGGCGATAACGGCCCCATCACGATTGTCGGGGAACCAGTCTCGATCAGCACCGACGGAACGATCTCAGCAAATGGAGCGATCGCGGGGCGCTTGAAGTTGGTCGAGTTTCCGCCCGCGACCCCACTTGAGAGTGTGGGTAACACAGACTACACAGCCCCGGCCGGCACGGCGATTGCCGCCGTCAATTCCCAGGTGCGCCAGGGAGCGCTCGAAAGCTCAAACGTCAACCCGGTCACCAGCGTAATCGAGTTGATTACCGCTCAACATGATGTGGAGACCATGCGCCGCGTACTCTCATTGTTTAACGGCGAGATGGACAAGACCGCGGCTCAGGATCTGCCGCGCGTCGGTTAATGCGAGCCTGAAAGCGGGTTGCGCGGACTTTGAAAGGAATTTGATATGCTTCGTGCCCTTTATACAGCTGCCAGCGGAATGACCGCCCAGCAGATGAACCTGGATAACATCGCGAACAATCTCGCGAACTCGAGCACTACGGGCTTCCAGCAGCGTCAGGTGAATTTCACCGACCTTCTCTATCAGAACCAGATCATGCCTGGCGCCGCTTCAACTCAGCAGACGACTGTGACATCGGGTTTGCAAATAGGCCTCGGAACTCGGCCCTCGGAGACCGAGATCATCCAGACGCAAGGCGACTTCTCCACGACCGGCAACCCTCTGGATTTAGCGATCTCCGGGGCGGGATTCTTTCAGATCCTGATGCCCAATGGCCAAACAGGTTATACGCGCGACGGATCTTTCAGCACGAATGCAGAAGGGCAAGTGGTCACCGCAGATGGCAACCCGCTGCAACCCGCGATTACGATACCAACCGGCGCGCTCAGCGTCACCGTCGGCAGCGACGGAACAGTCAGCGTGACCCAGCCGGGCCAGACGGCAGCTACGCAGGTTGGCAATATCCAGACGGCTCTCTTCGTCAATCCCGGCGGATTGAACGCCGTGGGCAACAATCTTTACCTGGCGACCACAGCATCCGGTCAACCGGTCATTGGCACGCCAGGCGGCTCCGACGGGTTGGGAACACTGCAACAGGGCATGCTGGAGCAATCGAACGTCAGTGTCGTGAATCAGTTCGTGGCCATGATCTTGGCGCAGCGGTCCTATGAGTCGAACTCCAGAGTGGTCAAGGCAGCGGATGAGATGTTGCAGCAGTTGAACCAGCTCGCCCAATAGTGACTCGGGGCAATGAAGCGGAAGCGGTAAAGAGGGATTATGACGACCAGATGGATTCCGACCTTGTTGATGGTGGCGATGGGCTTGCCCCTTGGGGTGCGAGCGCAATCCCAGCTGCAAGGCCGCTTTCAAATCTCGGCGCACCAGGTTGCGCAGACACTCACCGCCAACGGGGTTCAAACGTTGGACGAACAGGTGCTGCTGCTGGCCAAGGTGGTCGCCAGCGAGCCTTCTCCCGTGCTGGATATTCTGTCGGTCGAGCCGCTCGGCAATCGGCCGCCGGGCCAGCACAGCGAGCTACGCTCTCTGGTCAAGCTTGGCTGCCACATGCCAGGCACATGTCTGCCGTTTTATTCGATTGTGACTAAGCCGGAGTCGCAAGCTGACAGTCCATCGAGAGTGCCCGGCTTCTCTGCTGTCACGGGCAACGCAGCTCTGAAACCGAATGCCGGGATCGTGATTCGGGCCGGAGCGCACGCGACTTTGGTGATGGACGATGCACGATCGCATGTCGAGGTTGCCGTCATCACTCTTGAAAACGGAATTGCAGGCCACAGGATTCACGTGGCAAGCCCGGACCACAAGCAGGTCTATGTCGCCGAGGTGGTAAGCGCAAATCTGTTGAGGAGGAGCTTCTAAAATGCGGCCGATACTCCAAAGACGAATCGCTGCTCTCGCGCTGCTCGGCGTTTCTTCAACATTTGCCTTCTGCCTCTCTGCGCACAAGACAGATCAAAAAGCCTCAGAGGCACTGCGTTTGAAATATATCGCACGATTGCAAGAGCAGTACGTTCCGGCTAACGACGATCACACGGTTGGGAGTTTATGGTCGCCGGGAAGCGCGCTGGGCGACTTCTCTTCCGATTACAAGGCGCACAGCCTGAACGACACCATCACCATTCAGGTGGCCGTCCAGACAACGGCGGCGCAATCGGGCACGGTCGACAGCGAGCGAAGTTTCACAACCAGCTCGGCCGTCACCGGCGTGATGGGAAGGACCCCTAAATCGACCAATCCCCTGTTGGCGGCGAATTCTTCGCAGGCGCTCAAGGGGCAGGGATCGACGGCGTCGAATACAACCTTTCAGACCAACCTTACCGGCCAGGTGATAGCCGTGCTTCCAAACGGAAACCTCGTGGTGGAAGCAGAGCGCCAGATATTCATGAACAACCAGCACGAGAACATCGTGGTGCGCGGCATGGTCAGGCCCGGCGACATCGGCCCCGGAAACACGGTTCCATCGACGGCTCTGAGCAATCTCGAAATTGAAATGAAGGGCAAGGGAATCATCTCCGACGGTGTGCGTCCGCCGAACCCAATTACGAAGGCAATCCTATGGCTACTGAACTTCTAACCGCCAACACGTTCGAACCGCGTTCGCCGCAGCCCCCGCGCTGGCTGCGCCGTCTCGGCTTGCTGGTTGCGATGAGCCTGGTCTTTGCGCTTCTGGCGTTTGCCTCCGACGCAGACCGCAAGGTGCTGATCCGCGACGTTACGCAAATACAAGGCGTGCGCGACAATCAACTGGTCGGTTATGGACTGGCGATTGGGCTCAAGAACACCGGCGACACGCAGCAGACCTTCTTTACCGTGCAAACGCTGGCAAACTCACTGCAACGGATGGGAGTGCAGATCGCGCCCGGTGTCGTCGTGGTAAAAAATGTTGCCGCCGTCTTTGTCACCGCAACGCTTCCCCCATTTGCCCGGCCGGGAATGAAAATAGACATTACCGTGTCATCGGTGGGCGATGCCAAGAGCATTCAGGGTGGAGTGCTGTTGCTGACGGCTCTGCGAGCTGCCAACGGAGAAGTATATGCCGAGGCGCAAGGGCCGCTGGTCATTGGAGGCTATTCGGAAGGCGCGGCCGGCAACACCAAGAGCGTCAATCAGCCGACTGTCGGCAGGATCGCCGAAGGAGCCACGGTTGAACGGGACGCAGCCGTAGACCTGAGCCACTTTCGGACTGTGTCGCTGCTCCTGCAGAACTCCGACTTTACCGCGGCGCGCGACGTTGCCGACGTCATTAACAAAGAGTTTGACAAGCCAATCGCTACGGCTCTCGACAGCCGCCGTATCGACGTGGATGTTGCCGCCAGCGGAGCTCCCTCGGTACCGATTCTAATCTCGCGTATCCAAAACCTTTCCATCAGCTTTCGTTCGCCTGCCAAGGTGGTGGTCAATGAACGTACCGGAACGATCGTGATGGGAGGCGACGTCCGGCTCTCGCCGGTCTCTGTGATCCAAGGCAGCCTGACCATCGACGTCGAGACCAGGCACGTGGTTGTACAGCCCGCTCCGCTTTCAAACGGCAAGGCGGAGGTTGTGGATGAAACAAAGACAACGGTGAACGATGCCCCGGCACAATCGATCCAGCTTGAAGAAGGTGCGAATGTCGACGAATTGATCAAGGGGCTTCACGCCATTGGCGCTACCTCGCACGACATTATTTCGATCTTGCAGGCCATCAAGGCCGCAGGCGGGCTCGAAGCCGATCTGGAGGTGATCTAATGTCGGATCTATCCGCGATTGGCGCCATCTCCCCGGCGGTGACCGAGCCGATCAACCTGAACGCAAATAAACTTTTGCACCAGGCGCCTTCAACGTCCACGGAGAATGCCAAGATCGACAAGTCATCGAAGGACTTCGAGTCCATTCTCCTGAGTAGCTGGTTGCAGCAGGCGGAGCAGAGCTTTGGCTCGCTGCCGGGCTCGGAGAACGAGGACGACCTGGACTCTGGAAAGGAACAGTTTCAAGGCATTGCCATGCAGTCGCTGGGAGCATCACTCACCGCATCCGGCGGAATTGGCATTGCCAAAATGATTGCAAAGAGCCTTCACAAGGCGGAGGACGCGCGGGTCGCTCTTGAAGCCACGACCCACTCGCCTCCGGCCAAATAGCGGCTTACCAAAGTAATTTCACCTGTTTCCTCATTACTTTTGGCTCAGGACTGAAACGTTTGCTGGAAAGAGCCGATAGCAGTACCGTGAAGACAGGAGAACTTGCCATGAAAGTTGATTTGAACAGCTTGGCAGCCAGCCAGATTGCATTGAACGTGGGAGCAAAACAGGTCTCCAACGGCAGTTTGACAAGTACTCAGGCGACAACGGAAGACCGGATCTCTTTCAATTCAAACGGCTTGTCTGTCCAGTCGTTGACCAGTCAGGCGTTGAATTCACCCTCGATCCGTCAGGATAAAGTGGATACGCTTCGCCAGTCCGTGACGAGCGGTGCATACAAGCCTGACGCAAGCAGCACGGCTGGAGCCATGATCGAGCACGACCAACACTAGATGGGCTGGAACGGAAAGTGGAAGCGTTCATGAGCCCAGGATGAGAGATTTTGCTGGAAGGGCTTGCAATGAACCACGGAACGCTCCCAACGCGCGATCAGATCGCCGCCACGTATCTGCAGCAGATGCAGGAATTGGCGTTTGAGATCTCGGTTGCCATGAATGCGATTGCTGCCAATCAACTACCAAAACTCCAAGAAAGTGTGGCCAGGCAGGAGATGCTCTGCGCCGACCTGGCTTCCATGGCCAATACTGTGAGCGAAGGGGTTCGCTCGCCCGAGGCGCCCTTGCGTTCCGGCATTGACATCTCTATTGAACGGAAGATTCAGGCGGCAAGAAATGCAATTTGTGAACTCAATTTGCAGTATTCCGCTCTCTTGAGGCACTCTGGCAAGTCAATTGCTCTCCTATCTCTGTTGTGTAACAGCCACGCAGGACGATTTCAGGAGGCCCGCGGACCCAGGTTGAAGCGTCAGACCTGGTCCTGCGAGATGTAATTCATGTCTCTGAACGCTTCATTATCGATAGCCCTGGAATCGCTCAACGCCGCCTCTGGCGCCTTGCAGGCGACGAATAACAACATTGCGAACGCGAACACTCCCGGCTACACCCGTGAGGTGCCGATTCTTGAAGAGGCGTTGCCCACCGATCTTGGCAACAATATCAATGTTGGAGATGGAGTCGATCTCGTACGATATCAAAGCGTGCGGGATGAGTTATTGCAGACGCAGGTTCAACAGGAGACCCAGGCTCAGAGCGGCGCCAACGCCCAATTGGCCTCGTTGCAGCAGATCCAGCCTGTGTTCACCACCTCGGCTCAGGACATTGGAACGGATATGTCGGCCTTCTTCTCAAGCATCTCGGCCCTGTCGACCGATCCGAGCAGCGCCAGTTCCAGGCAGGCTGTGCTCACGGCCGGACAGAATCTGGCCACCGCATTCAATACCGCATCCAATACCTTGACCTCGCAGCAATCCTCGCTCAACACCCAGGTCACTCAGGATGTAAGTCAGATCAACCAACTGACTCAGCAGATTGCGGCCTTGAATCCTCCGATTGCAGCTTTGCGAGACCAAGGACAGGATGGCGGCACACTTGAGGATCAGCAGAATCAACTAATCCTGAGTTTATCCAAGCTGACAAATATCTCTGTAACTCAGAGCAACGATGGCGTGACACTGTCGACCGGAAATGGAACGGCTCTGGTTGTCGGCAACCAGAGCTATAACTTGCAGACCGCGGTTGGCAGCAACGGAATGACACAAGTCCTCGACCAGAACGGCATCAATATTACAAGCTCTATCAGCAGCGGCGATCTCGGTGGAACCATCCAGACGCGCGATACGACCATTCCCAACCTCTTGACCCAGTTGGATACGTTGGCCAACCAGTTTGGTTCTGCCGTTAATTCGGCGCAGGCATCCGGCTACGATGAAAATGGCAACGCCGGGCAGGACCTCTTTACGTTTCCCCCGACGGTCCCCCCGGCGGTTGCTCCAGTTGCCGGCTCAGCGTCGACCATCACAATGGCGGTCACGGACCCCACCTTGATTGCCGCCAGTTCGGATGGTACCGCGGGAAGCGACGGCAATCTGGCCAATCTTAGCGCTGTGCAAACAACCGCGCTTCCTTCCGGGCAGACACCAGGCAGCGCCTATGCGAGCCTCGTCTACCAGGTGGGCAGTCTGACAGCCAACGCCAACGCTGAATCGACCGCGACCACGTCCAGCCTGGTGCAGCTCAACGACCAGATCAACTCGGTTTCAGGGGTTTCGATTGACGAGGAATCCGCCAACCTCATCACGTACCAACAGGCCTATGAGGCCGCTGCTCGAGTCGTCTCGACCGTTCAATCGCTGTTTTCGGTGGTGATGGCTATGGGCACCGCGGCTGCGGAGTAGACAGTCGGAGTCCGGCGGATGGCCGCCTGAAGAAGGGCAAATATGCGCGTCACGAATATGCTTCCCGATGTCCAGTATCAGATGCAACTGAGCCAGCAGGCGCTCGCAACTGCGACGCAGCAGTTGTCAACCGGTTTGCGGGTCAACCAACTTTCCGATGACCCCACAGCTTCAGCCAATATGGTTGTTTCGCTCGCGGATTCGGCAGACATTGATCAATATACGAGCAATGTCAGCACTCTTATTCCCCAGATGCAGCCGGCGGACTCTGCCATCAGCTCGATCGTGACTGCGCTAAACTCCGCAGTCACACTGGGTACCGAGGGCGCCAATGGGACTAACAATACTCAAGATAAGCAAGAGCTCGCATCCCAGGTCCAGAGCATTCTTACGACTGTAGTTGGGCAGGCCAATACGGCTTACAATGGCGTCTATGTCTTCGGTGGATCTGAGAGCACTACGCCGCCCTTTGTAGCTGCCTCAACAACCTATAACTCCTCGCAAGGAACGGTTGCCACACCTCTAACCGCCAACACCGCGCTGACGGCCGGCTCAGTTACTACCATAAGTGACGCTACAACGGGCGAGACAGTGACTTTCAAAGCTGCAGCAGGCGACACAGTAGCCACGTTGCAGCAAGCGATTGCCGGCGGAGTCGTTGCCGGCACGCTTTCCCCGGGGACCACTGCAACCATCAATGCGCAAGGCCAATTAACGATCGGGTCGAACAGCGCTTCGGACGGAATCGTGGTCAGTTCCAATGACTCGGTGCTAGGAACGATGAATGCCGATCCTACCACAGCAGTCGCCAATGCCTATGCCTATGTAGGGAATAGTAACGTCAATACTGTGCAAGTGGGCGATGACTTAAGCGTCGCCACCAACGTGCCGGGCAATCAATTGTTCACCTCAGGGGCAAACGTGATTGGTTCGCTTGGCAACCTGATCACCGCCCTTCAGAGCGGGACCGCAACACAGATAGGCACAGCGACAAATGCCATTACCACTGCGTTGAATTATGTTGACCAGCAGCGCGTTCCGCTGGATAACACCATCAATCAACTGAACGATCAAGAGAGCTATCTTGGCCAGGAAAAGGTGACTCTAACAAGCCAGGAGACGGCACTGGTAGGGATCAATACGGCGGATGCGGCCACCAATTTTTCGCAGGCACAGCTCGACAATAGTGCAGTGCTGGCTGCGGCTGCCAAAGTGCTTCCCCAGACCCTGCTTCAGTACCTCCAATAGTCTGGGCCAGTTATGACAGAGCCCAATGGATACAAGGGGAAAAGCCCGTCCGGCCTTCTGGGCTTCCTCCGTTTTTATATCTGTTTTGGCCGTAGCATCGGCTATCGGAGCCAGCGATTCATCCTTATAGCAAGGGCCCTGACGGCGAGTGTCGAGGTGCGTCCCACACTGTTCTTTTATGCAGCCGGCCGGGATCTTCTGCTTTCAACCCGGGATGCCGTGTTATCGATGGCGTAACCTGCCTGCGAGACAGTTTTTTTGCAGAAAACACAATAGGCTTGACAATCGCATTGAAATGATTTTCACAGATGGCCGATAGGGTGTTGTCCAAGACGACCTCCTTCTCGACGACCAGGAGCCTCAAAGCAGGCCCCACACAAAAAGCCGAGTGCAGGCGCAACAGGGCAAACAAGGAGAAACACCAATGTCACTCACAGTCCTGAATAACATCTCCTCCATGACGGCGGAGAATGCATTGTCCAATACACAGGCGAACCTGCAAAAGACCCTGACTCAACTCTCGACCGGCTTGAAGATCAATTCCGGCTCGGACGATGCGGCAGGACTGTCGATTGCAAGCGGACTCAATGCGAACATCGCTGCCCTCACCCAGTCCCAGCAGAATGCCGCCAACGGCATTGGCCTGTTGCAGACCGCAGATGGCGCCCTGTCGCAAGTCACCACGCTTCTCAACCGCGCTGTAACGCTGGCCACGGAAGGCTCCACGAGCGGTCTCAGTGGCGATCAGTCCACCGCTCTCAATACTGAGTTCCAGTCGATTTTGTCGGAGATCAACCAGATCGGCCAGACCACCAACTTTAATGGCCAGAACGTCTTCACCGGCAACACGGGCGCCAAGTTCGAAACTACTGCTGGAACTGACGCAAATCCGGTTGGTGACGCGGGGCTCGACAAAACGCTGGCTGCGAATTCGGTTACAACTGTCACCGATTCTGATGGAGCCTCAATTAGCTTTACGGCAAATGCCGCCGGCACCAGCACAATCACCGATTTGAATGCTGCCATAGCGGCCTCAAGTGATGCTTCCCTGGCATCCGCCCAGTTCGCCCAAGGTGCAGGCACCCCAGGAACACTCGGCGTTCAACCTGCCGACACCAACAACCTAGAGCTCGACGCCGCTGCTGGCCATACTTTGACGGTGACCACGACGGACAACACAACCCTCGCATCCTTGAGCGCTTATGGTGCTGGCAGCACCAGCAGTGCCTCCGTGTTCGTCAGTGACAGTAGCACCGCCAATAGCGCTACGAACACCGAGATCTCAACGAGCATCAACGCGCTTTCCGCCACAACATTGGGCCTGACCAACAGCACCTCCGGTGTGAATCTGGATCTGACCAGTGCTACGGATGCGCAGACAGCTCTGACCGCCATCAATAGTGCAATCAACCAGGTCTCCGCGCAGCGCGGCGTTATCGGCGCTTCTGTCAACCGGCTCACAGCGGCAACCCAGAACATGACCAGCCAGGTAACAAACCTGCAAAACGCGGCCAACGGCCTTGAGAATGCCGACATCGGCAAGACCGTTGCCAACATGACCCAGTACAACGTGCTGCAGTCGACCGGCATGGCCGCCCTGCAACAGTCCAACCAGGCCCAGCAGGCAGTTCTGAAGCTGGTCCAGTAACTTGATGCAAGATTCAACGTACGACCGGAGGTGGCGCCCAAAAGGCGCCGCCTTCGCACATCTTCAAGAGTTTCTATTTGGGTTGTTTTGTTGTTTCGATCGTTGCCGGTTCTCGGACTATTGGGTGAACGATTCGGATCCAGAGGCTGGCCTGCTTTCCACGGCTCGTTCTCAAAGAACAGGTTGAAGTTATGAGCTCCACATCCGCAGTCAATACGCTCCTTTCGTCAACATCTCCTACGACCCCGACATATAGCATCAGCAATATCCTGGCTGCAAGCTCAGGCTCGAGCACAGCAGGCATCGACGTCACTGCCGCAGTGGCGGCAGCCATTTACGCGGACCGTGCTCCGGAGCGGCTATGGCAAGCCGACCAAACAACACTCAGCAGCGAGACGACCGCTCTGACCTCGATTCAGACGGCCACTGAAGCGATTTCCACCGACATGCAAAACCTGAATACCCTTACCGGCGGCCCCTTCGCAGCTCGGACGGTGACGTCTTCAAACTCCAACGACCTTACGGCCACGGCGACTACAGGAACCGTTACCGGCACGCACACAGTCGTCGTGAACAGCCTGGCAACTACTGGAGCGTGGTATTCCGATCTTGAATCCAAGCCGACCACTATTTTGGCAAACTCTTCATTTACGCTCACAGACGCAAACGGTTCTCAAGCAACTTTTGCAACAGGCAGCGGAACCGCAGGAGATACACTGGCCGATCTGGCGACCGCGATCAACAAGGCGAATCTCGGTGTCAATGCAACCGTGGTGAGTGACTCGACCGGTTCCAGGCTGGCGATTATCTCCAATACATCAGGAGCCGCAAACGATTTTTCAATTACCTCGGCAAACTTTACAGGTACCTCCTGGACCTCTCCCGATATACCTACTGGTTCTACGCTTGGAGTCAACACCATAACCCTCACGAGTGCGGCCGGCACAGCGAACATCGCCACAACTTCGGGCGAGACATATGCTCAGCTTGCCACCGCCATCAACAATGCGACGATTCCGCAAGTGCCAACAAGCTACACCTCAACGCAAGGGTCTTTGACTGCTGACACTCCGCTGACCGCGGGCTTTACGACCTCCATTAAAGATATAGCTACTGGCGACACGTTTTCATTTACGGCAGCCACCGGAGATACGGTTGGAGACTTAAACGACGCGATTGCCGCCGCGGTAAGTAACGGCACTCTCCCTGCTAATATTGCGGGCGCGATTTCAAATGGCAATGAAGTGATCTCGGGTGGCACATCCGCCCAAGGCATCACTGTCACGACCAATGACTCTGTGCTGGGCGCAATGAATGCGCCCGCACCAGTACCTCTCGGCCTGACCGCGACTGCCGGTAGCGATGCGAATGGAACCAATCTCACCATCGTGAGCAAGGGCACAACTCCCTTCACGATCAACGAGCCGGCCTTTGGTTTTACACAAGCCGTTGCAGGAGCTGACGCCTCCCTGACTGCGGACGGAGTTCCGATTGAGAGCGCAAGCAACACGGTCACTGGAGCCATCCCTGGAGTCACGCTGGATCTGTTGGGCGCGGCGCCCGGAAGCCCGATCAACCTGACAGTAGCACCCGACGCTTCGCAGATTTCAACAGCGATCAACCAATTTGTGACGGATTACAACACGGCCATCGGGTTGGTGACCTCGCAGTTCACTGCTACCGCTTCAACGAGTTCTTCAGGAGCTACCACAACCTCGCAAGGCCCGCTTGCCTCCGATCCAACCCTTGTCAACTTGCAGAGTACTTTGGAGCAGGCTCTCGACTACCTCAATACTCCTGCAACAGGAACTACCACGGTTTCAACGCTGCGCGACATGGGCATTACGATGAACAACGATGGGACGCTCGCCGTCGATTCTGAGACCCTCGATAACACGCTTGCGAACAACACGACAGACGTGCAGAATTTCTTTGCGGGTACAGCATTGAACGGCTTCGCCAATTCGATGTATAACGCGTTGAATACCTTCACGAGTCCCGCGGATGGCGCCTTCAAGGTGGACCTGAGCAGTATCGCCACCACAAGCACCAACCTGACCTCGCAAATCAACGACTTTGAGACCAATTACATTGCCAGCCAACAAACAACACTTACGGCCGACTACACAGAGGCTGAAGTTGCCTTGCAGCAAATGCCAGAAGAGATGCAGCAACTGAACTCGGAACTGGGCTTCACCAACAGTGGGAATAACGGGTGATGACGATGACGACAGAACTCTCATATCGCAGATCATCGATCGCCGGCGCCAGTCCCATCGGCCTCATGATCGCGCTCTTCGATACGATGGCGGGCGACTTTCGCCGCGCGGCCGCCGCACTTCGCAAGAACGACATTGAGACCCGCTGCAAAGAACTGAACCACGCAGCACTCGTGCTCGAACAGTTGGAAAACTGGGTTGACTTAAAAAACGGCGGGGAGTCGGCCGAGGCCCTGTCGAGGTTCTACGCCTACCTGCGCGCAAAGATGTTGGAGGCATCGGCAAGCAAGTCAGCCGCGGTGCTAGAAAAGCAGATCGAAATGATTCTGCATGTGCGGAGCGCCTGGCAACAGCTCGATACACCTGCGGCGCCTGCAGTCGAAAAACGGCCTGGGGTTCCGAACGAACAGATCCATTCGCTGTATACTCCGGCGGCCGGAGACAGTTCCGAGAGGGTTTCATTTTCGCAATCCGCCTGAGTCGAGAGGGGAAATGAAATTACCTGACGGATCTTGGCGACTATGTGTTATGGACGCACGGCAGTGAAAGGCGCCTGACTCACTGCTTGCGAATTGGCGTCTGACGGGCGAATGGCTCACAGGACGCGCGCAGTTTCCGGGGTGGCCCCGGCGCGGACAAGAGAGGACCTAATGAAGGCGCTGGTGGTTGAGACTTCGAGCACGATGAGAGCCGTTTTGCGCCGCATACTGTCCATGCGAGGCTTCGAAGTATCGGAAGCGGATAACGGTCCACAGGCTTTGGAGGTTCTGCACGGAATGGGTACGGCAGACATTGTCCTGGTGGATTGGACTCTAAGAGGAATGACCAGCCTGGAGTTCATAACTTGCCTGCGCCATGAGACCGCACACGAAACCATGGTTCTCATGTTGGCGGAACGCGAACCCGGAATACGCGAAGTGCACAGGGCGCTGATGGCCGGAGCGGATGACTACCTTACGAAACCATTCACATCCCTGCAGATTGACGAGAAGATGACGCGGGCTGGGCTTACGTGGCAATGAGATGGATACCGTGATAGACAAGGTCTTCCTTGCCGATAATGAAGGATAAGGATGTCGCTCGTCGTTAGCTCGGCACGCTCTTGTTTGAGCTGCAGCAGGGCAGGTTGCCGGCTAATGCGGAAAGAGTGTCCCAATGATTGCCCGCGAGGTCTGCCTGCCTCCTGAAGAATGCTCTAACCTCGCTACTCACCGGGACCGGCGGTGGAAGCCGATGAACCGAGTCCGCCGCAGGTCCGATCGGTCATCTCTCGCAAAACAGATTAATGCGCCGTTAGGTGTGAGGGGACCCGACAGTGAATAAGAGCACACTGAGCGGAATCGCCATCGCGCTGTTTGGGATCGCATTTGGCTTGTATCTCGATGGAGGTAAGGTCGGACAGATGATCCAACCCACCGCGGCCCTCATCGTCATTGGGGGCACGCTTGGCGCGGTGATGGTGCAGTTTCCATTTTCGGTTGTGATGCAGGCGGCCAGGCATTTGAAAGGCGTCTTCCTCTCTCAAGAGGATCCCGCCTCGCAACTGATCGAAGACCTGCTGCGCTATGCGCTGAGAGCCCGCCGGAATGGCCTGGTCTCGCTCGACGCGGAACTTGAGTTTATCGACAATCCGTTTTTGCGAAGAGCCATGACTCTCGCCGTAGATGGTTGCCGGTCCTCCGAGCTGCGCGAGACGATGGAGTTGGAAATGGATCTGGAGGCCGACAAGGAGCAATTGATTCCCAAGGTATTTGAAGCGGCCGGCGGATTTGCTCCGACGATTGGCATTATTGGGGCAGTCATCGGCCTTATTCAGGTTATGCAGAGGTTGCAGAGCATCGATGAGGTTGGCAAGGGAATCGCGGTCGCTTTTGTGGCGACCATTTACGGAGTCGGGTCGGCAAACGTCTTCTTTCTTCCTTGCGCGGGAAGGACCAAGATCTTGATGCAGAGGAAACAGGTGCTCCGCGAACTGATGCTTGAAGGCGTGATCTCGATTGTGGAAAGGGTAAACCCCAAGGTTCTTGAATCGAAACTCGCAGTCTACCTGAACCGCCCTGTCGCGGCACCAAACGCCAAGCTGGTAGCGAAATGAGAAGGCGCAGGAGGGTTGAGGAAGCCGGTCATCCTGATCGGTGGATGGTTTCCTATGCCGATTTCGTGACGCTTCTTTTCTCTCTCTTTGTCGTGTTGTTCGCATCGACCTATCATGACAAGAAGACGATTCAGAGAGTTTCCACCGCGGTCAAGAACGGATTTCAGGAGATGGGCGCATTTGTGGGAAGCGATAGCATTCGGGACAGCACGTCATCGGACATCTCAAAACTTGGCGGTGTATTGAATCCCAATGACAATGGAGGGGCGAGAGTCGGCACGATTCCAGGCAACGCAGGCATCGATGTAGTCGAGTTGCAGAGAAAGCTAACAAAGGCGCTAGGCAAGGAGATAGAGCGGCAAGAGGTTGAGCTGCGAATGACTCCGGAAGGCTTTGTGATCAGCCTTCATGAAATTGGATTCTTCGAGAGCGGTGAAGCACGCCTGCTGCCGGGAGCAACAGAAAAGATCAAAAGAATTGCCGCTGTGCTGATGCAATACGGACTGGATATGAGGGTGGAGGGTCATTCAGACAATGTTCCCATCCACAATGCTACATTCAACTCAAACTGGGAACTATCAACGGCGCGTGCATTGGCTGTGGCGATGATGTTGATCGATGAAGCCGGTTTTGACCCGCAGCGAATGTCGATTGCAGGCTATGCGCAGTATCACCCAGTGGCGAGCAACGACACTCCGGAAGGCCGCCAGGCAAACCGGCGCGTGGATATTGTCATTGTCGCTGTCTCGAGGCCTTCCGGGGCAGTAGGGCCGGTGCCGGCAATTGGTTCGAATAAGTAACGCGCGCTAACCTCTCGGAATGACTATGTCGGCATTGCTCAGCGCTTAGGGTATGCTAGCGATATTCCTCGATCGGGCAGAAAACCCGGACTATGAGAGCGGGCTTCAAATTCATTTGGCCTAACCGGATTCATCGAATGTGTGTCCAACTTCCAGCCCAGCAACGAAGATCTGCCGATTCGGCTTCGCTTCCACCCTCAGTGGCGAAGACGTGTCGTCAGGACAATTCGAGAATGAAGCCACTCAATGCTGGTGGTTTCAGCGCAGTGCACTTGTTGAGCAGCTATGAGCCGCCTGTTTAGGGTAGCAGCGCGTGCATTGTATTTCCAGCCGCCAGCAGAGCCTCGAAGTAGTTGGCGGCGCTGTCACGGACCAGTGGATCACTGTGCGGCGGCCCTTTTCCGTCCCCCCCGCGTTCGTGATACTTGCAAATCTCGAGTGCTTTGCCGATTCCCTCCTGGGACCCGAGCAATGCTTCCTCAATCCGGGAACTGAGGTAGATAAGACCGAGCAGCTTTGCCATCGGAATATTCAGCATGCGATCCATCATGGAGAGCATACCCAGCATGTACAGTTCCGCAGGGCTCTCTTTCAATGCCGGCGCGAGCGACTCGCAAAAGTGAGCTCGCTCGAGAGCCTGTCTTACGTCGTAGTCAGACGCGGAGTGGGCGAGCCTGCCTGCAAGAATGATCGTGACCAGTTTCCGGAAAGCGTCTTCTCCTACCGCAATCAGGGCCGCCTGAATTGTCGAAATGCGATAACGAAATCCATAGAGAGCGGAATTCGCCAGCCGAAGCAACCTGTAGCAAAGAGAAGGCTCCATGAGCAGAAGCCGTTCAATCTCTCTGAAATCCGGCGAGGGGTTGGCCAGAACGGCAAACATCTGAAGATAGGTAATCTTATTTGCAGGTATTTGCGCTTCGGAGATGATCTCTGGCCGCGAATGGAAGTATCCCTGAAAAAAGGTATTTCCCTCGCCCTGCGCTGTCTTTACTTCAGCTAGCGTTTCGACCTTTTCTGCAACAAATGAGGTCTTCTTGTTACGGCACATGCCGTAGATTTCGTTTCTCGTTGCCAAACTGGAAGCCCTGAAATCGACTTTGACAAAGTCTGCCATCTGCACGAGCTCGCGTTTGCCTGGATCCGGAGAGAAATCGTCCAAGGCCAGGCGAAAGCCAGACTGCCTGAGCTGTTTGCAGGCCTTTACGACCTCTGCGTCGCAAGGAACTGTTTCCAGAATTTCGAGAATTACCGTTCGGCTCGGAAGAACCTTTACACTCCCGTTCACTAAAGACTCGCGCGTACAGTTGATAAACAGATTTGGGGAGGAGGAGCAGGCGATCATCGACAGGCAGCTATCGATCGCGTGATTGGTGGCATGCTCGCCGTCGCCACTGAAGAAGTTGTCGGTACCCGAGCGAAAAAGGATCTCGTGGCCATAAACCTGCATCTTGTCGTCAAGGATCGCCTGTCGGCCGATGAACCTCATCTGGTTGGCTGTCGCCGTCGCTGTGGCCATGAAACCTTCCCCTCATCCTCTTCAATGCAATACCCAGATTCGATTCATTCACCAGAAAACAATCAGTTGTCTGAAGCGATCTCCAGGATCATTGCAACGAGAACATTCGTTTCCCGCACGAGTGTCGTAAGGCCAGATCCTCTATTGAACCCTCTGCGGTGCTTTTGTCTACTTTCGCCAGATGAAGATTGGCTTGTCGTTTGGATCGGCTGCTCGTCATGCGAAGAGGGAGCCCATGACCAGCTTGGAGGGCGATCGCAATGCGCACTTCCGTCATTTCTTGATGGATGGCCCACCGGCAGCCGACAACCATACGTTGCCTTTGCCCCACTGCATGAGGAGGGACTTCCGGTAATTGAAGTTGCCGCTTTGAGAAAGCCTTTCGAAGTAGTGCGTCGCTTGGGACCGGGCATTTCTTCGCTTCGCTCAGAGGACGCGTTGATCAAGATGATGAGTCGTCGCATTTGCCGTCCAGAAGCTTTCAATCGCTTTATCGGCAAAATGGGAGGAGAATGTTAATGACTTTTTGATCTTTGAGATAGCCTGGCGGCGCATCCTCACCCAAATCCGGGTAGGCCCGAAGCGGGCGAAACCGAGGCACCCCCCGGGTATCGCGCCGGGCCGCGTGGTCTTCCGAGGCTGACCTGGGGGATGAAGCTGGGTTTATCGCGATTCTGCAGCGATGCGGGCTCCCGTATTCGCTTGTGAGATTGCTGCATCACCCTTACCGGGCATCAAGTTCGGTCGGAATGAAATCGGAAAATATGGTGAACTTGCCACCCTGATAGCCTTCGATCGTAACGTTGAAATAGTTCCGGCGGAATGGTTTCTTGAAGGCTTTTTCTGCGGGGCCATCGATGTAAGCTGGATCTGTCACCATTCTAGTGAAAACCGCCCTGCCTTCGGTTGTAACCGAGGCTGCAGCGATGTTGAACACTTCTAGGATTGCATCGCGCATCAGTTCCTCGAGCGGGGTGACCTTTAGGTGTTCCTTTACCGCGGCATCCGGAAGACAGACAAGGGAACCCGCAAAGGAACCCATCAAGAGCAAATCGGCTTTTACGACAACCGCAACGTCATGGGGCTTGACAGAGTAGATGCCGTAAATCTGTCTCATCTTCGATTCCGGCACAGCGGGCGCTATAACGAACGCCACCTTGCGGCCCGTCAGTTGTGAAAAGGCCCTTGAAAGGAGAAATGGACTCGGTTCCGCCATCGGTCAACACCCACCCAGAATCGGGGTCAACGCTCTCTGTACGTCTTCCGGTGTAAACGGCTTGGAGATCACGAATGCCGCGCCTGAATCCATGGCGATCTCCTTGATTCCCTTCGATGTCTCTGAGGTGATGAATCCGAAAGGAACCCAGTTCTGTGCCGCCCTCAGTTCCCTGAGGAAGTCGATTCCTGACATTTCAGGCATATTCCAGTCTGAGAGAACGAGTTTCGGTTGTTCTCCGCGGAGCTTTTCCAATGCCTGCGCCCCGTTCTCTGCCTCGCCCACCGCGAGCCCGCGATAGCCAGCCTGTCGGATCGCACGCTGGACGATCATTCGCATCGTCCTGCTGTCGTCCACCAGAAGTATATCCATGCGTCCGCCTCACGAAGTCGGTTTCTCCCACATTCCAGGAAGGGAGTGGAAGAGTCCCTGATCGAACTTCTCCTTATCGACACATTCCACTGAATCGGACAGGGTAGGGTTTAATAAAAAACCTCCGTCAGCCAAGTTTAAGTATATCGAGTCAAACCATGCGTTGTGGACAAACAGATCCTGCAGTCCTTTAGAACCCCTGTCAGGACAGTCGGTAATGGCTGTTTTTCTCATCAATTTGAAACGACGCGAAAAGACGCAGGACGCTGCCCAGGTTAGGCTCGAGCGGTTCACCAATGGGTGTGCTTTAACTGGCCGGGTCAGAGGCAGGTGATTCTTGAGAGAAGCCCACTCAGCCTTCATGGTTTCGGCCTAAAGCAAATGGAGAACAGCTATTACGCCGATCGTTTCAACCGCCTCAATCAAGAGAGAACCGCATCATCTTCACGCATTTGAACGTATGCAGGGGTTATGCCGATAGAGCTGAATCGGACGAATCTCGCCACTACTGTTTCACTTTTGAGGAACGTGGTTGAGAGACCTACTGCAAACGGGGAACGAGAAGAGGATCATGGACAACATTAGTGCTGAAGATCAGGAGACTATTCGGGAGTTTCTGGTCGAAAGTGATGAAAACCTCTCGCGCCTGGATCTCGATCTTGTCGAGCTCGAAAAGCACCCTGGGGATGCAGCTTTGCTCGGGAGCATCTTCCGCACCATTCATACCATCAAGGGCGCATGCGGCTTTCTTGCATTCACAACCCTGGAGAAGATTACGCACCAGGCCGAGAGCCTCCTGAGCCAGTTGCGCGATGGCAAGCGGGAACTGACTCCGGCGCTCGTCTCCCTGATCCTGGAGACTGTCGACGCTACGCGAAAGGTGCTTGCTTCGATCGAGGCAAGCGGGATTGAAGGCCCACTCCAGTTTGAAGACTTGACCGACCGCTTGCGCGCCGCGGCGCAACTGCCTATCGCGATCGAGAAGCAGATGGCTCCAATTCAACCCGCTCCAGTTCAGGCAGTTCCTGTTCAACCCGGTCCAGCAAGGCCGGCTGTTGTTCAGGCCGTTCCAGTTCAATCCGCGCCGAACGCATCACCGGCTCCCAAGCCGGAGCACAAGGCCGAAAAAGCTCCCTCATCGCCGCAGATCGATGAACAAGCTGAAAGTGAGCGGAGAGTCGCGGAAAGACGGGTAGAGGAAGAGAGACGAGTTGAGGAAGAAAGACGGCAGGAAGCCGGGCGCAGGGAGGAAGATCCCGAGCGCCATTCCGCCGCAGTGGACGCGAATATCCGTGTCGGCGTCGGGCTTCTGGACAAGCTTATGGATCTGGTCGGAGAGCTGGTGCTGACTCGCAACCAGATCCTCCAGTTCAACACCGAGCGCGAGGATCCGGCTCTCAACGTCACCAGCCAACGACTGAACCTGATTACCACCGAGTTGCAAGAGGGCGTGATGAAGACGCGCATGCAACCCATCGGTGTGGTGTGGAACAAGCTGCCGCGCGTGGTGCGCGATATGTCCGTTGCCCTTGGCAAGCAGATCCTGCTCGAGATGGATGGGGCCGAGACAGAACTTGACAGGACAATCATCGAGGCCATCAAAGATCCGCTGATGCACCTAATTCGCAACTCGTGCGACCACGGCATCGAAACTCCGGAAGTCCGTATTGCTGCCGGCAAACCGCCGCAAGGACGACTGACCCTTCGAGCCTTCCACGAAGGCGGACAGGTCAATATCGAGATCGTTGACGATGGGGCAGGGATCGACGTCGCGCGTGTCAAACAAAAGGCCATAGAGAAGGGTCTTTTGCGGCCAGAACAGGCAGAGAAGCTGAGCGAGCGTGAAGCGCTTGGTCTGATCTTCCTACCCGGATTCTCCACAGCACAGACTGTCACCAATATCTCCGGTCGCGGAGTTGGTATGGATGTGGTGAAATCCCACATCGAGAAGATCGGTGGCGTGGTCGATCTCTTCAGCCGGCCCGGCGACGGTGCCACCATCAAGATCAGAATCCCGCTGACACTAGCCATTATTCCCGGCCTGATCATTGCAAGCGGCGGGGAGCGATTCGTCATTCCTCAGGTAAGCCTGCTCGAATTGATCCGCATCGAAGGGGACGCGGCAGGGAAGCATATCGAGCACGTGCACGGTACGCCGGTCTATCGCCGGCGCGGGACTCTGCTGCCCATTGCCTACCTGAATCAGGTGCTTGGGCTGAAGTCTGCGAATCAATCCGATGCGGTCAGCATCGTGGTCTTGCAGGCGGAGGACCGCCAGTTTGGCCTTGTGGTTGACGGCATCAACGATACCCAGGAGATCGTCGTCAAGCCCCTGGGAAAGCAATTGAAAGGTCTGACATTGTACGCCGGCGCGACGATCATGGGGGATGGCCGCGTGGCACTCATCCTCGATGTGCTCGGTATCGGCCAGCGTGCCGCAGTCTTTGGCGAATCTCATGAACCGACGCGGGCGGCGGAGAAAGAAAAGACGCAATCGAAGACAGAGCGTCAGCGATTACTGCTTTTCCGTGCCGGGTCCTTCGAGCGCCTGGCTATTCCGCTCTCTCTCGTCGCCAGGCTCGAGGAGTTCCCTCGCTCGGCGATCGAGCATGCCGGCGGGGGACAGGTGATTCAGTATCGTGGACGCATTCTTTCCCTCGTCTCTCTGCGCACAGTCCTGGAGCCGGGCGAACTCGACAGCGGTCCGTTGGCCAATCCCGTGCAGGTTGTTGTCTTCAACGATGGCGAGCACAGCGTTGGAATGGTCGTCGACGAGATTGTGGATGTCGTCGAAGAGGCGGTCACGATTCGGCGTAAGGTGGTTCGCAAAGGCCTTCTGGGTTCGGCAGTCATCGGCAAGAAAGTTACCGACTTCCTTGATCTCAATCAGGTGATCGAGGCGGCCAGGGAGAGTTGGCTGAACGGCACGGACGGTTGTGCGAGCAACCATCGCATCCTCGTCGCCGACCCGTCTGCGTTCACCAGGGGCATGATCCGAAGCGGACTCGACATCTCCGGCTACGTCGTTCTTGAAGCGGCGAATCTTGAGGAGGCGCTGCAGTGCCTGGAGCATCAGCCGGTTAATGTTGTTGTGGCGTGCTTCAAACTATCTTCTGGTGCCAGTTCACCCTTGCTCGCCGCGATGCGCCGCCGGCCAGAGTGGGAGAGAATTCCAGTCCTCGCAGTTGTTGACTCGGCGGAAGAGATCCAAACATCGCAATGGCGAGCGCAAGGATACCAGGGTTGTCAACCCAAATTCGAATCGAGCGCAATTCTCGAAGCGGTGGGGAAACTTGTGTCGTCAACAGCCCCGGACGAACTTGAGTTTGCGGAAGAGATGAGATAGCCCATGGCGATCGATAGAGCATCAGCAAAATCCGCGAGACCGCAGGCGAGTGGGCAGTTCTCCACATTCTTTGTGTCGAACCTGTTCTTCGGTGTCGACGTTCTTCATGTCCAGGAAGTACTGCGCTTCCAGCCAATGACCCCGGTGCCTCAAGCGCCGGATGTGATCGAAGGCTTGATCAACCTGCGCGGCCAGATTGTTACCGCTATCGATATGCGGCGAAGGCTCCAGATGGAAAAGCTTGCCGGAGACCAGCCGCCGATGAACATCGTGGTCAGCACACCGGACGGTGCCGTCAGTCTGCTGGTCGATGAGATCGGCGATGTGCTGGATATGGACGCCGCCAACTACGAGAAACCGCCCGACAA
>JBEKOA010000023.1:0-41343 GCA_049522255.1 Occallatibacter sp.
ACGCGCTTGGCGCCGGCCTGCCAGCACTGGCGCACAACCTCGGCAACGGCTTCAGGATTTGTATTGGCGGCTTGCTCCGGCGTGCGGTCCCAGGCGATGTTGGGCTTGATGACAACCACGTCCTGACGGCTGACGAAGCGTCCAATCCCGCCCAGATTCTCAAGGGCTTTTTGAACAAGAGCCCGCGGCTCTCCGCCTTGAACAACAGTCATCGCCGGCCATTGCGCATCGGCTGCTGTGCGATGGTCGCGCCGCGCCTGCTCGCCACGCGCAGGAACGGGCCGGAAGCTGCGTTCGCTGAGCCAGAAGGCCGCGCCCGCCGCACCCGCCGCTACGCCGCCCACGCGCAGCAGTTGCAGCATCGCCTCGCGCCGCGTCATGCCCTGCGCTGCGCCCGATGTCTCTTCCGGCTTGCGATCGGTTTCCTCAGCCATAACGATTCCCCGTTGTTGGGTTTATGGAATCCCACCCTAGGCGCAAGAGCAAAGACGCGCAGAGGGTGGGACACCCAAACTCTTCTAGACTTCCATCAAGTGAATGCGTTGCGGATCGTTGACGCCCAGACTATGAGCCTGATCGGCGGCAGTGGCAATGTAACGTGGCGGGCGATTCGCGGCTTCGAGCGTAGGCATGCCCACCTCCGCACGCTTGCGCGCAATCATCTGCCACGCGGTGTAATCGACGGCGACGCGATCTTCGCCCACGATCAGCGCGTTGGGCTGCCAAAGGCGCTCGGGGTGGAAGCCCGGCCCTCCGTCATAGACAGAACTCATGGCGTCTCCTATGGTGAAACGCACCTTCTCACGGACGGCAGGAATGCAATTCAGATCGGCCACTCCGGGATTGCAGCCGCCGGCGTGCAGATCCATGGGGCGATCGACCACACCATACATGTTCTTCATCGCGAAGGTGACGCCGGCTCCGCTGTGGTCTTTGAGGATGGGCAGGCCAATGACCATGGCGCACTCGCGGGTAAGAATCTTTGCGAGTTTGATTCGCGCCGAACCCCACGCCTCCTGCTGGTCTTCATAACCGGCAACATCGGAGCCGTAGATGCGGACGCGGCTTTGATCGGTATTGATCGCGAGGCCGCAAGCCTCGATGTCGCGTGCGTTGCGGTCCCAGACGATAATCTCGCCGGGCTTGACGCCGGCCTGCTGCAGCCGCTCGCAGACGGCCATCACCAGAGCCGCATGTGTGGAGATTCCCTTGCCGCCCAGGCCGTTGACTTTGAGGCCGATCACCTTGCCCACAGGCACGATCCTCTTCCATGCCTCGATCGGCTTGTCGTGGCCGGTGTACGTGGCAATGGCGCGGTCAAGCAGCGCCTGCACACGCTTTTCGTCCAGCGTCCCATCGCTTCCATGCAGCGCCGCATCGCGGGCGACCACGACTTTGGATTTGGCTGCTTCAGCCTTCTTGTCAAGCATTCCGGCCAGGCCCAGCTTGCTCCCGGCGCCAAGCACTAAAGCGCCGGTTGCTGCGCCTTTAAGAAAATCGCGGCGATTCTCCATCTCAGTCCTCGCATTCTTTCCCCGCGGCCCTTTGCACGGTCCGCGTATTTCTTTAGAGCTTCGCTTCCACGCCTTGCGCAAGAGCGAGCAATGCCTGCTGCGCATCGGGAGTGGACTCATAAGCAACGATGCGCACCAGAGCCGTGCCTTTTCTGAAGATGATGCTCTGTGCATAGGCTATGCCCGCATCGCCCAGTTGTATTGCCTTGGCGTCATTGGTTTGGCCGGTCTCAAGAATCTTGCGCGCGCCGGCCGCGTCGCCCATCGTGTAAACGTCCACCGTCGCCTCCAACTGTCCGTGAAATTTATAATCGGAGGTTGATGTGGTAACGACTCCGGCCGAGATGTACTGCTCGGCATCGCCGTCAATGTATTGCCACAAATCCTTGGCCGCATAGGTGCGCGTCTCACTGGTCTTTTCCCATCCCGCAATCGCGTTCGTTGCGGGGAATGGATTTGAAGCTCGCTTCTTGCACCCTATACCAGCGGCCGCGGCAACAATCATGATCGCTACGACCGCCCGCTTCCAATTCATCTGATGATTCACTGCAACATCTCCCTTTACTTTCTGTTCAACAGAATCTGACTGCTCGGCGAACGGCTTTCGCCAATACTCGTAACGTAAACCGCCGGATGCTCCTGCAGCGGGCAGGCGAACTCGCACGCCCCGCAGCCCACGCAGCGGCTCGGATCGATTCGCGGCTGCTTCAGTGTCTTGGTGTTGCCGGCGGAGTCGACGACCTCGGCCTCCTGGACATAAATCGCCTTGGGCGAAACCGGGCACCACTCCTCGCAGACAATGCACTCGGTGGCCATGGCCCACGGCAGGCAGCGGCCGCGGTCATAGAACGCGGTTCCAAGGCGGATCGGCTGGCTCTGTTGGCCTACCCCCACCACCCAGCCTTTTTCCTTCGGCGTAATCTGCCAGATCGCGCCGGTGGGGCAGACCTCTGAGCAGAGCACGCAACTCGGCTCGCAGTAGCCGATGCGCGGCACCAGCGTCGGCGTCCAAAGCCCCTCGATTCCGGCCTGTTCGAGAGTCGGATGCAACGCCGTGTTCGGGCAGACCTTCATGCACTCGCCGCAACGGATGCAGCGCGAGAGAAATTCAGATTCATCAAGCGAACCCGGTGGACGCAGCAGCCGTTCGTTCCGGCCCTTGCCCAGCCCCGTGTTGGCGCGCATCAGCGGAACAATCGCTGCGCCGGCAGCAAGGCCTGTCAGGGCTCTGCGCCGGCCAAGGTTCGGCGAAGCGATCTCGGCATCCCTCCCGAGATTGGGCCGGAAGAACCTGAATTGCAAGCTGTCGTGCGGGCAACTGCCTACGCAATTCATGCACATCAGGCATTCCGACTTGCGCCACGGCAAGCCGCCGATCGGATCGTCTCCGCCCTGGCAATTGAGCAGGCAGCGATTGCACTTGTCGCACTTGGCCGCATCTTTGCTCAGCCCCAGAATCGACCAGCGCGAGACCGCTCCCAGCAATGCGCCCAGCGGGCAGATTGCACGGCACCAGAATCGCGTGATGCGCAGGCTCAGCGCCAGAATCGCAATAAACAGAATGCCGAAAATCATCCCTTGCGCATAGTGCGGTTGGCGTAGATCGAGCACGGTGTAGTGCAGAATCGTATGCAGAGTTTCGCCCGTCGTCTTGATTGCCGCCACGTGGCTGGTCTCAAGTGGGGTCAGCACCGCGCGCGCGGCAGCGTTGAAGGCCGGCAGAATCGAAAGCCCAAACGAGCGAACCAATAAACTGAAGGGATCGAGCCAGCCAATGGCAGCCGAGCCGAAGCAGGCTGCAACCAGCCCGGCAATCAGGACAACATATTTAACGGTCTGCCAACGCCTGTAAAGATTCGCCTCGATGCGCCGCTTGCCCCTCTTCGACTCCGAAGGCATGTTGCCGACAAAGTGTTGCAGCGTGCCCATCGGGCAGATCCAGCCGCAGAAGAAGCGTCCTAGAAAGAGGGTGGGCGCCAGGATCACCAGGCTCCAGATCAGCCCGCGATAAAGGGCGTGGCCGGCCAGCGCGTTAACCAGCGCCACCAGCGGGTCCCACTCAAAAAACAGCCGCACCGGCGCGCGCAGTTGAATCTCGTTAGCCCCGCCGATAAAAAGATTCAGCGAAGTGAAGAGCAGCAGCCAAAGGAAGAGCAGCAGAAAAGCGATCTGCGAAATCCTGCGCAACAGCGGCAATCTGGACCGGATCACGAATCGCCTCCAAAGGCGCCGACGCTAACCGTACAGCATTCATGATTCGCGCTCAGGCTGGGGGGCAACAGTGATCTGCGTCACCGGCTTCCCGCTCCCGGATGGCCAATTTCGGTTTGGGACAATCAAAAGAATGACGTGGCATGCATGGGGAATGAACGCGATCTCGCGTCAATCAAACCCGGCCGGGAATCTTGCTTTCGAATTGACGACCAACCCGGCGTTAACGCGATCCAACACCCTGTGGCGTTTTAGAGAATCTATCCGGTCAACGGGCCGTAAACCATGGCTGCGAGCACTGATTGCCAAAAAACTCAGCAACAGACGCCAGCATGGCGCGAGAAAACCAGTCTTGTCATCGCGTTGCCAGGGCTGGCATGCGTAGCGTGACGCGAGTTCCGCGGCCGAACTGGCTGGCGATCTCCGCTCTGCCGCCGTGGAGAGTCATGATGCTCTGAACGATGGCCAGCCCCATTCCCGAACCGCCCGAACTCTTGGATCGAGATGGATCGACGCGGAAGAAGCGATCGAATACACTGGGCAGTGCTTCAGCGGGAATGCCGGCGCCGGTGTCGGAGACCTCGATGCGAATCGCGGCGCCCTCGTTCGTGGCCGCCAGCGTGACAGTCCCTCCCGGCGGTGTGTGCGCGATGGCATTCGAGACCAGGTTGCTCACCGCCCGCAGCATCAGCGAGCGATCCAGTTCCGCGTTGAGCGGCTCGGCCCTTTCGTTCACGACGAGCGATATTCCTGCGCCGGCCGCGGAGGCTTCGTAGTAGTCGCGCACCGTGGTCAGCAACTCGCCGATGTTCACGCACTCTCGATGCAACTCGGTTAAGGGGCCCTCCGCGCGGGCCAGAAACAGGAGATCGCCGATCAACTCGGAGAGCCGGACTGCTTCTTCCAGTGAAGACTCCAGCACTTCGCGGTACTCGTCGGCGGTCCGTGAGCGGGCAAGAGCCACTTCGGCTTCTCCGCGAATGTTGTTGACCGGCGTGCGCAAATCGTGCGCGATGTCGGCCGTGAACCTCGAGATGCGCTCGAAGGATTCTTCAAGCCGCTCCAGCATTTCGTTGAATGTTCCGGCAAGCGAGGCAAGCTCCAAAGGGTAGCCTTCCGACCCGATCCGTTCACGCAGATTCGTCGACGTGATTCTCCGCGCGGTTGCGGCGATCTCTTCGACTGGGCGAATGCCGTGCCGCGCGATCCGGTATCCCACCAGCGGGAAGAGAACCGACGTCGCCAGCAGAATGATCCAGAACCACATCCGATAGCGCGCCAGCAGCTCCTCTTCCTGCGAGACGTCGATAGCGATTTGAACCGTGTCGCTGTGAGCCGGCGGCGTGCCTACGGCAACCGTAGCACTGGCGACCCGGAATGGCCGCCCGTGTCTGCCGGCCATCGAAAGGGAACGCTCGGCGCGGCCGCGGGTTCGGCTTTCGAGCTCGGCAAGATCCAATTGTTCGGCCATGCCGGGCGTGGTCATGACAGGCACGCCGTGTTCGTCGAGAAGACGAATGTAGAACTGCTGGTAGCGGCGGGCGGCAGACTCCAGTTCAATCTCTTCGCGCAGCGCATCCTCGTCGTCCGGCCGTTCCCGCAGCATGGTGCGCAGCACGTGCAGCTTGTCGGCAAGGAACAGTTCTGTGCTTCGGTCGAGCTCGGTCCGCAAGACGATGTAGAGACTCGCCGTGGCCAGAATCACCAGCATCAGGCCCGCCAGCGAGTAGGCCGCCGAAAGCCGGAACGCCAGGGTCCGGCGCAGCCGTGGCGCGGCCGGCGAGCTACGATTCGGCTTCAAGGACATAGCCAGCGCCGCGCACCGTGTGAATCAGCTTTATGGGAAAGGGATCATCCATCTTGCTGCGCAACCTGCGCACATTCACGTCCACAACATTCGTATCGCTGTCGAAGTTCATATCCCAGACTGACTCGGCGATCAGGGTGCGCGACAGCACTTCGCCCGCGCGCCGCGCCAGCAGGGTCAGCAACAGGAACTCCTTCGAAGTAAGCTCGAGCTTCTGGCCGGCACGCGTCGCCCGCTGGCGCAGCAGATCGATCTCCAGGTCGGCCATGCGCAGAGTCTCCTGCGGACGCGGCGTTGAGCGGCGCAACAGCGAGCGCACTCGGGCCAGCAGTTCAGAAAATGCGAAGGGCTTTGCCAGGTAGTCGTCGGCCCCCAGCTCGAACCCGCGCACGCGTTCATGCACGGCGTCGCGCGCCGTAAGCATCAGGACCAGCGTCTTGCGACTCGCCTCGCGCAACCGTGCAAGAACCTTCCACCCATCAAGCCCCGGAAGCATCACATCAAGAATAATGAGGTCGAAATCGACTTCCTGAGCCAGATGCAGGCCTTCCAGACCGTCGACAGCTTCGTCGACCACGTAACCGGCTTCGCTGAGTCCTTTCTTGAGGAACTTGGCAGTTTTGACTTCGTCTTCGATCACCAGGATCTTCATTTGTCACGCGCCTTTTTGAAATCCGGATTTGCCATCGGAGCCGTTTACGGGGATACGCAGGGCGGCGACTCTGGCCGCCTGCGGATCCAAAGCATTAGAACTCAAACCGCAAAGCGAACTGCATCTCGCGCGGCGTTCCCGAGCCCACTGGGGTAATCGGCGATACGATGGCCGTATTCAGATTGATTGTGTTGGTGATCTGTCCAAGCCCCGCCCCCGCCTCACAGGCTGTAGGGCCCGAGGCTGAGCCGTCCCCTTCACACGTTGCCCCCGGCTGACCCAACTGAGGGTGGTTGAAGATGTTGTAGAACTCCGCTCGGAATTCAATCTTCGCGCGCTCCCGCAACGGAATCGTCTTGCCGGCGCTCATATCGACCTGCCAGGTGCCGGGCCCGTTGAGCAGGTTGCGCGGTGCGGTGCCGAATCCGCTCGCATTGCCGGCTGAATTGAGGGCCGGGATTTCAAATGCGGCGGGATTGAACCACTCCGCAACCGTTTTGCCTCCGGGCGGAGTGAGAGGAACGCCCGGAACTAAATTGGGACGCTGTGTGCCGGCCTGATTGCCGTCCGGCCCGTTCAGGCTCGTTACCACATTCACCGGAAAGCCGGTCCGCGCCAGCGCCGACGTGGTCAGTTCCCAGCCGCCCGCGATGGCGTCGGCAACCCCACTCCGGCTCAGCAGCGCCTTGCCGTGGCCGAAGGGGAGTTGATAGACCGCGTTGCCATTGATAACATGGCGGGCGTCCCAGGCGCCGCTGGCGCGATCGCAGGCCTGGCACGCCTGATTCTGCGGTTGAATCTCATCGCCATCTCCGCTGCCGTTGGAGCCGTTGTCGATCTCGTGCGACCACATATAATTGGCCGCCACCAGGAGCCCGTTCGACAGCGGACGCCGTATTGACGCGGAGAGACCGTCGTACGCGCTCATGCCGATCGAGCCGCGCCACTGAAAGCCCGTAGCGCAACTGCCCGCGGGCGCATTCGCGTTCCAGGCACACTCGGGATACTGCGTCTGCGGACCATACGCGCCCGTGGAAAGGTTGTAGGCCAACAGGTTTGTCTCGCCCTGCTCGAGCAGATGTACGCCGTGGCTTCCCAGGTAGGAGACCGTGCCCACGAAGCTCGCCGGCAGCTCCCGTTGCACCGAGAAGCTCCACTGCTCAACATACGAGTCTTTGCGATCCCGTTGTTCGGCGCTCGGCTTGTAAGCTGCGCCCGCGGCGCTGAGCGCATTGGCTCCGGCCGCGGTCAGGACCGCGTCCCCCTGGATGGGGCACATTGTGGGCGGGCAGTAGGAGAGCGTTGACTTGGAGCTGCTTGCCGAATAGGAGGGTACTGCGTTTCCGGCGGGAAGATTCTGATCGTCCAACTGTCCGTCTTCGTGGTAGAGTCCGAATCCGCCGCGGACCACCGTCTTTGCGCTGTTTCTGGGCGTCCAGGCAAAGCCCAAGCGCGGATCGACATCGCCGAAGTTCTGCTGGCCGAAGCTTGCGCCCACGGGGCAGTATCCCTGTGGTCCGCATGTCGAGAAATCGAAGGGCTCGGCCAGCCCGTCATTCTCGTCGAAAAGACCGAAGATGGTGTAGCGCAGGCCAAGGTTCAGGGTGAGATTCGGCCGCCACTTGTACTCGTCCTGCGCATAAAGCGAATAGTCGTTCTTGCGCAACTCGTTGATCGGCAGCGCGCCGGCCAGACTCGCTTTTCTGACCGCGTCCGCTGCCAGATTCTCCACCGAGGAAAACGTAATCGTACCGTCTTCCGGGTGATGCTGGTTCATTTGAATGCGGCGGTACTCCACTCCGGCTTTAAAGGTATGCCGGTCATGCGTCCAGATCAGGTTGTCGTTCACCGAAAACGAGTTGCCCGCATAGATGCTGGTGAAATCGTAGTTCTCAGTGACAAATCCCGGCCCAATGCCATTTTGAACCGCAATCTTGTAAATGATCCCGGCGTGGCTATTGTTGTACTGGTTGTTGGTGGAACGATTGAAACCTGCATGGGCCTCGTTCACCAGGTGAGAATTGAAAAGATGCAGCAACTCCAGCGCGCCATTGACCGGCGCGGAGACCTTCTGCTGCAAGTCGGTCGCGGAAGCCGAAAGCGGTTGCGTATTGACCGACCGGTCGTAGTTGAACCGCATGAAGCCGGTCGTCTTCGCCGAGAAGTGCTGGTCGAGTCGCAGCATGAACGAGTTTTCGTTCACCACCTGCGTGCAGTTGCAGATCACAATGTTGGTGTTTGGGTCGCTGGTAGCATATTCAGTTGTCTTTGCACCTGTTCCGGGAAATCCCTGGATGATTGCATACACGGGCGAGGTGCTCGGAACTGTTGCAGTGATCGCCGCGCTCGGCACGTCGCCGCTTGCCGGATAACCCCAGTTCTGCCGGTAAGCTTCAGAAGCGAGGAAGAAGAACGTCTTGTCGCGCACGATGGGTCCGCCCAGCGATCCGCCAAACTGGTTCAAGTGGAGCGGCTGCCGGGGTTCCGGCTGTTTTTCAAGGCTGGGGGTAAAGACCGCCGGGGTGCCCCACGCAGGCAGCGGCGCGTCAAAAATGTCGTTGCGCACATACTCGAAGAGGCGTCCGTGGAAGCGGTTTGTGCCCGAAGGCGAGGTGACGTCCAGTTGAGCGCCGCCCGTTCCGCCTTCCTCGGCGCTCGACGTCAGCGAGTCGACGCGGAACTCGCGGATCGCGTCCAGCGGAATAGAGAGCCGCACCCAGGCGCGCTGCGTCTGATTCACGATGTTGGTCGCGTCAACGCCGTCATAGGTGAAGTTGGCGTCGTCGAGGCCCCGTCCGGCAAACCGGACCGATCGCTGGTTGCTGCCACCGGTGTCGATGGCGCCGGGCACGAAGGCCGTCAGCTCCGACCAGTCTCGCCCGTTCAGCGGCATTTCGTCGGCCTGCGTTCTCTCGATCAAGCCGGTCACCGCGCTGGAGTTGCGGTCCATCAGCGCCGAGCTGGCCGAGACACTTATGTGCTCCTCGCTGCCCGCCACATGCAGCATCGCATCCAGCGTGCGGGTACGGCCCACGGTCTGAACCACCTGATCGAAGGTCAGCGTTGCAAATCCGTTGCCCGTGAAGGTGACCAAGTAATTACCAACGGGAAGCTCAGGCACTTCATAGGCGCCTTCGCGCGAGGTGACGGTCTCTCGGACCAAGCCGCTATCCGGCTTGGAAATCACTACGTGAACACCGGGAACCACACGTCCGGCGGAATCGGTAACCGTGCCGGTCAACCCGCTGCGATCCACCTGTGCGGCACAGAGGCTGGCAAGCGAAAACAACGCGCTCATTCCGGTCGAAACGCAAATGCCTCGAGTCAAGGCCCAACTTTTAACGAACGGCCCTTGCTTCTTCTCGCGGTGCATGGCTCCTCCCAAAGTAAACCTCGGCTAGCTGAGCGAATAGGAAGATTCCGCGTCATGCCGCCGCTCGTTGCGCGCATCGGAACCGCAATCCAGATGTTCCAGTGGTGACAGTTGGGAATACTGTCGTAAGTTCGTCTTGAGTTCCTGGCTGCAGGCGAAGAGCCGCATCGGCTTTTCCAACAGCGGACTTACGTAACGTTGCCACGTGTGCAAGGTTCGATCGCGCTCGATGACGTCCAGGCCCAGGTACGATCCCCGAAGGACGCCCCACATCTGATCATGACAAATTTGTAATTCACTTTTGTTATATGCAGATCACGCCCGAGTTAAGGCACCATCAAATATCGATCCCCACAAGGCCAGCCATATGCCGAGCGCAAGGATCGTCCCGAACCGACGAAGATGCTGCCCTCCAGACAGATACAAAGCTCGGCCGCGAAGCGACTGCCCTACTCCGCATTCACACCCCCGTAACCGAATGACAAAAGTGTAATCTTCGCGTCATGCTGCCGTCCTTTTCGCGGTCCTAGACTTGGTCCGTTGGCGTTACTGTCCCGGTGCGCCATCTCCTGCAATTAAAGAGAAGGCATCCGCCTTTCTCATGTCCAGTTCCCGGGCTCAAGTTGCATGTCCGATCCCGGTTGCGTGATGAAAACCCCCAAGGAGAACAATAGTATGTCGCGAAAGATGTCTCTAAAGCTCTCTCGGATCAAGCGTTTGGTTCTAGGCGCCGGCCTGCTGGCGGCAGCCTCGAGCATTCCGGCACTCGCGCAATCCGTGCCGTTTCCGACTTACCAGGTTGGCCCGCAGACGAACGGCACTTTTGTCGTCGGCGACGGCACGATCCTCACTCCCGCCGGCACCCAGGTCAACCTCGGCATCCGTGTTCGCGCCAAGGCCATCGCTCTGAATCCCACCGGCAATCACACTGCGGCGGTCCTTGTCATGGGCACGTCGGGGTCCAATGGTAAAGCCGTCGAGGTCTTCAACACCCAAACCGGCGCCATCTTGCAAACTTACGAACCGGCGATCGGGGGCAAAGATCCAGACGGCAGCAACCTCGGCATCACTTATACACCGGACGGCAAGTACCTGCTCTTCAGCCAGGACGGCAATTCCTTCTATGGCACCTTCAAACAGGGAGGCTTCGTCGGCATCGCCAGCGTCAGTCCATCAACAGGCTTGCTCTCAGACTTCGCTCACGTCAGCGTTCCAATGGACGTCGACGCCACCTTGCATCAGACCGATGTTACTTGTTTCGGGAACAGCCCTGGGGGAACCAACGGCAGCTTCCTCATCCCGTGCGGCTTCTCCGTTTCGGCTTTCTCCGATGAGGTATTGACGTCTTATCCCACGGGCATCGCGGTCTCGTCCGATGCCAAGACCGCTTACGTCGTGCTGGACAACAACGATACGCTGACCCAGATCGACCTGACCGCGGCAACGCCGGTCGAGGGCGCGGAGGTTCGCGTCGGCAACGTCCCGCATAGCGTCGTGATCTCACCGGATGGCAAGACCGCCTACGTCTCGAACGAGGCCGGTCGCATTGCCAAGGAGAAAGACTTCCAGGGCTACTCCAACGGAACCCCGGTCGTCGCCGCGTTTCCGACCGGCTCCACGGCCACCGGCACTGTCTCCGTGGTCGACCTGGCCTCGTTCAAGGTCACAGGCAGCATCGAGACCGGCCTGCACCCGACCGGCATGGCCCTCTGGGGCAAGAGGCTGTTGGTCGCCAACACCTATAGCGACACCCTCTCCGTAATCGACACTTCCACCAACAAAGAGGAGCGGAAGATCGACCTTGGGCTGCCGATCGGCGTACCTGGAGAAGGCCGTTCGGCTTACGGCGCGGGTCCGAACTCGATCGCCGTTGACGAGAAGAACAACATTGCATACGTCGCGCTCTACAACGCCAACGCGATTGCCGTGGTCGATCTCAATAACTGGGGATGGAACCCGATCCTTGGCCTGATCCCGGTCGGCTACGCGCCGGCCTCGGTCGTGCTGGACACAACGGACAAAGTTCTGCTGATTGCCAACGACAAGGGCTGGGGAACCACCGGCAACCCGAATCCCTTCGCGGGAACCGTGCCCAGTGCGCCGCTGACAGCGGATTCAGAGACATCCGAATTTGGTGTCACCGGCCTCGAAACCCACCAGGACCTGGGCTCGGTCAGCATCGTTCCGGTGCCGAGCTCCTCCGCCTTGTGGTCGCTGACCGACCAGGTCTTCCAGAACAACCACTGGGACCTGGCGGAGAATATTTTCTCGGCCGCAGGCGGCAGCAGACATGCCAAAGCGCTCGCGATTCCGAACCGGATCGGCGATCCGTCCAAGATCAAGCACGTCTTCCTGATCATTCGTGAAAACCGCACCTACGACCAGATCCTGGGCGATGTGGCCGCCGGCAATGGCGACGCATCCCTGGCAGTCTTCGGCGACAATGCAACGTTTGGCAGCGTCACCCCCAATGCGCACGAACTGGTGAAGCGCTTCCCGCTCTTCGATAACTTCTACGACCCAAGCCGGCAGTCGGCCGACGGTCACAACTGGATCGTCCAGGCGATGGCGCCCTACAGCGACGACATCCAGTCGCCTGACTGGCTCCGCGACTACCCCTCCAACGGCGGCGATGCAATTGCCTACCAGAAGAAGGGCCACCTGTGGGACCAGGCTGCGAAGCAAGGCGTATCATTCAAGAACTACGGCGAGTACATCGAGTACAACACCTTCGACCCGCCGCAGGGTTGCACCCCGAACAACCTATACACTGGCACCACGCCTCCCACTCCCCTGCCCTTCATCTTTTCGGGCAGTTGCGAGCCGCTCTGGATCGACTTCTACAACGACGTGCTGGCTTATGAGTCCGGCGCTGAGAAGCAGCTCTACAACTACAACACGGTCGCCTCGCACTCTCCGCTCCCCAACCTGCTCAACAACACGGTCCAGAACTACCCGCAGTTCGATCTGGGTATTCCCGACCAGTTCCGCTTCGACATCTGGAATGAGGACTTCCAGAAGGACGTGACCTCCGGTGCAGTGCCGCAGTTGGAGATGATCTGGATCAGCTCTGACCATACAGGCGGCCCGCCGACCGCGCAGGCCATGCAGGCCGATAACGACCTGGCACTTGGCCGCTTTGTCGACGCCATCAGCCACAGCTCCATCTGGAAGGATTCGGCGATCTTCATCGAGGAAGACGACGCGCAGACCGGCGTCGACCACGTCGACGGTCACCGCAGCCCCGGCTACATCGTCAGCCCATACGTCCAGCAGGGCGGAATGACCGACAGCACCTTCTACACGCAGGTCAACCTGACCCGCACGATCGAGCAGATTCTCGGCCTGACGCCGATGAACCAGTTCGACCTGTGGGCCTCGCCGATGCGGACCGCCTTCGTCGACGACCCGCCTGCTGACAACTTCAAACCATGGACACACGTTGCGAATGGTATCCCGCTGAATACGGGCGTTAGCCAGACTCCGACTCAGACTGCCATCCCGGGCGCAACCGCCTCGCTTACACTCAAGCCTCAGACCTTCGTGGCCGAGAGCCCTGCGATCAGGGCCCTGCGGGCTGGCTGGATGAACAAGAAGACGCAACTCTTCGCCGGTAAATACCAAAGGCCGGACTCTGAAGATCCAAACACTGTCAACCACCTCATCTGGTACGAAGCCACCAACTTCACGCGCCCCTTCCCCGGCGAGAAGAAGGTTCTTCCGGCGAGCGCTTTCACTCGCAAGGCGCCCGCCGCCAGCGCTGACCTGGACGACTAAAACTTGTTCCACTGCATCGACCCTCTCCCCGGCGATCGGGGAGAGGGTTTTCTTGTTGACGCCTCAAACGCAAGGCCCCCATCGACCTAAGTCCTCCCCGCCACGAGCGTTAACGTTACAGCCTCGGATTTGTCCCGCGACAACTCGTGGAATTGGACGAAAGCGAACAGCCGGCGATGTCCAGGGCCTGTTAACACTACTCAGGCGGGTGGCGTTCCACACCATCGCGCAAAGGCCGCGCGCCGGGGGCTCCGGTTTGCGAGCGAAGATCCGGCCAGGCCGGGTTCTCCACGGACAGGTCTTCGTCAGTGGGGTGGGGACAGAGCCGAGCCCGACTTTAGAGAGATTGAATGGTCACGCATCTGGGTCCTGGGAATCCACGATCCCCATGGCGCGCAAGCGCCGTCTGCCCCACCGCAGGTGGCCGTTTGCCCCACCGCAGGGGGTCAGAGGTGATTGATCAGTGAAGCGATGCATGCGGCGCCGAAGCCATTGTCGATGTTGACCACCGATACGTTGGGCGAGCAGGTGTTCAGCATACCCAGCAGAGCGGCCACGCCGCCGAAGGACGCGCCATAACCTACGCTGGTGGGCACGGCAATGACCGGCGCATTCACCAGGCCGCCGACGACGGTTGGCAGCGCGCCCTCCATACCGGCGCAGACCACGAGCACGCGCGCCGATTGCAGCGAATTCTTCTGTGCCAGCAAACGATGGATGCCGGCCACGCCAACGTCGGCGATCAATTCCACGGTATTGCCCATCAGCCGCGCCGTCACCACGGCCTCTTCTGCCACCGGAAGATCGCTGGTCCCCGCGCAGACCACGCCGATGGTCCCCTTGCCTGGAGTGGTCGGCGCTTGGGTGAGTGTGATGGCGCGGGCCGTCTCATGAAATTCGGCTCGCGGCTCTTTGATTTGAAGCTCCAATGCGCTCACGGCTTCAAACATCTCGCGCGAAGCGCGCGTGGCCAGCACATTGCCTCCGGCCTGAGCCATGCGCGCAAAGATAGCAGCCACTTGCGCAGCAGTCTTGCCGGCGGCAAAAATCACCTCCGGCATACCCGTGCGCAGCGCGCGGTGATGATCGAGCTTGGCGAAGCCCAAGTCCTCAAAGGGCATTCCTTTCAGCCGGTCGAGAGCATCATGAACATCGGTCCGGCCCTCGCGAACTTCGTTGAGCAAAGCCTCGATCAGTGCGCGATCCATCAGAGGTTCTCCTTTGCCGCGGCATAGGTTCGCATCGCTTCTTCCGTCACCCGCTTGAGAGGGACCGAGTGCTCTGTGGCAAGCTGACGGCAATCCTCATACTCCGGCGCGGCGTTGGCGACGGTGCCGTCAGGCAAGCGGGCAACCTTGATGCGAACCTTTCCCCACGCGGTTTCAACTTCAATGAACTCACGAGCCAGCGCGACCTTATGTTCCAGCCGCCAGCGCAAGCCGATGGTGGTGGTCTCGCGGAAGAGCAAATCCTGCAACACAGCCACAAGATCTGGACGGCAGAGCACGGTCATCTGCACGCCGGTGCGCCCCTTCTTCATCTGCACCGCAGTGCGATAAACGTCCCATGCGCCGGCTTCGAGCAACTTCTCGCTCACATAAGCGAGCAACTGCGGACTGGAGTCGTCGATCACCGTCTCGATCACCGCAATCTGCTGGGTCGCGGCCTCCCCGGCCGCTCCTTCCTCGCCCACCAGCAGACGCAGCAGATTGGGCTGGCCCGGAGTATCGCGACCCCCCGCGCCATAGCCTGTCTTCAAAACGCGCATGGCTGGAAGCGGCGCATAACGCGCATCGAGCATGCGCAACACAGCCGCGCCGGTCGGGGTCACGCGTTCCATCGGCGGCCCGGCAGCGTAAACCGGAGCGTCTCCCAGCAGAGCCAACGTTGCCGGCGCGGGAACTGGAAGTGTCCCGTGCTGGCAGACAACGGTTCCGCTGCCGACGTTGAGCGGCGACGCAAGCCAGCGGTCCACACCCAGCGCCTCAGCCCCCGCGGCCGCGCAGACAATATCCACGATCGTGTCTACCGCGCCCACTTCGTGGAAATGCACATCTTCCACCGGCACTGAGTGAATCGCAGCTTCGGCCTCGCCCAGCAGTTGGAAGGCGCGCATCGAACTCCTCTTCACACTCTCGGTGAGCGGCGCGGAACGAATGATTTCGAGAATCGTCGAAAGCGATCGATGTGCAGCGTGAGTATGTTCGTGGATATCTTCGTGCGAGTGAGAGTGCTCATGCTCATCATCCTTATGCAAGGCAACATCGGACGCATGTGAATGAGACTCGTGCGAGTGCGAGTCGTGAGAATGCTTCGCCACTTGCGCGGCCACTTCCGGCGCGAATACGTCCACCTTGGTTGCAGCCACCCCGCCGCGGCTCACCTTGCGCATCTCAAGGTGCGCACCCACGCCGAGTGCGGCCGCCGTTTCCTCAAGACAACTGAAGGGAGCACCCGCATCCACCAGGGCGCCCAGCAGCATGTCGCCGCTAATCCCGGAAAAACACTCAAGATAACCAATACGCATCGCAGTGTGATTCTAAACTGTCGCCTGCGCCCCGCGCTTGGCCAGGACTTCGGCTGGCAGCAGGTCATTCAATGACCCGGATCGAAAGCCAGAGCAATCGAGCGTCACATATTGGAAGCCGGCCTGCTTGAGAGCGGCCGTGATCGAGTCCAGCATCTCCATCGTGAGGGCGCGCGGCAACTCGGCCCGTGCAATCTCCACGCGGGCCAACTCGCCGTGATGGCGAACGCGCAACTCGCGAAAACCTAACTGGCGCAGGCTCTCTTCGGCCTTCTCCACTTGCAATAAAACTTCGCGCGTCACCGTGCGGCCATACTCGACTCGCGACGAGAGGCAGGGCGCTGCCGGGCGATCCCACAGCGGGTAGCCGGCAGCCCTGGCCAGCGCCCGTATCTCAATCTTGGTGAGCCCGGCCTCGGCCAGTGGAGCCAGCACAGCATGCTCTTCAGCCGCGCGTTGCCCCGGACGAAAGTCCCTCGTGTCATCGGCGTTCATGCCGTAGGCAATGCGCTCAAAACCCAGCTTCGGTCCCAGACTCTTCATCGCCTCAAAGAGCGTGTCCTTGCAATGAAAGCATCGATCTGCATCGTTGCGCTGGTACTCGGGCCGCTCCAGTTCAGCGGTCTCGACGATGTGCAGAGGCATCAACTGCTCCCGCGCAAAGGCGCAGGCCTGCTCGAAGTCGCGCCGGGCCAGGCTCGGCGAGTCGGCCAGCACGGCGAGCATCCGGCCGCCCAAAACGCGATGTGCAGTGGCCGCCAGAAATGCCGAGTCCACGCCGCCCGAGTAAGCCACCATCAGGCTGCCAAGCTCCCCCAGTCGCGTCTCCAGCGTACGCAGCTTCGACGCAACTCCTGCATCCTTGCCGTCCTGCAAATGCGCGCGTAATTCTGCCGCCATAGGGCCGATTATAACCCTTGTTCCGCTCCATCGAAAGCAGCGCTACGGGCGGCGGTAAACATCGTAGCCGTCCAGTTTTCGATAGGGTAGAAAATCCCGCTGAAGTGCTTTGAGAGCGGCTTCGCGCTGAGGAGTGGGATCTTCTTTGATTTGGAGATCCCGCTTCACGATCAGCCAGCGAATCTTGCGGGCGCGGGCCTCTTCAGCAAGCTGTGCGGGTGAAAGCGGATCGGTGGATTTGTCGAAGAGCAGGACGGGAAACTGCGGGACGCGCCCCGTGGCAAAGTAGAACGGATCTTCACCCGGAATGAGAATCAGGCCATCTGCAATGGGAATTTCATTGGCGGCGAAGCGCAAGAGTTCCTCAAACTCCGGGAGGAAAGGGCCGGAGACAGCCATGCCCCTCAGGGAGGGCTCCGCCGAATGCGCGATGGGGCCTTCAAGTCTTGCGTAGGACAACCGCTCTTCGCTGGCCATGTAGAGGCCGCCGCAGACGGTGAGCGTTGCCGAGATGACCGCCGCCAGAACCGGCGCGACGAATCGAATTCGAGGTGCGCTCGCCACAGCATCGCCGGCCGGCTCGATCGACGCCAGGAATGCGATCATCTCGGCAACAAGAAGAACGAGCAGCGGCCAGATGGCATAGGTCGATCCCCACAACTGCTGCGAGAGCAGCGTCCCGTTGATGGCGATCAGCAGCAGCGCGGGCAGCAGGTCACGCAGGCACTCATCGCTCTCAGGATTGCGGCGGAGATCGCGCCAAAGATTGAACAGCGTGAGCGCCCCGCTGAGAATCAGCAGCAGCGGCCACAGAGCAAGCAGACTTTCGGCGCGATCGTCGGCGTCAGAGGAAAGAAACAGGCCCATAAGCGTCCAAACGAAAGGCGCGGCAAGCAATCCCATCGCGACAAAGCGCACCCACAGAGACTTGGCGAGACGGCTCTGTAGAAGCGCGAGTGCCGCCGCCACGGCTGGAACCCACCAGAGCAGCGACGGTTCCGCATAGACGCCGAGCATCTGTTCAAAACCTGGCATCCTGCGCTGAGCCGCAAAGCCAATCGTCCAATGAATCGTTTCGCCGAGGCCGCAGGTGAAGTGCAAGAGAAGGACCGCGGCGAGCAGTGATGCAACTGCAGCGCCAAGAACAGCAACCAACCCCGCACTTCCGTATGCCGTTCTGCGCCGCAAGCGCCGCGCGATCAAGAGCAACAGGATGAGAGCGAACGCGGAAGCCAGAAGAGGAAGCCCGATGTTCTGCTTGAAGAAGAGAGGCAGCGGAATCGCCGCGCCTGCTAGGAAGAAACGGAGAAGAGCCTTGCCACCGATGGATTGAACTCCGCCGGAAGCCGGCGGCAGGCGCTGCAAGAGCAGAATAACGATGAGGATCGCGAAGACGCAGTCGCAGTCGTAGGAGGGAAACGGCAGAATGCTGTAGTTTCCCACCACAATCAGAGGAACGGCCAGCAGAAGAGAAACAGCCCAGTATTCGCGCACGCGGCCAACCAGTGTGTTGAGCGCGATCCGCCAGGCCAGCACGGTACTCAGGCCACCCACGATCGCGGCGTAGAGAATGTGGTGGAAGAAGACCCTGCCCGCAAGACGAATGATGGCGGCCTGAATCAGGAACGTGAGCGGTGTGTGTACCAGCGGGAAATCGCGATACGGCATTTGATTCAGCGCGATGCGGAAGCTCGTGTCCAGCGTGTAGCTTGCATCCCAGAGTACGGTGAGATGCGCGTTCTGCCAAAGAATCACCGTTGCGCTGGCGAGAAAAAGAACTGCGGCGGCAATAAAATCGCGCAGGCTCCAGCGCTCTCTCACCAACAGAGTCGAAACTTCGTCCGGAGCTGAGTTGTACATGGGCTCTAACCTGCGAAATCGGCGTTCGGTGACACGGAATTAGTTTATCCTTCCCACAGAGTGCCGCCGGGCAAACCGGCCAAACCAATGCCGCGGCGAGCCAGCATCCGCTCTCAAGTGCTGGCCATCACAGCAAAGGTTCTCGGGCTCCCGTAAGCCTTGATGAAGGCGATGGTACGTCCTGAAGCCGGAAGATGGGCCTGCTTCAAGAGGATCTCCGCCGCGCATTCAGCAGCTTGATCGCAGCCGCCGAAGCCGTTCCCCTCCTTAGACTAGACTGATCCCCGCTGCAAGCCGCGGGGCAGCGGAGTAAGCGAATGAGCGCTCTCAACAACAACA
This sequence comes from Occallatibacter sp., assembly GCA_049522255.1. Lineage (GTDB taxonomy): Bacteria > Acidobacteriota > Terriglobia > Terriglobales > Acidobacteriaceae > Telmatobacter. Next base: position 18,961 of record JBEKOA010000023.1, read on the forward strand.
GCCGAAGGGACTTTCTCAAGGGCACCTTCACTGGCGCTGCGCTCTGGTGCGCGGCAGGCTCTGCGGAAGCGCTTGAATCCGCGGATCCTGTTGCAGCGGAAGCTCGAACAGCAAAATCCGGCATTGCAACTTCAAGATCTAAAGTGATCATCGCCCGGGACGAGCAGCTTCGAGCAACAGGTCCCGCGGTGGACCCAAACCGCATGCTGGCCTTGCTCGATCGTGCCATGCAAGCTCTCTTCAGCCATGATCATCCGGTTGACGCGTGGAAAAAGCTGGTCCATCCGGGCGAGAAGGTTGGCTTGAAGGTCAATACATTAGGAGGCCGCGGAATCTCAACCAATGTCGAACTCGTTGCAGCCATCTGCGGACGCTTGCAAGAGGCCGGAATCAAGCCGGGCGACATCGTGATCTGGGATCGAGACAGCGCCGAGTTGCAGCGCGCCGGTTTTCATCTCGCGATCGGCGGAGACCGCGTGCAGTGCTACGGCACTAACCAGGTTGGTTACGAACAGGAACTTTCAGCCTATGGCAGCGTCGGCAGCCTCTTGTCGAAGATTCTCACCCAACGCTCGAATGTTCTCATCAACCTTCCCGTACTGAAAGACCACGACGGCGCCGGCGTCACCATCGCCCTCAAAAATATGTACGGCGTCATCCATAATCCCAACAAATACCACCCTAACGGCTGCAATCCATACGTTGCGGACCTGAACATGCTGCCGGAGATCCGAAGCCGGCTGCGGCTGACCATCTGCGACGCGACCACCGCGATGTACGAGGGAGGGCCGGGCTATAAGCCTGAACATAATTGGAACGCCAACGCATTGCTCGCGTCCCAGGATCCAGTCGCGCTCGATCATACGGGCTGGCAGATCATCGAGCGCAAACGCGCCGAAAAGGGGTTGAAGACGCTCGAGGCCGAGGAGCGCGCGCCGCGCTACATCGCCACCGCGGCCGATGCCGAGCACCATCTTGGCACAAACGATCCAAATGAGATTTCGCTCGTCGAAGTGTAGCCTGAACAATCGCTGAGTGGTTGAATATGTTCTGTAGACTGGATGTCGAGGGTGCGATGAAAGGCCAGCATCCGTTGGATCGCCGCTCGTTTCTGAAGTGCGCGCTGGCGTCGGGAGCGGTGCTGGGCTCTGGCGCGGTGCTGGGAAGGCCTGGCGTCGCCGAGCCCGCAACCGCGGTTCCGTCGGGCTCGGACTCCAAAAGCGAGGATGACTCGCGCTACATCGTCGAGGCGAAGTTCTACCAGAAGCTTCCCAATCGCAAGATCAAGTGCAAGCTCTGTCCGCGCGAATGCACGGTGGGAGACAAGGAGCGCGGCTACTGCGGCGTGCGCGAAAATCGCGGCGGAACCTATTACACCCTGGTCCACTCGCGGATCGCCGCGGCCCATGTCGATCCAGTCGAGAAGAAGCCGCTCTTCCACTATCTTCCTGGAACGACTGCCTTCTCGCTGGGCACGGCCGGCTGCAACGTCAACTGCAAGTTCTGCCAGAATTGGGACATCTCCCAATCGCGCCCCGAGCAGGTTCCCGCCCAATATGCTCCCCCGCAGCGCGTCGCCGAACTCGCCAAACAATATGGCTGTCCAACGATTGCCTTCACTTACAGCGAGCCGGTCGTCTTCAGCGAATATCTGATGGATGCCGCCGATGCTGGTCATGAGGCCGGCATCCGCAGCATTGTGGTCTCAAACGGGTTTATGCAAGAGGATGCGTTGAAGACAGCCTATGGAAAGATGGATGCCGTCAAGATCGATCTCAAATCCTTCGCCGAGTCGTACTATCGTCAGGTTGTAACTGGCCAGTTGAAGCCGGTGCTGGACTCTCTCGTCACTCTGCGCAAGCTGGGCAAGTGGACGGAGATCGTTTACCTGGTTCTACCCACGCTCAACGACAGTGATCAGGAATTCCGCGGATTGGCGCAATGGGTCAAAACGAATCTTGGCGAAAATGTGCCTCTGCATTTCACTCAGTTTCATCCCGAATACCTGTTGAAGAATCTGCCCGTCACGCCTGTGCCAACTCTGGAACGCGCCAAGGCGATTGCAGACGCCGAGGGTTTGCACTACGTTTATATCGGCAATGTGCCGGGACATCCGGCGCAAAACACCTATTGCCCCGGGTGCCGCAAGATGCTCGTCGAGCGCGTGGGGTTCACGGCCAGCCAGATGCTGATCGAGAAGAATCATTGCCCGTTCTGCCATCAGCCGATTGCCGGCATCTGGCACGCATAGAAAGTACGGAGGATTCGCTGATGAATATCGCCATGACCCCGAGCGCCTATTGGCTGTCGGCGCCGCTCATTGCTCTACTGGTCTTGACGCCGCTCAAACATGTGAGCGCCGATGACGCGCAAAAGGTACGCCAGGCAGCCGTCGCCGGCAGCTTTTATCCCTCCGACCCAAAGGCGCTTTCAGCTATGATCGACGACCTGCTGGCGCGTGTCTCCGGACCGCCGGTCACCGATCAGATTCTGGCCGTGGTCGCTCCGCATGCCGGATACGAATACTCCGGACCCGTGGCCGCATACACCTATACAGCATTGAAGGGACGCAAGTTCTCCCGCGTGGTGGTGATTGCTCCATCGCACCATGTGGGCTTCGATTTCACTTCGATCTATGAAGGTGACGCTTATGCAACTCCTCTGGGAAATGTGCCGGTGGACAAGGCCTTTGCGCGTGAACTCGTCAAGCTGAGCTCTACCATGCAGCTCTCCACTCAGGGACACGACCCCACGCCGGCGGGCGGTGAACATGCCATCGAGGTTGAATTGCCATGGTTGCAAAAGGTGATGGGCAACTTTGAAGTCGTGCCCATCGTCATGGGAGATCAGAGCTATGAGAGCAGCCGCGCGCTGGGCGTAGCTCTGGCAAAGCTGATCAAGAGCGAGGGCCAGGAAGGCGGTACGCTCGTTCTGGCCAGCTCCGATCTCTCGCACTTCCATCCCTACGATGACGCCGTCAAGATCGACCACAAGACGCTCAATGCGCTGGAGGCTTGGGACTACTTCAGCATGTCGCGCAACTTCCAGTCGCGTATCTGGGAGGCATGCGGCGGCGCGCCCATCGTGGCCACGATGATTTACGCAGAACGCATGGGCGCCAACCAGGCCCGTGTCTTGAAGTACGCGAACTCAGGCGATGTAACAGGCGATCGCTCGCGCGTAGTCGGCTATAGCGCGGACGTTTTTGTGAAAACTCCCGCAGAAAAAACAGCCGAGACTCCCTTCACATTGAGCGAACAGGAGAAGAGCGAACTGCTTGCGCTGGCGCGCAAGTCGGTGGAATATGTCGTTCAGAAAAATGAATTGTATGAGCCGCCCGCAAGCGCCAGCGCGACGCTGAACCAGGAGCGCGGGGCATTCGTAACGCTCACCAAATCCGGAGATCTGCGCGGATGCATCGGCTACACCTCCGCGGTCAAGCCGCTCTATATCACCGTGCGCGACACGGCCACTCACGCCGCTTTGCACGACCCCCGCTTTCAGGCAGTCAACGCATCGGAGTTGCCGCAGCTTGAATATGAAATCTCAGTACTTTCGCCTCTGCGCCGCGTGACGGACGTTCAACAGATCAGGATCGGCGAGCATGGACTGCTGATGAAAAACGGTGACTCCGAGGGCCTCTTGTTACCACAGGTTCCGGTAGAACAGAAATGGGACCGGCAGACCTTCCTCGAACAGACCTGCCGCAAAGCCGGAATGGCCTCCGGTTGCTGGAAAGAGGATGATACAGACATCTTCAGCTTCACCGCGGTTGTCTTCCACGAGCCCAAGCACTGAGCGTTATCGACATTCCCCCATCAACGCCTGCAAACTTCTTGGCGCCCCGGAGACGCGCTGAGCGGCCACCGAACAAAGGGCCGCGGCAGGGACAGTCCACTAGGACTGTCCCCACCACGGCCCTTTGTTGGCACTTGGATTTAGCCTGCCCCGGATCTCGGAAAACCTCCGTCTTCGAACCGCCTTTTCTGCGGCCTTTCCAGCACTGTCTTAGAAGAGAATCTTCCTCTCCGGAAACCAGGTCAACTGGATGCTGGTCGTGGTCACCGTCTGCGGGCCGGGGAGGTAGACGGGAGCTTTCCAATGTTCCAGGGTGAAGTTGCCGTTGATCTCGAAGTCTCTGCCGATCCGCTTGACCGCTTGGAAGTTGACGTCGTTCAAGGTCGTGCCGCCGGGAATGAAGTCCTTGGCGGACTTCTGATTGCGAACACTCACTTGGAGCCATTCGTTACCGCTCAGATGGTAAGTGATCCAACCCTGGCCGCCCTTGTCCTCCCGCCCGATCCAGTCGCCGAAGAGTTGACCATGGTTGGTGTAGCCCTGTCTTTGAATCAGTTCCCAATATTGATAACGGCCGCCAACGCTGGACGGATAAGAGGAATCCGTATCCACGGCCTCGACGCGCAAATCGAGCTTGGGGATGCCGGGGAGATGGGTGAGATAGAGACCCGGTCTGAAGCAACCATGCGGTGGTTTGAAGAGCGGACTGACGGTGTCGTGCGCCTCTGAATCGGTGTAGAGCGTCACCCAATTGCGTGCAAAAGGAAGACGGTAGGTGAAATCAAATGCACCGAACCGGGCGCCGGGGTCCTGAGCGGTGTATTTTACGGCGGAAACAGCGGAGTCAAAGCTGAAGAAACTGCGGAGGAACGTGTGCAGTGTGACCGGCTCGTGACCGTGCCCTCCCCAGATGACCGTGCGCTCAAAGCCGAACTCGAGGTCACGCGTTGGCTTGAAGCTGACTTTCTCGACATGCACCCAGGGATCTCCGGGATTGATAACATTGGGCTGAGTTGGCGAGGGGTTGGCGAGAAATGCCGGATTCGCCATATAGGTGTGCCCGAAGACCGATCCGACCATGAAATCGTAGCGGAACTGCCCCAAGATCTTGGAGAGTACGGGAATGTAGAGCGGCTCGATGCGGTTGATGCGGAAGGAGTAGATATTCTCTGCGTTGTTGGAGTAGGCCATGCCGCCGCCCAATCCAGGCCCGAGCCATTCGTCCTGTTTGCCGAAAGAGATTTCGTGGTTGAGGATGTGTGCCGAGACATATGCTTCAATGAATCGCCCAACGGTGGTGGCGGCGATGGGCCCCATGGGAATCGTGGACTGATTGTAGGGAAGATTCGTGGCTGTGTTGAAAAAGGTCGTGCCGTCAATTGTGCTAAGTGCCTGTGTAAGTGGCTGGGAGTAGCCGGTGGCCGATGGCGCAGCCTCAAACTCGCCGCGCGCGTAGAGCACGAAACGGCCCCCAGCGGCATAACCGCCGGCGCCGGAGTAGTGATTGAATCCACTCTCGTAGGGACGGCCGTAGTCGTTGATGATCGTCGAGCCGAGATGGTAACTGTCGCGCAGCGGCGTGCCGCTGATCGCGCGAGCCACCGTGTAGGCCGACTCGAGATGGGAGTTTCCCTGATGAGTCAGGCATTGCATTCCAGCGTCGTAATGCAAGAGATGAATCAAATCCGCGTAGATATCCTCGGCCTCGCCCGCGGTTGAAACCCCATAAGTGTTCGCATCCTGAATCTCGGTATCGATCTCTTGGAGCATGTTGCTCAGACTGGAACGCGTCCAAGGGCGCATTCCTAGAAAGACTTGATCGACGTAGCCCATCGAGTAAAGCCGCAGCACGGCTGGATAGACCCAGCTATCGACGGGGATGTAGGGCGAACCCAGCGTTGGACGCTCGCAAACAATCGCCGAACGGCCGGAATCGCGCCCCGACTGCCCGGCATCCACAGACCCAATCGGCTGCTCAGCCGCTATCGGGCTGGCGCCCGTCAGGAGAAGTCCTATCAAAACGATTCCCGGTTGGACAATAGAGAATATGGATCTACCGAGGCTCACGTCTAGTCCTCACGAGGAGTGCTGAGCGACCGCATCGGCGCCTGGCGGCGGATAAGCCAGGAGTGGCTCCCGGCGTGCGGCCATGCGGATGACCAGCGGGTCGAGTCCCCATCCGTGCAGAAGAGAACCAAGCGCACGAAGCGCCAGGGGTCTCGAAAAGATGGCAACCACCGTCAGAACGATCAACTGAATGTCAATCCAGAAGCTCCGGTGGTCGATGTAGGCCAGCGCAAGCCTGCTCTTCCAGGGGCGAATGATCTGGCTGTAGCGGAGATCGGGGTTGGTACTACCTTTCAGGATTTCGCCTTCGTCGGAGAAGACAATGGACGCGGGGTCTGTAATTCCGGGCGGAACTGAAAGCATGCGCCTCTCCGCATCCGTGTAAAGCGCGGCATCGCACAATACCTGGGGCCTTGGCCCGACCAGGCTCATTTCACCTTTGAGGACGTTCCAGAGTTGGATCAGTTCGTCCAGCTTGTACGAACGCACGAACTGGCCGACTGGGGTAATGCGGCGATCCGTAACTGCGGTGGACGAGCCGCCAATTCTGTCGGCATTGACGACCATGGACCGAAATTTAACCATGCGGAAGATCCCCCCTCCGCGAGCAACCCGAGGCGCAATATAGAATGGCGAACGCCGGTCCTGAATCCATAAGGCGAACATCACGGCAATCAGAATCGGCGAACATAGAAGCAGGCCAAGCGACGCGGCGAGAATATCGAATGCGCGTTTGATCATCATGAGAGAACCTCCGCTGCAACGCCCAGCTTCGCGGACACGGTTCGATGGATTGACGCCGCGTCCAAAGAGTAGACCTTCCGTAAATACCTTTGACTGCCGATGACCGACGAGAACGTGTTGCGGAGTCCCATGCGCACGAAAAACCCGGGAAAGACCCCGGCTTCCATGAGCGACTCGGCGATCGCCCCGCCTAACCCGCCATCGACGGCGTGCTCTTCGATGCTGACGATTCCGCCCGTTTCCTTCGCAGCCGCAACAAGCGTGTGGGTATCGAGGGGCTTGATTGTGTGCACGCTGAGAACGCGGCAGAAAATGCCTTGCTCAGCCAGCGCATCCGCAGCTAAGAGGGCTTCCTCGAGTATCCCGCCGGTTGCCGCAAGGGTCACGTCCGATCCTTGGCGAACGGTCCTGATTGAACCCGGTTGAAAGCTCTCGCCAAATCGCATCTCCACCGGTGCTGCTGACTTGTCGAGGCGCAGATAGGCAGGACCCCGATGCGTAACGAGAGAGCGTGTGGCCTCGGCAGCTTCCCATAGATCGCAGGGCGACAAGACCAGCATGCCGGGAAGCGAGCGAAGGATGGCCAGATCTTCGGTTGCGTGATGCGAAAAGCCTACCGGTCCATAACTCATCCCGCCGCCGATGCAGACGATCTTGACGTTGGCGCCGTGGTAGCAAATGTCGTTGCGAATCTGCTCCAGGCAGCGAAGCGTCGGAAAGTTGCCGATGGAATAGGTAAATACGCAATGGCCTTCGAGCGCCAGGCCGGCGGCAAGGCCCGACATGTTCTGCTCCGCAACGCCCGCGTTGAGAAACTGACGCGGAAAACGAGCCGCATAGTTGTCGAGCACACCAAAGCCTAGATCGCCGGTGAGCAACATCAGTTCGGGATGTCGCGCAGCAACTTCGGTCAGCACAGCGACAAAAGAGTCTCTCACGACCGGCCCTCCAGTTCGGCAAGCGCCGCATCGAATTCCGCGCCCCGCGGAATGCGGTAGTGCCAGAGCACGCTGTTTTCCATGAAACTGACTCCTTTCCCCTTGGTGGTGTGCGCAATGATGCAGGTGGGCTTGCCTTCGGCCAAAGGGACGGATTCAAGGGCTTGCTGAAGAGCCTCATGGTTATGCCCGTCCACCACGCGGACGGCCCAGCCGAAGGAGATCCATTTGTCGGCAAAAGGCTCGAGTTCGAGCACCTCCGCCACCGATGCGATCCCTTGAATCCGGTTGTAGTCCACAATGGCAACCAGATTCGTCAACCGGTGATGGGAGGCAAATAGAGCCGCTTCCCAAGTGGATCCCTCATCGCACTCCCCGTCACTCAGAAGGCAGTAAACCCGGTGGCGTGCTTCCCGCAGTCTTCCCGCATAGGCCATCCCCGCCCCGATCGATAAACCATGCCCCAATGCTCCGGTAGAAACATCGACGCCGGGCAGTTTGTGCGAGACATGTCCGCTCAACTCCGACCCGTCCTGATAATGTGTGGCGAGCTTCTCAACAGCAAAAAATCCTCGCTCGGCGAGCGCAGCATACAAACCGCCCCCGGCGTGGCCCTTGCTCAGAATGAAGCGATCGCGAGTGGGGCTCTCCGGCGCCTCCGAATCCACGTTGATCGCTCCGCCATAGAGGACGGCAAGGATATCGGCACAGGAGAGGATCGCCGCGATATGCGATCCGCCGCCTGCGCTTGTCATGCGCAGTGCGTGCACACGGATGCGCTTGGCCAGGAGATGGGAATCGAGCATCATGGCCGTGCTCATGCCGGGTACCCGTAGAACGCGCGGATGTAGTCACAGACATAGTCGACATCGCCGTCAGTCAGGGACATATTCATGGGCACCATCAACATGCGGGCAATAAGCCCTTCGGTGTAGGGCAGGCTCCCGGTAAACCCCAGGGCTTTCAGTTGATGGACGGCCTGTCCTCCCCACTGAATCAGTGTTCCAATACCACAGTCCTTCAAATGCTTTTTGAGCCCATCGCGGCGTTTCGCTTCAATTTCAAAATTCTGATAGATATCAAAGTGGTCAGGGTCGGCCTCGGGAGCGGGGGGAAGCACAACCTCGGTAACTTCGCTGAGGCGCTCTGTGTAGCGAGAGGCCAGTTGACGGCGGCGCTCGATGACGCGGTCGTATTTTTTCAACTGGTAGTCAAGAAGAGCCGCCTGCAGGTTGTCCAAACGGGAATTCAAGCCCCAGGAAACAATCTCGCCGGTCGTGCTGCGCCCATGGTCTCGCATCTGGTAGATGCGCTCGTGGATCTCGGGGCTGTTCATGATGACGGCACCCCCGTCACCCAGGCATCCCAGCACCTTAGCTGGGTAAAAACTGATGGCCGAGGCCGCGCCGAATGTGCCGGCACACCGCCCTTTATACTTCGACCCCAGCCCTTGCGCGGCGTCTTCGAGCAGGATCAACCCGTGCCGGCCGGCGATCGCCTGCAGAGCGTCCATGTCGCACGTGCGCCCATTCAGTTGAGTCGGCATGATGGCGCGTGTTCTTGAGGTGATGGCCGCTTCTGCAGCAACCGCGTCGATCAGGTGATCCGGTCCGCATTCAACCGGCACTGGCGTGGCGCCGGCAAAATGAACGGCAGCTGCGGTGGCGATCATCGTGTGCGAACTGACGATCACCTCGTCGCCCGGACCAATCCCCACGGCGCGCACTGCCATATGCAGGCCGTCCGTGGCATTGCCTACGCCGAGCGCATGTCTTGCTTCGATGAATGCCCCCAGATGCGTTTCAAAGGCACTCAATTCCTCCTGCATGATAAAGGAGCCGCGGCTGGACACCTCGGTAAAAACCCGCACCAGGTCTTCCCGTTGCGAGGTGAAAATGTCGGGGTAGTTGAAAAATGGGACGGCACGTAGTGTTGGAAGTGTAGTCATGAGCCTGCTCCGTCTTCTGTTCAGTGTCAAACAGGATTTAAGTGGGGTGGGAGTGGTAGGGAGATTCATTCTCGAGTCATCGACGCGTCTTTAGCCGCTCGGCAACGCAGCGCCGGCATCATCGAAATGAATCTTCTGAAAGGCGCGAATCACCGAGCGTTTCCAAGCGACAGTCTTAAACAAGACCTCGCGGATTCACCGCAGATCGTTGCGGTCCGCTGCTTTGCGCACACAGTATTTGCCGAACCAGTTTTGACGCTCGACCGAAACGGCGGGAATCCAGCCTTCATCCTGTCGACTTCTTTGTTCTCTGTCCTTGACGGAATACCATCTCGTTCCCAAGATGCCACAGAGGGAGTTGCGCTTCACATGAAAAGCAAACTCGAATCCGGCGTGAATGCATGTCCGCCGTGAGGCCTCGTTGTCTTCGCGGCAGATATACCAATAGCGGTGGCAACCTGTCGCCACCGTGTGCATGATATACGCCAGGGTGGCCGAAGCGATTCCCTGATTGCGAAACTCCGGGTCGGTCCAGGTGGAGCTGATCTGCACCTCCGATTGACCCACGAACATCCAGCGATAACAACGGGAGAATGTGCAGGAGTGATGAATAATGCGTGCACCCCGATGGACGTAAACGACGCTGTAACCCAGATTCGGCATGACCCCGCTTAGCTGAAGCAAGGCCGCAACTCCATGCATCCATCCCAAAACCGGAGGAAATGGGTGCCGAAGGGTGGGCGTCCAAACCTGAAAAGACAATCCATCCGGGAGGCTTGGGCTCGCCTCCGGCACATCCATGCAACAGTAAGCCGAAAACCTTCTCTTCGATCGCACCTATGTCACCTTGGGTGAAGCCGCCCGCTGAAGCACGGTGCTGCTGACAACTTCGGTCAGATACTCAGTCATGCGTTCGTGAGCAGCCGAGGCCATGAAATGATGCGCAAATACCTCTTGAGCCCGCGCCGACATCGAAGCCAGCGCACTCCGATCGGAAAGAAGTCTCTCGATCAACTCGATCAGTTCTTCGACCGATCCGGAGGAGTAGCTTAACCCGCACGCCCCTTCCTTCAATAAGTCGCAGAGCACGCCCTTACGCGGGCTGGAGATGACGGGCAGGCCTGCGCTCAAATACTCCACAGCCTTGTTGTTAATGGTGGCCAGAAAATCGTACCGGTTGGGCAAAGGGTCCAGTCCCGCGTTTGAACGGCGCATCAGCGACCATATTTGGGCGCCGTCTAGCCGCACCCTCTCAGCGCGCGCACAATGAGGTTGGGAGCGACCGAAACCGTGGCGTCCTGTTCGAAATGATGCCGTTTGCGAAAATGATCAAATGCCGAGGTCCACCATACGACATGGTGTCCGCGCGAAGCAAGAAACTGGGCAAACTGACCGGTCCGGTGCAGGCGGTCCTCCTTCGAGAGCGCCAGCGGGAGGGGTTCGCCGATCGTAACCAGCCAAACATTCATTGTCTTGGGTAAGCCCTGAACAGCGTTGTCTATCGTGCGGCAGTGGCGATGCGTCTAAACCTGTCTCTTTTGCGCTCTTGGAGCGGTCGGAGACAACGGTGTCGAGCAATCCTCTCCAGTCGCGATGGTCGAGTACTGAGTTGAAGCGCACGGAGTAGTCACCGTGGACTGTCCCGCGCAGAGCGTGCAGGACAGCAGGAGGATGGATAATAGCTTCCCGGTCATAATAAACGAGGACCTCAAGTTCAAAGTCATGCGAGATGAATGACAAGAGTTGCGAATAAGAATGCAGCCGGCGAAGAACAATTTTCGCATCAACAGATACTTCGGATCGATCTCATCGCATTCCCATCTTTGTCCTCTCGGAGCCAAGTGAACAATCCAGAATCAATTTCCAAGAGCCCGCATGAAGGTAAGTGCCCTCATGCTTTCCAAAACAATCAATGGCTCTGAAGAATCATGTCCAAACATTAGCATCCGGAATAGTCCCGGTTGTTCAAGATCAAGGATTGTCTCGCTGCAGTGACAATTAGATTTCCCAAAACTGTCCCGTTTCCCCTTCTGGAATCTGTATTGACCGACTGAGAATGATGCGTGCTGCCATCGCTTTTCAGGGTCACATAACCCATCGGCAGTGAGCGTCAGTGGCTCCGTATCTAGCACTGTGCCACGAGGTTGCGGAGCAGCGAGAGTATTCTCTTGTCGATGAAATCAATAACCTGAAGTTTGTCCTGAAGACCAGCAACAAGCGGCGTGTCATGCCGCTAGGTCGGCCTCCGTGACCGGTGGTGTATCAGCAGATGCGGCACTTGCTCAATGATGGTTGCCGTCATTTCACAGTCGAATCCTCGCGGCACGCACGAAATTGGCCAATGCTCGTCACACTGCAAGAGCGAGAACTTCAGCCCCTGTACGCAGGCTGTTGCACGCTCACGCACGCAGCCAACCAGGCCGGGGCCAGATTCACCGCGGCGCATAGCCATGCAGTCTGCCAGAATCCGAAGAGAGGGATCAAGTAACCGCTCAACAGGAGGGCGCCCACCGATCCACCCAGCAAATCGATGGCGTAGAGCAGGCCAAGCTTTCGCCGGCTGTTGCTGTCGTCGAATTCGATGGCTGTCGCCATCGGAAATTGGAAGCCTCCCAGAATGCCGCAGAGTGCTGCCAAAACTGGAAAGACGCACTGCGCAGCCAGCCAGGTCATTGCCGCTCCAGAGACATTCGCGAGCAGGTTGACCAGCAGCATAAGAAATGGCATCGAAAGCGCGAGCAGAATCTGTGTGAGTGCAATGGCGCGGCAAGAGGAACCACCGGCACGACCTATGCGGCGCATCCCCAACCAGCATCCCAACGCAATGCCGGCCATGCACAGAGCAATTAGAATCGCGAGTTGGTGGTAGACGTATCCGAAGATCGATTGAAACGCAAGCAACAAGAAGATCTGCAACGCCATCAGCGTGAATCCGGTGGCGGCTATCGAGAAGCCGGCCGCCGCTCGGGCGCGCCGCTCACGCGGAGTTATAAATCCGAGAAGCGCCGCTACGGAAAACAGAACAACAAGGACCACGCCAAAGGCAGTCTTCGAAGTCACATGCTCCGCAGCCCGCAGCCATCCGGCATAGTCGGGCTTGAACTGTGCGCTCCACAGCACGGCGTTGAAGTAGTAAGCGGCGGGCGAGAAATCGCGATTTAATCGCGTCGTGGCCAGTGGCTGCAGTTGCACGCGCATCTCTTCCATGCGATCTGGCATCATGCGGAAGGGAATGAAGTACTCGCGAACATACCGCGCCTGCAGATTCCGCTCCTGCAGCCTCGCAACCAGAGCGCGGGGATCGTCGGTGAGAACGCCGGGCCGCGTCGCGCCGAACAAGTGAATCGTCTCGCCCGGAATTGAAACAACATACGGGAAGACCTCTCGCAAGGTGCGATTGATGCAGCGCAGAAACTCCGCCAAGTCGGGGCCGATGGCCTCTTCCGATGAGCGCAATTGCAAGGCCAGCAATCCGCCCGGTGCGAGATGATCGCGCGCGGAACCAAAGAACTCCGCTGTGTAGAAACGGTTCAACTGGGCAGTCTGCGGATCGGGCACATTAATGATGATCACGTCATATCTCTCGTTCGTTAAGTTGAGATAGGCCCGGCCATCGGCGTAGTACAGATGCACCTTGGGATCAGAAGACAAGACTGCGTACTCGGCTGGAAGGAATTCACGCGTCACGCCAATCAGCGCCGGATCCAACTCGACCAGGTCGATTCGCTCGATGGTGGGATGTTTCATAGCTTGCGCGACGCTGCCGCCTGCACTGCCGCCGATAAGCAGCACGCGCCGGGGCTCCGGGTGCTCGAGTAGCGCATAATGAACCGACTCCTCGGCGGCCGCTTCATCTGGCGCGTTCGCGAGAATCAGGCCATTTTCATACAGGCTGCGGATGTTGCCTGTTTCCGTCACCGTGAGATTGCCATAAATGGAATCGCGCGACGCGAGAACGTGGAAGCCGCTCCATTGGCGCGCTTGAGCTTGGCGTTCGAGCCACGGCGCAACCGTGACAAGAAGAAAGACCGCGAGCAGGGCAGCCAAAACAGCCTCGCCCATTACCAGCTTGCGGCTCATACGGAACAAGAGCATAGCGGCCATCCACAGGTTCAAGACAAGCACAACGCTTGCAATCTGAAATGGCTCAAGAAAGCGCAACAAGACCAGGCTGGCGGCGAGGCCTCCGATCGCCGAGCCTGCCGCCTCGAACAAATACGCCACGCTGACGGCCCCGCGCGCGTCGGCGCCGGACCCCTCGCTGATCATTCGCGCCGCCGCCACAAAGAGCGCACCCGCGACAACGCAGAAGATGCTAAGGCAGCCCAGTGCTGCAAGCAGCGCCTGGAGCGGACCGACCAGTTCGCCGGGAACAGATTGAAAAAGGCTCTTGCTGGCACGCAAGGCATAAATGGTCGCCGGCAGGCTAAGCCCGAGCAAGCCTTCGAGCGCGGCCACCGTTCGTCGTGCGTTGCTTTGTTTGAACGCAAAGCTGCATAGAATGCTTCCGGCTGCGGTCCAGAAAAGCCATGTAGCCAGCAGTATCCCCAGCGACATTTCGTTGCCATTGAAGACGACCATCAGTTCGCGCATGAGCACGACCTGGCCGATGACCGCGCTGAAGCCGATCAGCATCAGCGCTGCCGTGGCGGTGGGCGCCGGGCCACGCGCTTCGAGGCCTGCTACGGAATGAACGGATGAGCTCATCAGACGGCAATTATTCATCTCACTCGCGCGCAATGCAACCTGTTTTGCTTCAACCGTCACGGGCCGGGCCATTGCTTTGAACGCTCAAGGACAAGGTGATGTGGATCACTGCCGGACGCCATTAAGAAGCCGAGAATGAAGGGTTTCAGGGCTGCCCCTACCTTGAAGATGGCCACCGTCTTATTTTTTCGAGTGAATAGCAGCGGCGAAAAGGAATAGAAATGGCGAATGTAGTAAAACAGGACCGCGGCCAGATGCGGGTCGATGTGGAGGAGTGCAAGGGCTGCGGTCTCTGCGTGGATGCCTGCCCGCCGAAGGTGATCGTGCTCAACGAGAGGCTGAATCGATACGGCTATCGCACGGCAGCCTATACGGGCGTGAGCTGCACGGCCTGCGGAATCTGCTTCATGGTCTGCCCCGAGCCGGGAGCAATTACAGTATTGAAAATCGTGCCTCGCGCAAGCGATGAGCCGCGCAGCAGCGAACCGGGAAGTGCAGGAGCAAGCGAATGCGCAAGCAGCTGATGAAGGGGAACGAAGCGATTGTCCGGAGCGCGATCCTCTCCGGATGCCGCGCGTTTTATGGGTATCCGATTACGCCGGCCAGCGAGATCGCTGAGGCTGCGGCGCTTTATATGCCGCGGGCAGGCGGAGTATTTCTGCAGGCCGAGAGCGAAGTCGCGGCGATGAATATGCTCTACGGCGCGGCCTCGACGGGCGTGCGCTCGATGACAGCGTCGAGCGGGCCAGGCATCAGCCTCATGCAGGAAGGCATCAGCTACATGGCCGGCGCGGAGCTGCCCTGCGTGATCGCCGACATCACTCGCGGCGGGCCAGGCTTGGGCAACATTGCGGCCGAGCAGGGCGACTATCACCAGGTGGTCAAGGGCGGCGGCCATGGCAACTACCGCACCATCGTTCTTGCTCCACACTCCGTGCAGGAGATGGCGGATTTAACAGCTCTGGCATTTGAACTGGCTGACCGCTATCGCAACCCTGTGGTCGTGCTTGCCGATGGATTCATCGGGCAGATGATGGAGCCGGTCGCTTTTCCTCAGACCGCCGTCGAACCGCAAACGCCTGCCTATGCCGTAATGGGCACAGAGGAGTCGCGCGGCAATCTGATCACTTCTTTGCATCTGGACATCGACGAAATGGAAGCGCATCAGGGGCATCTGGAGGCCAAGTATCGCCGTGCCGAACAGTGCGAGACCCGTGTAGAGGAATGGCGCACCAGTGATGCCGAAATTGTCCTCACCGGCTATGGAATCATGGGCCGGATTCTCAAGGCAGTGGCGGCCGAGGCGCGCGCCGACGGACTCAAAGTCGGTGTGCTGCGGCCTATTACTCTCTATCCATTTCCGAAGCTGCATTTCAAGCGCCTGGCCGAGCACACGCGGGTCTTCGTCGTGGTTGAGATGAGCAACGGACAAATGCTCGAAGACGTCCGGCTGGCGTTGAACGGCGCGCGGCCCGTCGAGTTCCTCAGCCGCGTGGGTGGAAATGTGCCGTCGCATGAAGAGGTGCTCGGTTTTGTGAGGGAGCTGGCGCGGCAAATCGCTCTGCAGAAAGACAAGCAGGTGGCCCATGTCTAACAGCGAAACGGTCCAGGAATACGCGGTGTCCCACAGCAAGGCGAAGGCCTTCTACGAGCGCTATGAGCGGAAGGCAGAACTACAGCACCAAACGCATTTCTGCCCTGGCTGCGGGCACGGCCAGGTCTATAAGATGCTGGCCAAGGCCATCGACGAACTGGGCATTCAGAACCGGACGATCCTTGTCGGCCCGGTAGGCTGCGGGGTTTTCACCTACAACTATTTTGATGTGGGCAATATCTCCGCCGCTCACGGACGCGCGCCGGCTGCGGCCACGGGCGCAAAGCGAAGCAGACCAGAAAGCATAGTCATCGGCTACCAGGGAGATGGAGATCTGGCAGCCATCGGGTCATCGGAGATCTTGCACGCAGCCAATCGCGGCGAGAGCGTGACCATGATTTTTATCAACAACGCTGTCTACAGCATGACCGGCGGACAGTCCGCGCCAACCACTCTGCTTGGCCAGAAAAGCGCGACCACTCCAGAGGGGCGCAGCGCTGCCAATGAAGGTTACCCGCTTCACATCTGTGAATTGCTGGCCACTCTCGAAGCTCCGGTCTACATCGAGCGCGTCGGCCTGGGAGATACGAAGCAGATCGTGCAGGCCACGCGGGCGATCAAGCGGGCCGTGGAGAACCAGGTGCGCGGACTGGGCTTCTCGCTGATTGAGGTGCTGTCGCCGTGTCCCACCATTTTCAAAATGACTCCCGTGAAGGCGCAGCTTTGGGTGCGCGACGTGATGCAGAAGACCTTTCCGCTGGGCGTCTTTTGCGATCGCACCAAAGAGCCGCGGCTGGAGCAGTCTCACAAACCCGCACCGCCGCTCGATCAGATTCCGCAAATCCTCGGTGTCGATAGCGAAAGCCTGCCCGAAGGCAACCCCATCTCAGTGGAGAAGGCGACAGATCTGGATCTTCGCGTGCGCGTCGCCGGCTTTGGCGGCCAGGGAGTTTTGCTGCTCGGCGAGGTGCTGGCCGAGGCAGGGCTCGACGCGGGCCTCGAGGTTTCCTGGCTGCCGTCCTACGGGCCGGAAATGCGCTCGGGAACCTCCAATTGCCATGTGCGCCTTTCAAGAGATGTGATCGACTCCCCTATGGTGGCGAATCCCAACGTGCTGGTGGCAATGAATGAACCGTCGCTCAGAAAGTTTGTAAAGAACGTGCTCGCTGGAGGATGGATTCTCTACAACGGTGAAGAGTTCCCTGCCGATTGCAATCGCGAAGGCGTGCACGTGCTGGCGCGTCCATTTACTCAGATCGCCAATGAGTTGGGCGATGCGCGCGCGGGCAACATGGTGATGCTCGGCGCTCTGCTTGAGATCACCGGTGTACTGCAAGATGTAAACGTCGACGCGGCTCTCGGAAGACTGGTGAAGAATCCCCGCTGGACCGAGTTGAACAAGCGCGCGCTGGCACGGGGTAGAGAGTTGATGAGAGTAGCGTAACCGCAAGGCTCTGAGAATCTTTGGCGGCGCCTCGTATGCATTACGCGCCGATTTTTCATTGGTTTGCGCGATGGCCGAGCCTACTTTGGACCCCAGATGCGAAACTCGCCGCTCACATGCATCAGGCTCATCAGGTAGAGCATGCCATCGTAGTAGCGGCCCTCGCCAGTGGGAATTGGTATATTCCATAACGCATCGGTGAAAAGCCTTGCGCGAGCCTGGTCAGTGGCTGCAAGCCCTGCCACGGTGTTGACGCCCAGCAGTCCGGCCCGGTGTTGATGATGAACCTGCCCCGGCACAGGATCCACCTCTTTGCCATCCAGCGTGTAGAGCGGTGCGCACTCATCGACGCCCTGTGATGCAAAGAACTTCTGGATGTGGTCGCTCAACTCCTGCTCCGCGGGCGCCTTGTGCCACCACGACCAATCGACGGACCAGTTGCTGGCCGTGCGCCATGCATCGTAGGCAAACTCCCCGGACTGCGAAAAGCGGGTAACATGCGGCGTGCCATCGAAGTTGGCATAGTCGGGTGTAAGTCCGGTCTGCGGGTTGGCAGCCCTCACGAAAAATCTCCTGCTCGCCTCGGCTGCGCGCTCCCAGAAGGCGCGATCCTCCACCGGTCCCCAGCGCACCCACAGTTCATAGAAGGCAGGCAGATGGTAGGAGGGATCGGTGAAAGGGTGCGGCGTGATCCCCGGAACGAAAAGAATCATTGCGTTCTCTTCGTTCATCTCTGGGCCGATGCTGCGCACTCCGAACCTGGTGGCCCCGGTCATAACCGCCCGGTGGCGCATCGCGGTGAGCAACCTCTCGGCCTCGGCGTGATAGTCATAGATGCCGTGGCCGCCCGGCCAGCGATTTCCCGCAAAGAGCAACGACATCGCGAAGTACTCCTCGCCATCGGGCGCGGGAGTTTCATCATTCGGCGAACCATCCGTCTTGCACGACCAGGAAAAATAGCCGTAGGACGGGTGCTTCGGGTCGCTGATATACATGTAAGTCTTCGCCCAGTTCCACAGGGCATCGAAGTCGCGCTTTTTGTCCAACTGGACGGCGATCATCATGCCGTACGACATGCCCTCGGTGCGCACATCGTGGTTTCCCCAATCGGTCAGATACATCAGAGGGCCGTTGGCGTTGCTGCCCGCGGCAAAGACGACGGACTGATTCGACCGGTCGCCGTGAAAAAGCTGCGCATAGGCCGCGTCGATCTTGGTCTGAATCTCCTTGGGCGAGTGGCCGGCCTCGGCGAAGAGGTTGCGGTACCTTCCGGTTGCGAAGGCTCCTGCTCCGTCCTGAGGCCCGGCTTTGGCCGGCGCCGCGTGGGATAACACGGCAGGCGCAGCCATGAGTATGAGAGCTGTAGTTAGCAAGTGGATACGCGGTTGAATCGTGAACATCGAGAACCCTTTTCATGGCACGCGCCAGGCGTTGCGCCGCTCATCTTCAAATATCAGGCCTGTAACGTAGAGGTGGCAAGCGGCTGTGCCCGCGCGCTCTTCGCTGCAGCTCACAAGCAGCAAAACGACGGGCTAGCGCCGAAGGCCCGCTGGGCGGAGCGATTGAATCCCTCGCTCGCATTGGAGCCGTCTGGATTACTTCTGAGTCTGATTGGATTCCTTCTTCTGTTGGTCGGCAGCCCGCGCCTGAGTGTCAAGGCCGTGCGTCGGATCCTTGTGGAGAAACTTCCGCGAGATATCCGGCCAGAACTCGTCGAACATCGAACCGATTCCACCCTCGGCAGTGACGATGAAGCCGGTGGCGAAGGTCTGGCCGATCCCGGAGTTGCTTGATGGATAGTAGAGATTGGAAATCGCGCCCGAAATAATGTTGCCGCCTACGTTGGAGTAGTTGGGCTCCCACTTGTGCGTATTGTCGTGCTTGCACATGACGTTGGTGGCAAGAGAGTAGAAAAGCCGGTGCGTGATGGTTCCGTGGCCCAGACGAAAGTAGCGGGGGTCCTGATGCAGAATGGAAGGCAGGATGCCGTTGCCGATCATTGTGCCGTCGAAGGCGTCGAGGTATGCAGCCCCCGACCGCTTTCCATAGCCCTCGATTCCCCACCCGAATCCCGTGTCGTCGTCCAAAGCCTCGTGATAGCCTGCGACAACAAATGCCGCACCGAAGGCCACCGGATCGATCTGGGAGCGAAAGGCGAGCTTCATCTTCTGCCCTGCGGTCATCGACACGGCGTCGCTGCGATACGAGATATTGAACTGCGGCAAAACGCCCACCACTCGCTGCGTCTCCTGTTCCTTGATCTGCTCCTCTGCCTTGTCGTGCTGGCTCTTCTCTGCTGCGGGTGGCGGGGTGGGAGTCTGGGAACTGGAACTGCCCTGACCAGCCTGGGCCGTGCCACTCTGTCCCGCGCCTGACGCTGGCGGCGGTGTGGCCTGGCTTTGGCCGTCCGGAGCCTGCTCGGTCGAAGGCTCTGGAGCAGCCACCGGAAACTGCGATGCCGGAGCCTCGGGAAGCTCCGCAACAACGCTCGGCCGCGACCCAGGCTCCTGCGCGACGGTGCTGCCGGACAACATCAGCAGGACCAGACCGGCCCCGAGCGTTGCAGAAAAAAAACAAGAGCGTGAGAGCATTCGTTCCCCAGTCGCAAGGTTGGCGCCACCGGTGCCCGTTCACCGAAAAGACCGGCAAACGAGCCCAGGAAGCTATCTCAAGGGTAAATCACCCCTCAATGCGCCTGTTGCAACCGAGGCCTGACGGGGGCGGAATTTGATCCTGCGTTCACTGTTCCTTCTAGTTAGACGCAAATCTCGCCTCGCCGGACGCGCAGAACTCCACAAGCAACTGAACGCCCCCCTGCTCCGCCTTACTGCAGCGCGCGCCGGCTCTTGATCTCCTTCAGCAGCAATTCGACCTTGTCTTCGCTCTCGAGGGCCTGGAAGCGGTCTTCGAGCGTCTCGGGTGCGAGCACCTCGCAGGCTGCGGCGTTTTCAGCGGAGATGAGATGGACCTTGGTCTGCATCCGGCCGATCGCATGCTCCTGACTGTTGCCGACGATCTGGCGGGCCTGCGTGGCGCGCCCTACAACCTTGGCGCGGCGATGCTCGGCCATCAGCATCTCGCAGCGGGCGCGCGTCTCGTTCAACTTTTGCTCCAGCTTGCGTAGCGCCTGGCGCAAATTGTCGGCCTCATGTTTCTGGTCCTCGGCCTGGGTGGTGAAACCGGCCACCAACTGGTCATGGCTCAGCGCCCGTTCAAGCGCAGCGCGTGCCAGATCGTCGTGGTCCTTCTCGACGGCCAACTCGGCCTTGCGCCGCCACTCCGCCGCCAGTTCAATCTGCTCAGTGCGTTTCTTTCCCAGCAGGTGCTCGTCGGCGATAGCGATGGCGACCTGCGTCTTCACCTGCATCAGCTGATTCTCCATATCGAGCACGATCTGTTTCAACAACCGCTCCGGATCCTCAGCCTTTTCCACCAGGTCGTTCAGGTTGGCGCGAAGCAATGTGCTTACTCTCTCCAGCAGTGCCATGACTTCCTCCTTCATTTCAGCGACTAGCTGCTAGCTTCTAGCTCTTCCTAACAGCTACCGGCAGATTGTGCTTTCCTGGAACTCTTTGCTCAGCCGCCCCGGCTCCTGGCTCCCAGCGAACCAGCCAGGAGCTAGAGGCCGGAAGCTAGAGCCTACTTTGCTTTCTCGTCCGTCTTCGGTTTGATCGCCTTCACATTCGACATCAACTGCTTGATGTCCATGCCGCTGAGCGCCTCAAATAAGGCCGGCACCTGCGCCGCGATCCGCGTCATGTCGCCGGTAATCTTGTGCGCCCCGGCGGCATCGTCGTTGCCCGTCGAAACAATAGTGATGTGATCCACCTTGCTGAGCGGCTCGGCCATCGCGCGCACAACATCGGCCATGTTGGTCAGCAGCTTGTCCACCACCGCGGCCTGGTTCCACTCCTGGTAGGCCTCGGCCTTCACGCTCATTGCCTTGGCCTCCGCCTCGCCCTTCTGGAAGATGATGCTGGCTTCGGCCTCGCCCTGTGCGCGAATTGCGGACGCGCGGCCCTCGGCTTCGGTCGTCAGGCGGTTCTTCTCCGCAGCGGCCATGTTCTCGATGCGCTGCCGCTCGATCTCGGCGCCCTTGAGCACGGTGGCGATCAGTTGCTTTTCGTTGCGCAGGATCTCCGCCTCCTGCACCTTGATCTGCCCCTCTTTTTCCACCTGCTGAATCTTCACCTGCTCGGCGGTTACCTGCTGCAGCATGACATTAGTCTGCAACTCGTAAGCCTTGTCGGCGTTGGCCTGCTGGCGGCGGCTCTGCTCGGCGTATTCCGCTTTCTTGATGTCGAGATCGCGCTGCGCCTCTGCCTGCCGGGTTGCTGAGGCAGTCTCGGCAATGACCCGCTCCTGATCGGCCTTGGCCTTGTTCACAGAGGAATCGCGCAGAGCATTGGCCCGCAAGATCGCCGTATCGCGCTCTGCCTCTGCTGTAGCAACATCGGCATCGCGCTTGATGCGCGCCACATCGGGCCGGCCCATATTTGCAATGTATTCGTTCTTGTCGCGAACTTCCTTGATGGTGAACGAGATCACCTCAAGCCCCATCTTGCTCATGTCGCCGGCGCAGGTGCCGCGCATCCGCTCGCCCACCATCTCCGGCTCCTTGACGATCTGCTCCACCGTCAACTGACCGATAATGCCGCGCAGATGGCCTTCCATCACCAGACGTATCAGCCCTTCGGAACTGCTCTGCGGCGGTAAGAATCGAGGCCTGATCCGAGCGCACCTTGATCTGTGCCACGGCCTCAACGGTCACGGCCACGCCTTGTTTCGTATAAAGATCCTGCTTCGGAGCCACATCGAAGCTCATCAGCTCCAGGCTCAATTGACGGCAGCTCTCCACCATGGGAAAGATCACCGTGCCGTGGCCTTTGACCACCCGCGGGCCGCGAAATCCGTAGACAATCAAGGCCTCGTTGGGACCGGCCTTGCGATAGAGAGAGGTGATAACGCCCAGGATGAAAATCACTGCCAGTACGCAGAGTCCAACAATCAGAATCACCGACTCGTTCATTCCGTTCATCAAATCGTTCATTGAGTTCCCGGCCCTTTCTTCCGGGAGGTAAGTAGTTGATGGTTTTTGTTCAAGGGTTGGTCATCAAGATTCCGATGCACCGGCCCTGCCCTC
>JBEKOA010000024.1:0-41369 GCA_049522255.1 Occallatibacter sp.
CTGCCTGCGAAGCACCTCGCGCCCCGGCCTAGTAAAATCATCCTTAATCCCGCCTCACGCCGGCTATGGAGGCCACTTGCTTTACTGGCTGCTCTACGAAAAGCTCTTTCCGTTCTTCCACCCCTTCCGCATCTTCCGGTATTTGACCTTTCGCACCGCGTTTGCCTCGCTGACGGCTCTTTTGATCGCGCTCTTCATCGGCCCCTGGGTGATCCAGAAACTGCGCGAGTTTCAGATTGGCCAGTACGTTCGCGACGACGGGCCGCAGACGCATCTGAAAAAGACCGGCACTCCCACCATGGGCGGCGTGCTCATCGGCATCGCGATTCTGCTGCCCACGGTGCTTTGGTCCGATCCCGCCAATCCCTTCGTCTGGATCACCGTCGGCGCAACACTCGCTTTTGGGGCCATCGGTTTTGCCGACGACTATATCAAGGTCGTCCAGAAGCGCAGCTTGGGCCTCACCGCGCGGGCCAAGCTGTTTTACCAGGCGCTGGCCGGCGCAGCGGTCGCGGTCTCTCTGGTCGTTCTTGAGCAATTCAAGCTTTTTTCCACGCGGTTGACCGTGCCCTTCATCAAGAGTTGGCGCCCCGACCTCGACTGGCACTGGCTTGGCGATATCCCTCACCTGGGCCTGCTGGCCTTTCTGCCCTTCGTCCTTTTTGTCATCTTCGTTCTGATGGGTTCGTCCAACGCCGTGAACCTTACTGATGGATTAGACGGCCTGGCCATCGGCTGCACCATCATCGCTTCCGGCGCATTGGCCGTGCTCACCTACGTCAGCGGCCACGTCGTCTTCGCCGACTATCTCGAACTTCAGCGCATGCCCATGGTCGGCGAACTCACCGTCTTCTGCGGCTCCATGGTCGGAGCCTCCATCGGCTTTCTCTGGTACAACGCCCATCCGGCCGAGATCTTCATGGGCGACGTCGGCTCGCTATCGGCGGCATTTTTATCATTGAAGCGGCTTCCGTCATTCTCCAGGTCGGAAGCTACAAGCTGCGAAACAAGAAGCGCATCTTCAAGATGGCTCCCTTGCATCATCACTTTGAACAATTGGGCTGGCAGGAATCCAAGGTCATTGCCCGTTTCTGGATCGGCGCCCTCGTGTTTGCATTGTTTGCTCTCACTACGCTGAAATTGCGTTAGACAAGCGTCACCACGAGAGAGTTACGGTGCACAATATAAGAAGTCAAGAGTCAAGTCGCTGAGTTGGTTGCTTTGAAAGGGCACGACTTTAGTCGTGCCGTATTAGAACCCCAAACAGCCTCGGCTTTAGCCGCTGAGGGAATGCAATGATTGAATGCGGGTTTCCTCAGGAGCTAATGTCCTACGCTTTTTTTTGCGAATCTCATGGCGTGGATAAAGCCACGCCCATTCACAACAAGTTTTGAGGATAGGTCGGGATGTTGGAACTCAAAGGTAAAAAAGTTCTGGTTGTTGGATTAGGGAAATCCGGTCTGGCGGCCGCGCTGTTTCTACGCCGGCGCGGCGCGCAGGTCACCGTCTCCGATGTGCGCTCGGCCGAGGCGCTGGCTAAGGAAATCCCCGCCCTCATTGAAGCGGGCATCATGGTCGAGGCCGGTGGCCACGGCCTGCTCACATTCCGCCGCCAGGATCTTATCGTCGTCTCGCCCGGCGTGCCGCTCGACACACCAGAGCTGGTGCAGGCCAAGCACCTCGGCCTCGAGATCATCGGTGAACTGGAGATGGCCGCGCGCTTCCTCAAAGGCCATACGCTGGCCGTCACCGGCTCCAACGGCAAGACCACCACCACCACGCTGCTGGGCGAGATCCTCTCGGCTTCCGGCATGCCGACTCTGGTCGGCGGTAACATCGGCGTCCCGGTCGTCTCCCTTATTGAACAGAGCACTGACGAGACCTGGTCCGTCCTCGAAGTCTCCAGCTTCCAGCTCGAAACCACCGAGCAGTTTCATCCTGAGATCGCCGTCATCCTCAACATTACCCCTGATCATTTGGACCGCCACGGCAGCTTTGAAAACTATGCAGGCGCCAAAGAGCGGATCTTTGCCCGGCAGACCGCCGAGGATTTCCTGGTGCTCAACGCTGACAACGCGCGCGCGGCCGCCGCCGCCACCCGCTCCGTCGCCAAGGTCTATTGGTTCTCGATTGAGCGCCCGGTCGCCCAGGGAGCATCTCTGGAGCAGGGCTATGTGGTCTACCGCGCCGGCGAGAGCGCACCAACCGAAAAAGTGATTCCTGCCCGAGCCATCCCTCTCAAAGGCGCGCACAACGTCGAAAACGTGCTGGCTGCGGTCTGCGCCGCTCGTCTCGCGGGCGTACCGGCGGACGTGATTCGCCAGTCCATTGAGAACTTCCGCGCCGTCGAGCATCGCCTCGAATACGTGGCCACCCGCAATGGCGTCGAATTCTACAACGACTCGAAAGCAACCAACGTCGACGCCTCCGCCAAGGCGGTCACGGCCTTCTCGGGCGGAGTTCATCTCATCCTTGGCGGCAAAGACAAGGGCTCCGATTACACCCAACTCTCAGAATTGCTGCGCGAGCGCGCCAGCGCGGTCTACACCATCGGCGCGGCAGCCGCCAAGATCGAGTCGCACCTGCGCGGCGTCGTCTCCATTCACTCCTGCGAAACCCTCGACAAGGCCGTCCATGTTGCCGCCTCGGCCGCGCGTCCCGGCGATGTGGTGCTGCTCGCCCCCGCCTGCTCCAGCTTTGACCAGTTTGAAAACTACGAGCACCGCGGGCGCGTCTTCAAACAGCTTGTAAAAGATCTTGAGGCCTGAGGATTATGGCAAAGCGGGTCGGTGGAGATAAATGGCTCTTTTTCGTCACATTGCTGCTGATCGTGGTCGGCTTGGCGATGGTCTTCTCCGCCTCGGCCATCGTCGCACAAGAGCGCTACCACTCCCCGTACACCTTCGTCGGCAAGCAGGCCATCTGGGCCCTGCTCGGCGTGGCGTTTCTCATCGTCCTCTCGCGCATCGACTATAGCCTCTACAAATCCCCGCGCTTCATCTATCCCGCGCTCGGCGTCACCACCTTCCTTCTGGTGCTGGTCTTCTTCATGCCCGGCTCGCATAACACCCACCGCTGGATACGCTTTGGCGATTTCTTCACCATTCAGCCGTCGGAACTCGCCAAGCCGGTGCTGGTCGTCTTCCTGGCCTGGTTTCTCTCGACGCGCCTCGATAAGATGAACGACTGGAAGAACACTCTCTTCCGCGCGCTCTTCATTCCGGTCTTCTTTATCCTCTTGATCGTCTTGCAGCCTGATCTGGGCACGGCGCTGGTTCTTGCCGGCGTGACGACCATGATGCTCTTTCTCGCCGGTATGAACTGGAAGTATCTGGTCGGCGTCCTCTGCGCCGCGCTGCCAGTTCTCGCAGGGCTGCTGATCTTTGTACCATGGCGGCTGCGGCGCGTGTTGGTCTTCCTCCATCCCAACTGCGATGCCAAGGATGCCGGCGGCGCAGCCTACCACGTATGCCAGTCGCTGATCGCTGTCGGCACCGGCGGCGTCACCGGCCGAGGATATATGGAAGGCGTGCAAAAACTCTTCTTTCTGCCCGAGGCCCATACCGATTTCATCTTCGCCAACATCGCCGAAGAGTGGGGCTTCATCGGTTCCATCATCATCCTCCTGCTCTTCGCTATCTTCGCTTTTCGCGGCCTGCGAACCGTCTTCCGCTCCCAGGATCCCTTCGCCCGCCTCACCGCTTTTGGAATCACCACAGCCCTGGTCCTGCAAGCCTTCTTCAACATGAGCGTAGTGCTCTCGCTGCTGCCGACCAAGGGCATTCCGCTGCCGCTGATCTCCTCGGGAGGGACGTCGCTCTTTGTGACGCTCGCCTCCATTGGTGTTTTGCTGAACATTTCAAGGAAAACCGACTGATGCGAGAAAACTACGGTTGATTTCTCTTCAACTTATAAAGGTGCATAGTTATAATGCGGTGCGGGAGAGATTTATGTGTAACAGAGTTCTTTTGCTTCTATGCCTGGCATCTTATTCCGGCTCATGCCTGATTGCGCAAGGCAATTCAAAGAGCAATGCGAACAACCCATGCGATGCCGCGGTGGCGGATGCACTGGGTAAGGGCGACACCAGGAGCGCCGCCAACAGCCCAGGCAGAAGTCAATGCAGCATGGGCTGGACCATGCCGGTGTGGAGCGAAATCCTGAATCTTACTTACCCAATCGGATTCCATGCCGATTATGAAAACACACGCGGCGGTCACTACATGATAGAGTTGGTGCCGAAGGGCGAAACCGCGAATCAATGGTCGCAAATGGTCACGGTGACCGGTGAAAAGGGGCTTTCCGCCAACCCCAATTTAGACGAGATCAAGTTTTCCTATGCCATGGCATCCGGCTTCAAAAATGCTTGCCCAGATACATTCTCATCACAAGCAATCGGCCCGGCGAAAATCAGCGGTCACGCTGCATACGTAGCGTGGGCAAGTTGCGGGACCGTGAAACCCGATGGAAGCGGACCGCGCGGAGAAGACATCCATAGCGAATCCGCCTTGATTGTCACAATCCACGGCACGAATGATTACTATACGGTTCAGTGGGCTGAACGCGGTCCCGCTTCGAATCAACCCCTGGTCCTCGACATCGCGAAGTGGGCGGATCGATTGCAGAAGCTGAATCCAATCAAAGTCTGTCCCATTGTGCCCGGAGAGGCAGCCCCATATCCGAGTTGCGCCGATAAAAAACCTGTCACATCGATCACAACGGTCAAGCCGATTTTCAGCGAACTCGTAAGTTACTCTTACCCGAGTGGATTCTACCAAGGATCAGAAAGCGCAAAAAGCGATAGATACATGATTGAAATGTTGCCGGATGGCGAACCGTCGGCTCTTTACTCCGAAAAGATAGTGGTCATAGGCAATAAAGGTTTTTCCGCTTACCCGAATATGAGTGCTCTCAAGGGTGCTCAACTAAGAGCAGATGGCTTCAAAGGCCTATGTCCAGATACATACTCGTCAAAGGAAATCAGCTCGGCAAAGGTTAACGGACACGATGCTTTCATCGAGTGGGCAGGTTGCGGGAGCATGAAGTATGGTGGAAGTGTGCATAGCGAGTCGTCCCTGATTGTTTCTATTCAGGGCAAAGACGACAACTACCTTATTCAGTGGGCTGAACGAGGCCCCGCTTCAAGTCAACCCATTGCCTATGACGAGGCGAAGTGGAAAGGTAGATTGAAAGAGTTGATTCCTATCAAAATTTGCCCTTTGGTTCCTGGCGAGCGTGAGCCATATCTAAGTTGCGTCAATCAGAAATAGCCCGCAATTCACGAAAGGCTGTTTGTAAGGTATAAAAAACTTGTCGAACTTGCGCGTACTAATAGCCGGAGGCGGCACCGGAGGCCACATCATTCCGGCCCTTGCCGTGGCTCGCGAACTCGCCGCACACCACGCCGCCGCCCTGCTCTTCGTAGGCACCGCGCGCGGCATGGAGAGCCGCCTCGTTCCCGAGGCCGGCTTCAATCTAAAACTAGTCGATGTCGGCCAGCTCAAAAACGTCTCCCTCGTAACCCGCCTGCGCACCCTGATGGACCTGCCCCGCAGCATCTTCGCCTGTCGCAAACTGATCCGCGACTTCCGCCCCAATGTCGTCTTCGGCGTCGGCGGGTACGCCTCCGGCCCGGCGATGGCTGCGGCCCTGCAACTCAGAATTCCCGCCATGGCCTTCGAGCCCAATGCCATGCCCGGCCTCGCCAACCGTCTTGTCGGCAAACGTGTCCAGGCAGCCGCGGTGAACTTTGCTTCGGCGGCCAAGTGGTTTCAGAACGCAGAGGTCACCGGCATCCCCGTCCGCCCGGAGTTCTTCACACTCCCTTCGCCGCCCGCCGGCGCTCCGCCCCATCTGCTCGTCTTCGGAGGCTCGCAAGGCGCGCGGCTCTTCAACGTCAACCTGCCAAAAATCCTCAAGGATCTCCTAAGCGCAATCCCAGAAGTCACCGTTCTCCATCAGAGCGGCACACGCCATGCCGAGACAACCCAGGCCGCCTACACGGCCACTGGTGCCGACCCTGGCCGCTGGCAGGTTCGCGCCTTCCTCGACGACATGCCCGCCCGCTTTGCCCAGGCCACGCTGGTCATGGCCCGCAGCGGAGCCTCCACAGTGGCCGAACTCGCCGCCGCCGGCAAGCCTGCCCTGCTCGTCCCGTTCGCCGCCGCAGCCGACGATCACCAGCGCCGCAACGCAGAAGAGATGGTCAAGGCCGGCGCTGCCGACCTTTTAGATGAAAAGGATCTGGATGTTCCCGGCAAGCTTCTCGGCTCTCTGACCAGCCTGCTAATATCACCTGATCGCCTGGCCGCCATGTCCGCCGCAGCCCGCACCCAGGCCCATCCCGACGCCGCTCAGCGCATCGCCAACCGCCTTGTCGAGCTAGCGCATTCGTAAAAAACCAGCCCGCCAATTCTGGGCCAACAAAACCTGGGTCAACAAAAAAGGCCCGCCTGCCTCGGCAGACGAGCCCTCTTTTTGAGAACCAGCAACAAGTCTTAAGCAAAAGTCTTACCGGTGTCCGCCTCCGCCATGGCCGCCGCCACCACCGCCGTGGAAACCACCACCGCCGCCACCATGGAAGCCGCCGCCGCTGAATCCGCCGCGTGCGGCAGTGCCGCCTCTCGGAGCCGCATAGCCGCGAGCCCCGGCGCCATAAGCTCCGCGCCCCGCATAACCGCCACGATTGCCGTAGCCGCCATGGTATCCGTATCCGCCGCGATACCCGTAACCGCCGTGACCCCAACCGCGGCCCCAGCCATGACCCCAGCCCCAGCCGTACCACGGTCCGACGCCGAGGAAGACCCCGCCGTAGAACCAGTTAGGTCCATAGTAGCCATAGGGGGCGCAGGCATAGGGATAATAAGCGTAATACCCCCACTCGCAGACCGGCGGTCCATAAACCACGGGAGCGGGAACGACCGCGGGTCCAACTCCAACATCGCCCGCGTCTGGCGCGTCCTGAGCGATTGCCGCCGTTGCCAGCGGTACTGCCAACAGAGTTGCCAACAGAACCATGCGAATGCTTCGCATAAAACCTCCTCGTGCTGCCCTGTTCCGCTCGTTCCGTTTCAGGGAGCCGGAGACCAGCTCCGTCCTCAGCACTGCCAGAGATGGGATTCTATTCCCAACCGGCTTCTGTTCTCTCAGACAGCGTTTCAGCGAATAAGTTGCGGTCCATGCAAGAAAGATTCTCTCGCTGGCAACAAGGCCTTGAAATGGGCGATAACGATCCCATCGGAAACCAGGCACCAGGCCGGCAAGCGGCTGCAACCTCTAATTTGCCAGCACCGCCCGGTAGCGAACCTTGTTCTTTTTCACCTTTTCAATGGCTGCGTTGGCCTGGGACATGGGGAAGGCTTCTGTCTTGGCCCCCACCCCATGCCGCGCCGCAACATCCAGCATTTCCTTCAGCCTGTAGGGACTTCCCGTCGGGTTGCCGCTGATCGAACGCAGGCCCGAGATCAACGGGAACGCATGGACGCTTACCGGCGACGGAGGAACGCCGACAAAGCATAGAGTCCCGGTGGGCCGCAGTGTTTGCACGTAGACGCCCCAGTCCTGATCGGCATTGATGGTGCTCAACACAAAGTCCATCGTCCCGGCCACTTCTCTCATGGCCTTCGACTCGCGGGTGTTCACAAAGTTCTGCGCCCCGAGCGCGCGCGCCTCTTCTTCTTTTTGGGCGGAGGTCGAAAACGCCGTTACCTCCGCGCCGAAGACCCTGGCAAACTGGATGGCCAAATGTCCCAGCCCGCCGATTCCCACCACTCCCACTCGCGACGAAGGGTTGACGCCGTGTGTGCGCAGGGGGTTGTATACCGTTATTCCGCCGCAGAGCAGCGGAGCAGTCTGCTCGCTTTGAAGCGCATCGGGAATTGGAACTACGAAACGCGCATTGGCGCGCACCCGGTCGGCATACCCGCCGTGCCGGTGTACGCAGGTTCCCTCGGCCGCGGGGCAAAGGTTTTCCATACCCCGTGTGCACCACTCGCAGATCCCGCAGGAGTTCGACTGCCAGCCCAGGCCCACGCGCTGGCCCACTTCCAATGACCGCACCTCGGTTCCGACGGCGGTCACCGTGCCCACAACCTCGTGGCCGGGAATGAACGGATACTGGCTGATTCCCCAGTCGTTTGAGATCAGGTGAAGGTCGCTGTGGCAGACCCCGCAGTGGGAGATGGCAATCTCCACCTCCTCAAGGCCCAGCTCACCTGGGTCGTACTTGAAGGGCAACAGTTCAGCTCCAGCGGCATGCGCTGCAAGTCCTTGAATTAAGCTCATGATTAGTCCCGAATCCTCGCTGAAGTCGGTCGAACAGGACGGCTCGAGTGCGGAGGCTCCGCCCTGAATGTTGGCTTGAAACTCTCCCCCGCCCTTCCTAGTCTAACCCGCCACCCGGTTCAATGCGCAGGTTCAGCACTTGAAAACCGCTCAGCACTCCCCCGGCGGGAGCATCGGCTTCCACCTCGGCAGATTCCCCATTCAGGCTTGCATCCTGCG
Source organism: Occallatibacter sp. (assembly GCA_049522255.1). Lineage (GTDB taxonomy): Bacteria > Acidobacteriota > Terriglobia > Terriglobales > Acidobacteriaceae > Telmatobacter. The sequence goes on from JBEKOA010000024.1 coordinate 8,503, forward strand.
CGGCGCGCAGCGGTTCCAGAACATTTGCCACTGAAAGCGGAAGACTTGAGAGGGTTTGGCCTTCCATGCCCGCCTGCGTCTCCGGCACCAGCAGACTTACGTAGATGCGGTCAGCCGCATGCTGGCCCCTTGCATGGGCCAAAGCAGTCTCCAGATCCGGAGTGTGGCCCTGCTGCCTCGGCTGGTCCAGAGTCCGGTCAAGTGTCCCGGCATCCGAGACGAGAAGCCGCAGATTCCCCGCTTCGAGCCGGACTGGCAGCTTCACCTCGATTCGAACATTGCGCGCCGCCTGCCGCCACGGCCGGAGGATGGCCTCGACAGTCACCGTGTCGCCGGCATGAACAATGCTGCTTGAAACTAGCCTCGCTCCCTCCAACTCCACATCGACGTGTCTTGGAACGGCCTCCACTTCAAGATCGACCGCGCGCACCGCGCCCTGCCGGCTCCCATTCGAGTAAAGACGCGAAAACTGCTCCCCCGCTAACAGCGCGGTCTGCATCGGAGCAGGCATCGCCTCGCCGGCAGGTGCCCACAAATCCAGCGGCGACGGTGGGTAGCCCTCCATATCGACGCTGCCTGTCAGGTGGTAGCTGGTCTCCGCCGTATTGTCGTTCGACTCGAGCAGCGACTCATACAAGGTCACCAGCACGGCCTGCGGAGTGACCGAGGGCAAGTCGAGGACCTCAACGTTCAGCCTTCTTTCCTTCCCCTGATCGTGAATCCGGATATGGATGGGGATCATTCGCGCCCGAGCCCCGAATTCCCCGCGGATGGCTGCGTCGCGGTCCTGGCTGAAGGCGCCGATCGTCTCGCCGGTATTGATGATTTTGAAGGCGTTCAAAGGCGAGGCCAACGTCGCAACGACATCGGCCGTAGTCATGGGCAGCGAAACCGGTCCCGCTTGGAGGAGTGGGTGCCCGCAGGCCAGCAACTGCTTCGGGTCAATGTAGGTCACCGTGCAGGTGGCTGCGATCTCCAGGTCGCCGCGCACCAGTTGCGCGCTCACCGCCGATCCCGGCACGATGCTTGCAATTGCTTTGGCCGAGGGTGCGGAATCGATTCTCTCAGCCTTTTCAGAGGAGCCGCTCCCTCCCCCGGCTGAAACCATCTCCAGGCCCGTTCCGGCCATCTTCTGCTGCCACAGCCTGACCGCTTCGGGATGGAAGCCGCTCATCACCAGCGGCGTTTCCATCGCCTGCATCGTCTCGTTTGCCGGTGTTTGCGACAACTGATCCCTGCTCCCTGTTCCCTGATCCCTGATTCCTGCCCCCTCGTGCCCCACCGGCAGATCCCGCACCTCGAGCATCTGCTCAATAGGCGTGATTCCCGCGATAGGATCCTTGCTGAAAACCCCGATGCGGTAGGAGAGCGAGCCCAGCAGCCGGTTGCCGATATAGACCGGGCTGCCGCTCATGCCGGCCACCACACCCGTGTACTCCGGCCTTGCCCCATGCAACTGGGCCAGGATCATGTCTTGCCCCGGTCCGCGCGCCCCGCGCAGCACGCCCAGGATCTCCACCTCCATCGGCTCCGGCGCGCTCCCGGTGAAAACCGTCCAGGCCGTGCCCATAAGACCGCGATGCACCTCGCTGAGCGGGAAGAATCCGCCGCCCACGGGCGGTCCGGCACTTGCAGGGTTTTTCTCGGTCGCACTCTGCGCAGGTGCCAGACACGGGGCGAAAATAAGGGAAAGCGCCGCGGACAGAGTCAGCAGAGCGGCATGAAATGGGGTCTTGGTCAGGCGAGTTTCCACATTCATTAGACTACATCCAACTGCTTAGATAGCACCCTTTTGTGTGGCCGGCAGTTGCGAAGCGGTAGTGTGTCTCGGTGGCGAGGCCCGATTTGGTAAGAGCCGTATCCAGGTAAGATTATTCATTTCACGTCTTACATTTTCTTACTTATCTTACTTTTACAAATTGTCTTACTTATGATAATATGTAAGCCATGGGGCAGATCTTCACGACCGTCAGCACCAAGGGCCAAATGGTGATCCCCGCCTCGATTCGTGAGTCGATGGGAATCGAGCCGGGGACACGTGTCGCGATTCGCCAAGAGGGTGATCGCATGATCCTGGAGCCGCAGACTTTGGCTAATAAGCTGCGCATTCTCAGAGAATTGCGTGGTTCGACAGCGGGAGGTCCCTCGGGGGCCGATATGCTGCTTGATGAGCGCCGCAAGGAACGCGAACTGGAATTGGCCAAAGACGGCCTTTGAGGCAAGAGTGTGACTGTTTTTGTTCTCGATTCTTCGGCGGTGCTTCGCCATCACGACGATGAAGCAGGTGCCGGCCGGGTGGAAGCGATCTTTGAGACCTGTGCGCGTGGCTCCGGGACAATGCGCATCTCTGCCGTGCAATGGGGAGAAGTTGCAGCAATCCAGCGCAAGCGCTTCGGTGAAAAGGAAGAGAAATTAATCTTGCAGCGTCTCATGCGGACTGATCTCCTCATCGTTCCCGCGACCGCCGAACGAGCTGTACATGCGGCGGAGCTTCGCGTGGATCGCAAGCTCCCCTACGCAGATGCCTTTGCCATTGAACTCGCGATGGACTCCCCAGACCACGTCCTGGTGACCGCCGACTTTGATTTCAAGGCCGTGGCCGATCTGGCGCATATAGAATTCTTGCCGGCGAAATAGATCAACATCTGCTCCATGCAATGTGTGAGCAGGGCCATCATCGCCTCTTGTTCCGCATGCTTTCGTGCCGCATAGAGGAGAAGCTTGCTCCCGGCCCCAGCGGCATGGCCGCCAGCGTTTCCCTGGGATAGAGAATCGTCACTCCGGGGTTGCGCAGGCTCTCTCCGGCAAGATACTCCCCAAAGGTCTCCGCATGAGCCTTCAGATAGCCGCGCAACTCCTCACGGATCGCCCCACCGCTTCCCGATGAACCGTAGCCGTGGATGATCTCCAGCCGTCCCCGATAGCCGCTCCTCACGCAGGAGTTGTAAAAGCGCACGAACTCCCGGATCGCCTCGGCGACCGTGCAGTTGTGTAGATCAATCGACCGGTTCTCGCTCATCAGTCAAACCGCATCAACCGCAATGGGTGCCCTGCATCTCCCAAAGTGGGTCCCCGCATCTTCCAAAGTGGGTGCCCCATCCTCGCCGCGTTCTTGTTTTTGCGGCTAGGGTGGGATACCGCGATGCTTGCATTACAGCAAAGCGAAAGCTTCATAGTCGCACTCGACCCGATCACCGGCCACATCGTTCCCAGGCCTGCTCGATATAGCTGTCGGTCATCCCGGCAATATAATCGGCCACGGTACGCGCCAACCCCTCGCCTGTAATCTGCGCCTGGTGGTCTTCGGGCAGCAGCGCGGGGTCGGCGATCAGCGCGGCAAACAATCCCTGAACGACCTCGGTGGCGTGCGCATGCGCCTCCTCAATGTCGGTTGAGTTATAGAGATTCGCGTAGAGGAACTCCTTGGCGGCGGCGCGGGCGGCTTCCATCTCAGGGCTGAGCGCAGCTAGGCGATGGGGCGCGCGGCGAATCTCGTCCAGAGTTGTAGCGCCCAGCGCGGCCACCTGCCGTGTGGTCTCTTTCATCAGATCGGTGACCAGGGCGTCGAGAACGCGCTTCAGAGTCTCATAGGTGGCCAGCTTCGCAGGCGTAGCGGGATAATCCACCACGACCGCGTCATGGAAGCCGCGGAAAAGCGCCACCCCCTCGCGTACCTGCTCCAGCGTGAGAATCCCTGAGTCGAGGCCGTCGTCGAGATCCGCGGTTGTGTAGGCGATCTCGTCGGCCAGATCGATGAGTTGGGCTTCGAGGGGAGGGAATTGATCCAGGAAGTATTCGGCCAGTTCCGGGTGAGTCGTTGACGAGTAGTCGCGGGAGTGCTTCACGATGCCCTCGCGAACGCCGAGGGTCAGGTTCAATCCGCGGAATCCGGCATAACGCTCTTCAAACCAGGTCACGATGCGCAGAGCGTGCAGGTTGTGGTCAAAGCCCAGGCCAAAGCCGCGAAGGCATTGATCGAGGGCCTTTTCGCCGGCGTGGCCAAAGGGCGGATGGCCGATATCGTGCGCCAGCGCCAGCGCCTCGGCCAGTTCCTCGTTCAGACCCAGCGCGCGGGCCAGCGTTCGGGCAATCTGAGCGACTTCAAGTGTGTGTGTCAGGCGGCTGCGAAAGTGATCTGAAGGTGCGTCTGCGTGCAGACGGGCGAAGACCTGTGTCTTGCCCGCAAGGCGGCGAAATGCTCGTGCATGCAAGACGCGGGCGGCATCCCTGGCAAAGGGTTCGCGATAAGGATGCGGCGGCTCCGGATGCGCGCGCTGCGTCAGTTCGCCATCTTCGCCGACTGCGATTCTCGCGGGCAGCGCGTATCTAGGCCTTGCTTCCGAAGTCATCTTCGCACTCTAACTCAGATGTCCAAAGTCGGTTTAGGCGCATGCTGCAAGCCGGCATCGAAACATCGCCCGGCAGATTCACCTATGGAAAAACAGTATCGGTTGCAAAACAAACCAGCATCACGGGCCAACTGCTGATCCCTGACCCATGATCCCTTTCACTCCGGCTTCGCCAGCCCCGTCGTACTTTCTTGCCTGGCCAGCTTGACTTGCGCGGTCTGCAGCTTCTTCTGCACCTTGGCAACCTCGGCCGGTTCCACATCGGCCGGGGCCGATTTGGCAAACTGCGCCAGCGAAAGCTCCCACTGCGCGGCCGCCAGGCGGATACGGCCGGTCTTCTCGTAGAGATCGCCCAGGTGGTCGTGGACGGTGGGGTCGGACTGATCGCGTTCGACGGCCTGGCGCAGATTCTCCTCGGCCTGTTCGTAGTCGCCTATCTTGAAGTAGACCCAGCCCAGCGAATCGAGGTAGGCGCCATTCATCGGCTCCGCCTCCACCGCCTTGTGAATCATCTCCAAAGCTTCTTTCAGGCGAATCCCCTTGTCGGCCAGCATGTAGCCAAGGTAGTTGAGCGTCATCGCGCTCTCCGGCTCCAGGTCCAGCGCCTGGCGGAAGTACTGCTCGGCCGGCTCATAATGCTTCTGCCGCTCGGCCAGCTCACCGCGAAGGTAGAAAAGGTAAGTCCGCTCCTCCTTCTCTTTCTTCGGATCTGTCTTCGTCGTCAGAGCCTCGGCCTTATTGAAGGCATCGTCTGCTTCCTTCCAGCGGTGCGCGCGGACATACATCTGGCCCAGCGCCAGCCAGACCGTGCGATCGTCGCCGGTGTTCGCGAGCAGCCCCTTGGCCAGCGCCAGTCCTTCGTCGGTCTTGTTCAGATCGCCCAGCTCCCCGGCCAGCATCAGCTTCAAGTCGCGATCCTTGGGGTTGGCCTCGACGGCTTTGTGAGCGACCTCGACCGCCTTGTCGAACTGCTTGGCGTCGCGATAGGTGTCTACCTGATACTGGTAGCCGCGCACCGCCGTGTCGCCGCCCAATTCGATCATCTTCTGGTAGGTGGCGATGGCCTCGGGAGTCTTGTTCTGCTCGTGATAGACCGCCCCCAACCGCTCCAGAAAGATGCCCCGGTTGTTCTTTTCGTCCTCCTTGTAGGCTCCGTTGGCGTGCGAGGTCAAGTCCGCCATCTTCTCATAGACCTGCGCAGCCTCGTCGAAACGCCCCAGTACATCCAGCAGCAGCCCCTCGTTGTATCCGCCGTCAAGATTGTCAGGGTCCTTTTTGCGCGCCTTGCGAATGGTCGTCAGCGCATCCTCAAATTTTCCCTGCCGCCGCTGGATCTCGCCGATGTGGATCAGTGCCTCAGTGTTCTCCGGATCGGCATCGGCCAACTCTTTGTATTGCTTGAGTGCTTCGTCGAACTGCTCGTCATTGAGCAGAGCCTGGGCCAGCGCGTCCCGCGTGTCCGCGTCTCCCGGCTCCATATCGACGGCTCGCTGAAAGGCTGCAATCGCCTGCTTGGGCTGCTTCAACTGCTCGTAGGCCGCGCCCAGCGCGTCTTCCATCTTTGATGTGCGGTTGTCTACCGGAACCGCTTCGATCACCTTCACTTCATGATCGATGTCGCCGCTCTCGGCATACAGACGCGCAAGATTCAGCACCACCTCTTCGGCGTCCGGTTCAAGGGCCTGCGCGGTCTTGAATTGCTCCTCGGCCTTCTTCTGGTCGTGCTTGACGGTGTAAAGCTGACCCAGAACCATGCGATCCTCTACGCTCGTGGGCGCGAGGGCGACGATCTTCTCATATTCAGTGATCGCCTGCTCCAGCGCGTCGCCGGTGAGGGCGCCGGCGGCCGGGCTATTCTTCCCTTCGCTCAGCGTGCGCAGGTAGATCCGCCCCAGGAGCTTATGCGCGTCGATATCATTGGGAGTCGTCTTCAGCAGCTCCCGTGCCGTGCTTTCGGCTTCGCGCGAGCGTCCTGAACGGAAGTAGAGATCTGCCAGCGCGTTGTTTAACTGCGGCGACGCAGGGTCGGCATTCAACGCCAGCTTATACTCCTCGATGGCTCGCGTCACCAGTTCGGGACGGCCCTCGGTAACGGCCTCCTCTTCGTACGTGTTGGCCAGTGCCAGATGGTAGTACGCCTGGGCGCGATCCGGCGCCGGCGCGGCCGTATCCGCACTCCCGGCCGCCTTGGCCGGCTCAGCCGTAGCCCCTGGAGCAATCTGGATGGGAGTCGCCACCGGCCCCTTGGCTGGAGCCGGACTGGCCTGCGCCGGGGAACCCGAATTGCTTTGGGCGTTCGAGGGTCCAGCCGGCAGCAAGGAAGCGACTGCGGCGGCGAAGATGAACCAAATAGGCAACAAACGGGGTTTTCTTGTCATCATCCTGGGGATTTCATTCCTTCTGCCGGTCCCGTCAGCGAATAATCTCATGCCGATAGGGGGCACAGGCAGTTGGTTAGCTGCAACCTGCCTACTCTACAGACGATTTTAATCGCTATTCGGATCAAACATCTTTACCGAATGCGGTATTTCGCTCCGGCGTACCCAAACTGCTGCTTCGCCATTCACCTCAAGGGCATGGCAAAGGCGCGCTTACCAGTTGAGTCTTTACCCGCCAGAACTACGGAATCCCCAGAATCTTATGAGTTTGCAGACTCAGCCGCCACTGCGGATGATCGAGGCAATAGCGCAGGGCGCGCTCGGTGTTGGCCTCGCGGCTGGGCCCATCCATCGGCTGCAAGAAGAAATGCCGGAAAGAGAGCAACTCAAACCTCTCAGGTTCGGCTCCCTGCTGCGGATAAACCAGCTTCAACTCGTCCCCGCACCGCTGCACCAGTTCGGCCCCGGCCTTGGGACTCACGCAGAGCCAGTCCAGTCCCTCTGGCGCCGCAATCGTTCCATTGGATTCCACGGCAATTTCAAATCCTCGCAACCGCAGCGCAACGATCAGATGCGCGTCGAGTTGCAGCAGCGGCTCACCGCCTGTGCAGACTACAAACCGCTTACCCAGCACGACTCCATCGCCTCCGGATCCCGCGGGCCACTTCTGCTCGACCGCCTCCGCCAAATCTTCAACCGACTCGAACTTCCCGCCACCGGCCCCGTCCGTGCCTACAAATTCGGTGTCGCAAAAACGGCAAATCGCCGCAGCCCGGTCAGCCTCCCGGCCAGTCCAGAGGTTGCAGCCGGCAAAACGGCAAAAGACCGCCGCGCGTCCCGCGTTCGCTCCCTCGCCCTGGAGCGTGTAAAAGATCTCCTTGACCGCGTAGTTCATCTTAGTCGACCCCATACACCTCGGGTGCCCCATCCTCGCCGCGTCTTTGTTTTTGCGGCTAGGGTGGGATACCACGAACCGTAACCCGTACATTCATCCGGAAACTCTGTCTTCTATTCCTCGGTACCCCACCGGATCCTCGATCCCGTTCTCACGGAATCCCTTCCGCCGAAGCAGGCACGAGTCACACTCCCCGCATGGCTTGCTTTCCGGCGAAGGATCGTAACAGCTGCTCGTCAGCCCATAATCCACGCCCAGCTCGATTCCTTTGCGAATGATCTGTGCCTTGGTGAGCGCGATCAGCGGCGTATGAACCTTGAGCGCCTGCCGGCCTTCGACACCGGCCTTGGTTGCCAGATTCGCCATCTTCTCAAAGGCCGCGATGAACTCCGGCCGGCAGTCCGGATAGCCCGAATAATCCAGCGCGTTCACTCCGATGAAGATGTCGCTCGACCCCAGCACCTCGGCCCAGGCCAGTGCAAAGCTGAGAAAAATCGTATTGCGCGCCGGGACATACGTGATGGGAATGCCATGGCTCATCTGGTCCGCATCGCGCCCTTTGGGAACCGCGAAATCTCCCGTCAAAGCCGACCCGCCAAAGACCCGCAGGTCGATCTGGGCAATGCGATGGTCCTTGACGCCGATGGCCGCGGCAACACGCCGCGCCGCGTCCAGTTCAATAATGTGCCGCTGCCCATAGCTGAACGACAGCGCATAAAGCTCGTAACCCTGGCTCCGGGCAATCGCCAGCACGGTAGCCGAGTCCAGTCCCCCGCTCAACAGCACCACCGCGCGTTTTGCATTGCTTTCCATGCTTCTCCAAGCTATCTTCTGGGTGCCCCAGGTCCCTCGCATTTGGGGACCTGGGAGACCACGAACCTCAATCCGCTCGTTCTTCAAGTGCCATGAGTCCCCGATCTCGCCGCTGTCATTCTGAGCAGCCGGCAGGGTGCCCCACCCTCGCCGCGTCCTTGTTTTTGCCGCCAGGGTGGGATTCTGATTTGGCCTTACCTCAAATCCCCGCCTTTTCCAATATCGATCGAAGGCGGCAGCGGATTGCTCTCATCGATCGAAGCCGCAATGCACTCTTCCAACACACCCTTGGCCGACAGGATAAATTCGATCGCATCGCGCCCAGCGCCCTCGCCACCCCGCTTCTCGGTCACATAATGCGCCTCGGCCTTCACTTGGCTTCGCGCATTGGCCACGGCCACCGCAAAGCCGCACGCGCGCATCACCGGCAGGTCGATCACGTCGTCGCCCACGTAGGCAATCTCGTCCAGCGTCACGCCTTCCTTCTCCATGATCTCGCGCACCGCCTGCATCTTGAAGGCCTGGCCCTGGTAGACGAACTCCAGCTTCAGGTCGCGTGCGCGCAGCGCAACGGTCTCCGAGATGCGCTTGGTAATGAGCCCCAGTTTCATGCCGCCCAGCCGCGCCAGCGTTACGCCCGCGCCGTCGTGGGCGCTGTAGCCCTTGGCCTCCACCATCTTGCTGATGATCGTGCCGTTGGGCGCAACCACCGGAGCCGGAATAATCCAGATCTTTCCGTCGGTCAGAACGCCATCCACGTCAAAGAGAATGATCTTGATGCGCTTGGCTCGATCCTGCGCAGAGAGTGTCATGCTTTAATTCTACCTATCGCAATCCCGATGCCCCAAGCAAGAATCAGAGCCGAGAATCAGACTATGGACCAGAACCTGCCGATTGCCGCGCCAGAAACTCCGCTTGCACCCGAGGACTTCTACCTCGACGGGCCCAACCTGGTTTTCACCGCCGCCTATCACCTCAAGCGCGGCTCCTGCTGCGGCTCGGGCTGCCGTCACTGCCCATACGGATTTGCTGAGACCAGTCCACTTGAGCTCCCAGGTCCAGAACCACCCGCGAGCAGTGAAGACCAGACTTGCTGACCCTCACTCCCGGAGGAAGTGTGGATGGTAGCCCTGGATGAATCGCAGCGCAATCCGGGGATTGCGGCCCGACAAGAAGTTGCGTCCTGGAGGGGGCGCTGCGAACATGCCGGTCGTGCAATATCAATGTGACACTGAGGAGCGTTTTGGCTCTAAGATGATTGGATGGATCGTTCAAGGTGGGAAGTGCCTCCCGAGATAGACGAACCGATGTCTGTCGAGCTAGAGCAGCCTGCAGAATCGCGAAAGCCCGTGAGATTACGAGAAGTTCGGTATGAGATTCTGCGCACATTCGGGGAGTTGCTTTGGGGCGCTGCGGGCTTGGCATTCTTTTTCGGCGGAGCGCTCGTAAATAGCCTTTTGTCCAAGCCATTCTTGCCCAACCCCATTTTTGATCTAGTTTTGGCCGGGGCTTTTTGTATTCTCGCGTTGCTCGTCAACGCCCTTGCGGATGAGTTGGAGCCGTTCGAGGATGAAACCGAGGCCTGGGACGAGAAGCCCAAGACGGGGTGAACCGGTCAACCAGTCGCTTAACTTCCATTCCCGGAAAGGGTGGGAGACAACGAACCTCAACTGGTGATCTCTGTTCCCTGTTCCCTGTTTTCTCACATCTTGTCCAGGTGGCGGAAGCCTCCGGAGGAGATCAATGCCGTCGAGAAAAGGATGAAGTTGTAGCATGCGTGGACTAAGGTGCTCGCGGCCAGCGAGCGGGTCTTGAGGCGAACACCGCAGAGGATGAGGCTGATCAGGAGCAGTAGAACAAAGGGCCCCCAAGACCAGCCCGTCTGTTCGGCGTGCATCAGGGCGAAGGGCAGGCTGGTGGTAATGGATGCGGCCACCATGCCGGAGATGGACCACTCGGGATGGCCGTTCGCGTCGAGCAGGCGGGCAGGCCGGCCGGTGTTGATTTCGATCGCCCAATCCCAGGCCGTCGCCAGGGCAGGCAGCAGGAAGCCGCGGAAGGCGATCTCTTCGAAAATGGGCGCCAAGGTCACGCCGAAGCCAAACATCAGCCACGCCGCGCCGGGAGAGCGAAACATGTCGTCGATGGGCGCGTTGGCCGGCCCGGGCATCAGCCTGTCGTCGATCATGGCGAGAACGATGCAGCCGAAGGCAATGCTAAACAGCCGCCAGCGAAGGCCGAGAGCCGTCGCGCCGCGCCAATGGATGCCGGCAAGAAAGCTCTTGTTCCATATGAACGGGAAGACGATGAAGCTCAGAGCCAGAGTGACCAGGTAGAGGATCGCCTCGAAGCCAAGAAGATAGCGAACATCGGTCGCCATCTGATCCTGTGTAGCGACTCCATCAAGATGGAGGTGTATGGCAAGCTGCGCCAGCACCCACGCGCACACAGCTCCAATCAGCAGGAAGGCTCCGAAGAGAGCGAGATGGCCCAGATGCGGAATGCGAGTGGGTGGAACGACCTCGGGCTGCGACCAGGACTGAAACAGCGCGGCCGGCGCATCTGCGATCTCAACAAGCTGCGGCAGCGGCTGCTCCGGCTCGTGCCGCTCGTCTGGCTCCGGCTCGGGTGGCGTGAAATTGAGGTCGCTCATGGCAACACCGTTTTCTTTCTGCGGGGCGCGTATTTCTTTTTGGCGGTCTTCTTTTCGGCTTTGCCTTTGCGACTGGTGTTTCCGCTCGACTTTGATTTTTCAGATGCCGGTTCGAGTTCATGGTCTCCCACCCATTCCGCGGAAAGCTGCGGAATGGGTGAGGCACCCTCAGGTAGCTCGGCGGGCGCAGATTCATCGTCGAGATCGATCGCTGCCAGATGGCCGTTGGAGGATGTGTAGTAGCGTTTGAGGAACTCGCCGGTATACGAACCAGGAGTCGCGGCGATTTTTGCCGGACGGCCTTCGCCGACGATGCGGCCGCCATCTTCGCCGCCCTCGGGGCCGAGGTCGAGAATCCAGTCGGCGTTGCGGATCACGTCCAGGTTGTGCTCGATGATGATCACCGTGTTGCTCAGGTCGGTGAGCCGGTGAAGAACCTCGAGCAGCTTGCGCACATCGTCGAAGTGAAGGCCGGTTGTCGGCTCGTCGAGCAGATAGAGCGTGCGCCCTGTCTGGCGCTTGCTCAGCTCGCGCGCCAGCTTCATGCGCTGCGCCTCGCCGCCCGAGAGCGTTGTCGCGCTCTGGCCGAGGTGCACGTAGCCGAGGCCGACATCGACCAGGGTTTGCAGCTTCTGGCGCACCTGCGGCACATCGGCCAGCACGGTGAGCGCGTCCTCGATGGTGAGGTCGAGAATGTCGGCGATAGAGTGCGAGTGAAACTTGACGGCCAGCGTCTCCTGGTTGTAGCGGCGTCCGTTGCAGACCTCGCACTGCACGTAGACGTCGGGCATGAAGTTCATCTCAATGCGCCGCTGCCCATCGCCCTGGCAGGTCTCGCATCGCCCGCCGGTCACATTGAAGCTGAAGCGCCCGGCCTTGTATCCACGTTCGCGCGCCTCGGGCAGCATCGAAAACAAATCTCGGATAGGCGCAAAGACCTGCGTGTAAGTTGCCGGGTTGGAGCGCGGCGTGCGGCCAATGGGCGACTGATCGATGCGGACGACCTTGTCGATCTGCTCGGCGCCGGTAAGCGATTCATGCGCGCCGGGGTCCTCGCGCGAACCGTAGATCGACTGCGCCAGCGAGCGGTAGAGGATGTCGTTAATCAGTGTGCTTTTGCCGCTACCGCTGACGCCGGTCACGACGGTCATCACGCCCAGCGGAATGCGAATGTTGATGTCCTGGAGATTGTGCTCGCGCGCGCCGGTGACGGTGAGCCACTTGCCGGTGAGTGCCCTGGGATGAGCGCGTTGCAGCATCTCAGAAGCTCCAGACAGATAGCGCCCGGTGAGCGACTGCGGGCAGGCCATGATCTCGGCGGGCGTGCCTTGAGCGACCACCTCACCGCCCAGACGGCCCGCGCCGGGACCGAGGTCGAGCACATAATCGGCGTGGCGGATGGTCTCTTCGTCATGCTCGACGACTAGCACGGTATTGCCGAGGTCGCGCAGCTTTTCCAGAGCCTCGATGAGCCGGTTGTTGTCGCGCTGATGAAGGCCGATCGAGGGCTCGTCGAGAACATAGAGAACGCCGCGCAGCTTGGAACCGATCTGCGTGGCAAGCCGGATGCGCTGGCCCTCGCCGCCCGAGAGCGTTGCGGCATTGCGGTCGAGAGAAAGATAAGTGAGGCCGACGGCGCAGAGGAACTCAAGCCGCTCGGCGATCTCGCGGCGGATGCGCTCGGCAACCAGAGACTCGCGCGCCGTGAAGGTGAGGTTGATAGCCGCCGATAGTGCGCGGTTCAGCGGCAGGGCGGTGAAGTCGGCAATCGAGAGGCCGCCGATCTTCACTGCCAACGATTCGGGACGCAAGCGCTTGCCGCGGCAGACCGGGCAAGGCGTGGCGGACATATAAGCCATCATGGATTCGCGATAGGAATCGCTGTGAGCCTCTTCGATCGAGTCGCGCAGGAAAGACAGTATCCCGTGGAATCCAGTGCGCGGGGCCTCGCCCTTGGGAGGGCCGTAGACCAGCAGGTGCTGCTGCCGTGGGGGTAATTCTTCAAACGGCGTCTTGAGGTCAATCTTGTAGCGAACCGCGGCGAGGTTGATGAGCCGCAGCAGATACTGCGAGGTCGAACCAGGTCCGAGACCATCGAGCAGCGGCTTCGACCAGTCGGTGATGACCTTGGCGGGATCCAAATCATAGAGCGAGCCGAGGCCGTGACACTCCGGGCAAGCGCCGAAGGTAGAGTTGAAGCTGAAGCTGCGCGGCTCAAGCTTGGGCACATCGAGGCCGCAGTCGGGGCAGGCCATGGAACTCGAAAACAACTGCTCCTGAGGCCCGGAGCTTCCGGTGACAACAACCAGCACCAGGCCATTGGCCAGTTGCAAAGCCTTGGCGACGGCGGCTTCGAGGCGCTTTTCGATCGAGGGTTTTCCGGCCGGCGGCGGTGGCGCGTCCGCAGGAGGATTCTTGAGCAGGATGCGGTCGATGACGGCTTCAATAGTGTGATTTTTGCGCCGATCGAGAGGAACCGGCTCAGACAGGTCCATCATCTCGCCGTCCACACGAGCGCGAAAGCCCTGCCGGTCGAGTTGATCGAGAAGCTCTTTGAATTCGCCCTTGCGCCCGCGAACCACAGGCGCCATCACGGTGACTCGCTCGCCTGCCCCAAGCTCCAGAATTCGCTGCACGATCTGATCCGCCGTCTGGCGCGAGATGGGCCTGCCGCAGTTGGGGCAATGGGGCGTGCCGATTGAAGCATAAAGCAGGCGCAGGTAATCGTAGATCTCGGTAATGGTGCCCACGGTAGATCGCGGACTGCGGCTGGTCGTCTTCTGCTCGATGGAGATGGCCGGGCTGAGCCCTTCGATCGAGTCCACATCGGGCCGTTCGATCTGGTCGAGAAACTGCCGCGCGTAGGCTGAGAGCGTCTCAACATAGCGCCGCTGGCCTTCGGCATAAATTGTGTCAAAGGCGAGCGAACTCTTGCCCGAGCCCGATAGGCCCGTGACGACCGTCAGCGTGTTGCGCGGGATGCGCACATTGATGTCGCGCAGGTTGTGCTGACGCGCCCCGCGCACGGAGATGTGAGTAATGGGCATAGGTTGGGAGCGGGGACCAGGTCCGGGTTCCGGGACTCGGAACCGGGGACTCGAGGGTATTGTGAGCTATATCACCGCATCGCAATCCCCTAGAGGTATTCTATTGGTCAATAGAAACAAGGGTCAACGCGGCGTATTTTCTGCGAGAATCGCAGCAAGCGATTCTCCGGCCGATGGACCGGGTTTTTACGGCCTGAGAGCGGGAACGCACTGCGTTCCAGACCCCGGAAATGGAGCAAAGGCAGCAGCGATGGCGGATGTGTTGAATTTGGTGTTGTTGATTACGGTGTCGGTTGGCTCGTTGGCCTTCGGCATTTTAGCGGCTTATGGAAGCCTTCGCGTGGCCTTTGTGTTGATGCGCCCGCAGCAGCAGAGAGTGCCAGTGAAAGGCCGCCAGCAAGCGGCGCGCGTGCTGTAAAGCAGGGGTCAGAGATCAGAGATCAGTTTTGGTTCTGCGGCGCATCCAATGGAAGGCGAGGGCAAGAGGGACGATCGCAAAGACGAGTCCTATCTCAGCCATGGACTTGGTATGGGGATAAGGCCAGACATCCTATTCGATATACGCTGAATTGAAGGCCATGAAGCCGATAGAAAAGGCTGCTAATGCGATGAGGAACGGGAGGCCTATTCTTCTCCGCATGCAAGCCTCCGCAGCAGAATTGCACTCGGCGATGCAAGCAACCGTTCTCTGATCTCTGATCCCGGACCCCTGTTCTAGTTTTGCGGATTGACAGGCGGCTGCTGTTGCTGCTGCCCACCCTGCTGCTGCATCTGCTGCTGGCGTTGTTGCAACTCCTGTAGCTGCTGCGGAGTGCGCTGCCCCCCGGGCCCGAAGCCGGGTCGCGGGGTCGGTGGAGTTGGAGCTGGCGGCTGGTCGTCCGCGGTGTCGGTATCATCTTCGTTGGCCGACTGGGGATTGGCCGCCACCGCGGTGGCCGCGCCCGCGTGGCGCGAACTGAGGATGATATCGCGCGGCGTTCCCTCGCCCTGATCCCCAATCATGAGGACGTTATAAGCAGTGCCTTGCAAGAGCTGCGAGAGCACGTCGCGTGCCTTGCCGGGTCCGTAAAAACCGAAGATGCGCTCGTCGGCATCTAATCCTTCTACAGTCGCGCCGGTTGCAGTGGCCACGTCCTTCAATATCTGCTGCAGGCTGGAGTTTGCCGCGTTGATCCGCAAGCCCTGGCTATCCCAGGTAACCGCGGCATCCGAAGGCCTCTCGTTGGCCGGCCAGAGTGGCATTTCAGGTGCGGGAGGCGCAGTCGGAAGAGCCGCTGCCTGGGGTGATGACTGCGCCGGGGCTGCAGCAGCGTGTTTATGCCGGTGGGCTGTCTTGTGGGTTGTGGCGGGTGGGGCAGGGGTGGCCGGTTTCTGCGCGGGCAACAGCTGCGTCCAAGAGATAGCCGCGGCAACAAGCACCGTCGCGGCCAACCGTCGCGGGCGTACGATCGCGGAGAAGATCTGCGAATTGAGCCCGAGGATCGTGGGCATGAGAATCGGTTCCTTTTTCCGGCGTTAACTTTCCGGCAAGAGCGCTAAAGAGCTCTCTGAGGGGGGCATTCCGTTGCCGCTCTACTGTACTAGACTAACAGTGACCCGCGGACGCTCATCAGGAAACTCCGCTCGCCGGTAGAGTGCCAGAAAAAATGGAAAGGATGTACGCGATGCGCCTCTGCTTGAAGGGTATTGTCGCGCCGGTCTTCTTGATGGCCGTGCTGGCGGCGCCTGCGCCGGTGAGCGCCACAAGTTGCACCACGCAGGCCGAGATGCTGCCGCAGGATCGCGATGGGCTGGCCGCGGCCGGGGGCAGACTGGCCGTGGCCGTCGCCGATCAGGATCTGGCTGCCTTGAAGACCGCCCTGTTGCCCGCCGTAGCCCAGCAGTGGGACGGCATCAGCGGAGTGGCGCAGGATGCCGGGGCGCTGATGAAGGGCGGGAAGGTCGAATTGCGCAGCCTCTACCTGCTGGATGCGACCAACCTCAACGCGCCCGCCGACACGCAGTTCTTCTGCACCAGCGGCAGCGGTGCACTGACCGTGACCCTGACCATGAGGGCGCTGCCGGTGGGCCGCTACGCCGTGGTGCTGGCCGACGCGGCCGGAGCGCCCAATGCCGGCCAGTTGGCATTCATCCTGGCCTGGGACGGCCCCGCCAACGGCTGGAAGCTGGGCGGCCTGACCGTGCGTCCAGGAGCTCTTGATGGCCATGACGGTGTCTGGTGGTGGACGCACGCCCGCGAACTGGTCAAAGCCGGTCAGCCTTGGAGCGCATGGTTCAGCTACGAAACAGCGCGGATGCTGCTGCTGCCGGCGGATTTTATCTCCTCGCCTAATCTGGAAAAGCTCGGCTCGGAGCAGGCATTGATCAAGGAATTCTCACCAGACGCATTTCCGTTGACCCTTCCTGACGGCCCGCGCTCGTGGAAGATCGACGCCGTTCGCCTCGACCCTACGCTTCTTCATGCCGATCTGGGCGTGGTCTATGAATCGACCGGAGTTACCGACCCGGCGGCTCAGCGCACCGAAGCGATTGCGGTGCTAACTGCGCTCCTGAAGTCTCAGCCGGATTTGCGTCAGAGCTTCCATGGCCTCTGGGCCTACGCCGTCAAAGACGGCAAGCGGACGCCGGTACTCGAATTGCCGATGGCGCAGATACCGTAAGGGCAGGGAACAGGAAACAGGGATCAGGGTGGGATAACCTTAGTGAAAAGGACGGCACGGTGTCTTTCGGCCGGTTTGATTGGAAGCAGCCTTATCGTTGGCGAACCAATCTTCGTATCCTTTTGCCGCGCCCTTTCGCTTGGGTTCTTGATAAGGGCAAGGATTGCGAGGAGGCTGGCGGAACGCATGACTGGTACAACATCGACAATGAGTACAGCGGATGCTACCACTGCCAAGAAGAGCGCGAGGGCCAGCTTTGGAAGGATTCTCCTTCACAAGATTTGAATTAGTGCGTCCGAATAACACCTCGGCGAATTCGCCATCAACAATAAAGTTATGTCGTTTGGACAGAGACGACCGGAAAGGAAGAAGCCAATGTCATCCATCGTCGACTTTCGTTCCGACACAGTCACCCGCCCCTCGCCTGAGATGCGCGCGGCAATGGCTGCGGCTGAGGTGGGAGACGACGTCTATGGCGAAGACCCTACCGTCAATCTTCTTGAGCGGCGGGCCGCGAAATTATTCGGTCGCGAGGCTGCTCTTTTTGTCCCTACCGGGACCATGGGCAACCAGATCGCCATTCGCCTCCACACCCAGCCGGGACAGGAGATCATCGCCGAGTCCCGCGCGCACATCCTCGACTGGGAGATGGCGACAACGGCTGTCTTCTCCGGCTGCCTGGTCCGCGCCGTCCCGGCCGAGCGCGGCATCCTCACTTGGCAGCACATCGAGCCGGCGATCTATAAGCGTGGAGCCTTCCGCGCTGCTACGGGACTAATCGAGATCGAGAACACGGCCAATCTTGCCGGCGGTACCGTAACCCCGCTGCCGGCACTCGAAGAGATCTGGACGAATGCGAAGGAACGCAAGCTACCCACTCATCTCGACGGCGCACGCATCTTCAATGCGGCCGTGGCGCTGGGCGTGGATGTGAAGGCGCTGACACGCGGCTTCGACACCGTGATGTTCTGCCTCTCGAAGGGGCTGGGCGCACCAGTTGGGTCGATATTGGTTGGTTCGGCAGAGCAGATGGAGCGGGCGCGTCTTTTTCGAAAGGCATTGGGCGGCGGAATGCGCCAGGCCGGCGTGCTGGCCGCCGCAGGACTGATTGCGCTCGAACAGGGTCCGGCGCGGCTACATGAAGATCACTCCAATGCTCGCATGCTGGCCGAGGCGCTGGCGAAGACCGACAACGTCGTCATTGACATCGATGCGGTCGAGACCAACATCGTCATCTTTAAACTGACAGGCGGGCTGAGCGCAGCGGATGTCGTGGCGCGGCTCAAGGCGCACGGAATTTTGGCCAGCGCCTTCGCTCATGATGCGATTCGTTTGGTCACGCATCTCGATGTAGATCGGGCGGCGTGTGTGACCGCAGCCGAAGCACTGGCGGCGGAGATTGAGGCGGCTGCAAAGGCCGCCTGAGGCAGTTTCTCTTCAACCGGCATCAATCCTTGTCGATCGAAGCAGGTACTGGCCGGAAGTCGGCGAAGGTGAAGCCATCGCGGTCCACGACCTCCCCAGCCTCCAGATTGAGCCGAGTCGCAAACATTGGACCGTCGTAGACGCAGGTGTGAAATTCGCCGCGTTCTCCGCAGGGATCTATCTCCGGCGGCAGGTCGTTCAACAGGGCGGCATCGAATTCGCGGCCGGAGAACTCTGGTGAAAGCTGCTTCGTGTCCACGCAGGTCAACTTGGCGCGCAGACCGCCGGCAATCATCTCGCGGGCCAATTCGGCGGTTGGCAATTCCCACAAGGGAAACAGCGGCTCCAGTCCCGTCGGCTTCAATTGGTTCTCGCGATAGGCGCGAACATCGGGCAAAAAAAGATCTCCGAAGGCGATGGCGTCGACCTTTTCGCGGATTGCCCGATTGCAGACCTCGCTCATGCGCTGCTCATAGGTTTCGTTTGAGCAGGGCCAGGGCAGCGGCACAATCCACAACGGCAACCGAGTGGCCTCGGCCTGGGCTTCGAGCACGGAAAGACGGGTGCCATGCATGGCTACACGTTGAAACTCGGAATTCAGAGTCGTCAGCAACCCAACCACTTCCATGTTGAGTTGCTTACGCAGAACGTGGAGCGCCCACGCGCTATCCTTGCCGCTGCTCCAAGACAACAAAACACGCTTCATGCGTCCATCATAACCGTCGGCGAAAGGGTTGGCCGGAAGGGCAATTGGGGCATCGATTGAGCAATTCGGAACAGCGAAACCAAAACCACCAGGAGTAAAAAGGACAACGGGTGCGGCTCGCACTTTCCGCGCAACTATTTCCGCCGCGCGACGTTGAAAGATTCAACAATCCGGAAAGCTAATCAAAGCCCGGAAAGACAGAAGCCCTGGAGGATTTCAGTTATGAAGAAAATTGCGCTTGCGCTGTTGTTCGCTCTCACTCTCTGCCCTGCGGCATCGTTTGCGCAGGTTGTGATTCGCATCGGTCCGCCGGCTCCTATCGTCGAACGCCGCGGCGATCCTCCTGATCGCGGATTCGTGTGGATCGACGGCTATCACCGCTGGGACGGCGAGCGGTACGTCTGGGTCCCAGGCCGCTGGGATCGTCCGCCCCATCCGGGTGCGCACTGGGTCGCCCACAAGTGGGTTCACCGTCATGGTGAATGGGTGCTTGTCGAAGGGCACTGGCGGTAGGTCGCAGCGCTTAGAAACAAAGAAGCGGGGCGCTTGCCCCGCTTTTCTTTCGATTCGGGGTCACTCCGGTTTCGCTTCTTGAAAGCGTGCATTTAATTTACAAACCGGTAACACTGCCGGCATAAACTGCCGAGCATGAAAATCTCCAGTTTGTTCTTAGGCGCTATTGTTCTTGCGCTACCGCTTTCGAGTGCGGCGGCGTATGCCCAGGAGGTCTGCAACCGGCTCACCGAGGCCGAAGTTTCCGCCGCTGTCGGAGTAGAACTGCATCGCAGCCCCACCGATCCCTGCCGCTTCGGCCACGCATTCAAATCGTTCAGCATCATCATCCACTCTGGCGACGGTTACCGCTTTGGCGATTATGCCGCCAACGCCCGCAAGGAGTTCAAGGACACGCAAGAGGTGCCCGGCATCGGCTCCGACGCCATCTTCTACGCGACCAACCTGGCTGTGAAGGCCAAGGGAGACGTGGTCGTCATCTCAATGTACCTTGGCAAATCGCCGGCAGAGAGGATAGCGCTAGCCAAGGCCGTCGCTCAAAAGCTGATCGCGCACATGTGACGGCGAATTCTTTCTTTGCCAGACAGCGGTTAGAGCCGCGCCCTTCTCCTGGCGCGGCCGTGCCGAAGGCAGCTGCCTCACCGCAGGTGGCCCAAGGCGACGGGTGGCCCAGGTCCCTCGCATTTGGGGACCTAGGATACCACTGACCTTTTGTGAGCGAAGAGCGAGCGTCTGGCCCCACCGCAGGTGGTTAGCGGATTTCGATCACGTCGGTTGCGGCGGCGGCAGCGGCTTCGGCGCGCTCCATCACTCTTTCCGCCACGGCATAGAACTCGGCAGCCTGCGGGCTCTTGGGGCCGGCCAGCGCAACGGGCAGACCGCGGTCGCCGCCTTCGCGGATGGCCGGCACCAACTCAATCGATCCGAGAAAGGGCACGTTAAACCGCCGTGCCGTGCGCTCGGCTCCGCCTCGGGAGAAAATGTCAATTTCCTTTGAGCAGTGCGGGCAGGTGAAATGGCTCATATTCTCGACGATGCCAAGCACCTCGACGTTGACCTGCGCTAACATCTCCAGTGCCTTGCGCGCGTCCTGAAGGCTGACGTCGCTCGGCGTCGAAACGACGACGGCGCCGGTCAGCGGCACAGTCTGCACCAGCGAGATCACCACGTCCCCGGTGCCCGGAGGCAGATCGACGACCAGGTAATCGAGCTCGCCCCAGTCCACTTGTTGCAGGAACTGGCGGATGATCTGGTGCAGCATCGGTCCGCGCATCACCAGCGGTTTGTCGCCGGGAGAGATGTAGCCGATGGAGATGGTCTTGACGCCGTGGGTCAGATTGGGCTGGATCGTATTGCCCTCGCCGATCTTGGGCTGCTGCGCCGAGCCCATCATCAGCGGAACGTTGGGGCCGTAGATGTCGGCGTCGATCAGGCCGACGCGCTGCCCGAGCCGCGAGAGTGCAATGGCCAGGTTGACGGCGACCGTGGTTTTGCCCACACCGCCCTTGCCGGAACCGATGGCGACGATCTTCGATACTCCGGGTAAAGCTACGGGCGCTGGCATGGCAGGTGAATGACCCATTATTTTCGATTGCTCCTTTAGGAAAACCGTTTGCGTGTTAGATGGGTTTACTTCGATTTTGGTTCTGAGCTTTCGGAGTTTGCATGAGCTGCCTTTTCCTGCTTGCGGCGGGCGGCCTCGGCCTCGCGGTGCTTGCGTCGAAGCAGCGCATCGGCGTAGTGGCGCTTCTCCGCGGCCGTCTCCGGAATCACCTCGGGTACGCGCACGCGGTGGCCCTCCCGGTCGATGGCGACAAAGATAAGAAAGGCGCTGGCCACGTGCGAGACCTTGCCGGTCTGCGTGTCTTCGGCCCAGACCTTCACGCCGACCTCCATCGATGTGTTGAACGCGCGGTTGACGCTGGACTTGAGCGTGACCAGATTGCCCAGATGCACAGGCTGGATGAAGTCGATGTGATCCATGGCCGCGGTCACGATGTAGGTGCGCGCGTGCCGGTAGGCGGCCATGGCGCCGGTCATATCGATGAAGTGCATCAGCCGCCCGCCCAACAGATTGCCTAGCGTGTTGGTGTCGTTGGGCAGCACAAGCTCGGTCATCTCCGACTGGGTGCTGGCCACGGTGCGGGCTGCGGGATTGACTCGGGAGTTGATCTCGGTCGTACTCATGGCGGGTCGGCTCCATTTCCACTCGCGCCGTTCAACCTCACCCGCCGCCGGATAGAATGAAGCAGGCGGCTGCCGGTCTGAAGCGGTGCACACTTCCAGTGTCGGCAATCGCCGCCAATTACGCAAATCAAAATGGCGCCGGAGCTGAACAAGACTCGGCCCAATCGAGCAAAATGGACAAAATTGCAGGGTTGAAAGAGATTCTGGAACTGGACCCGAACAACAGCTTCGCGCGCTACGGGTTGGCGATGGAGCTTGCCGGCAGCGGCGATACGGATGAGGCGCTCGGGCAGTTCGACACACTGTTGGCCAACGATCCCGGCTACACGGCTGGATATTTCATGGCCGCGCAAACGCTGGCCACGGCGGGCCGCACACCGGAGGCCGTCGCGCGGCTCAAGTCCGGCATTGAGAGCGCCGCGCGGAGCGGCAACCGTCACGCCGCCAGCGAGATGCAGGCCATGCTCGATGAGTTGGACCGGTAACCGGTCTTCGGATAGTTACTTCCAATCCAGGGCTTTCGCTTCGTTTTCACTTTGTTCACGTCTATACTATCTAAATGCCGAAGTATTCAATTGTCGTTCCTTTTCACAACGAAGAGGAGAATGTCACAGTTTTATACGCGCGCCTCAAGCAGGTGATGGAGCAGGTGGGCGATAGTTATGAGCTGGTGCTGGTGGACGACGGCTCCAACGACCGCACCTACCGGCTGATGGAAGAGATTGCCGCCGTCGATAGCCGCGTGCTGATCATCAAGCTGCGCCGCAACTTCGGACAGACCTCCGCCCTGGCCGCGGGCTTCGACCACGCCTCGGGCGAGTTCATCCTGGCCATGGACGGCGATCTGCAGCATGACCCCGCCGAGATTCCCAACTTCATCGAAAAGCTCGACGAAGGCTACGATGTGGTCTCGGGTTGGCGCAAAGAGCGGATCGATAATTTTGTGATGCGCCGCATCCCGTCGCGCTGCGCCAACTGGCTGATGGCCAAGCTGTCCGGCGTTGACATTCACGACTTCGGGACTACATTTAAAGCCTATCGCCGCGAAGTCATTACGAATATTCCGCTCTATGGCGAGATGCACCGCTTCATTCCCGCGCTGGCCGCTTGGTACGGCGCGACGATCTGTGAGATTCCCATCAAGAACGTGCACCGCGAGCGGGGCAAGAGCCACTATGGCATTGGGCGCACCTTTCGCGTCTTCTTTGACTTGTTGACCATTCGCTTCCTCATCAAGTACATGAGCCGTCCGCTGCACTTCTTTGGCGTCTTCGGAGCGTTGGGCATCCTGGCGGGCAGCGCTATCGGAGCCTCGATGCTGGTCCTCAAGGTTCTCCACCCCCATCAAAATGTTATGGATGTTCACGGGCCGTTATTTGTGGTGGGCGGCGTCTTGATCGTCTCCGGAATTCAGCTGCTGGCTATCGGCTTGCTGGGTGAATTGCAGGTGCGCCACTACTTCACCAGCCAGCATCCCACGCCCTACACCATCGACCGCATGGTGCGTCTGCGCGCGCCCAAAGAGCCTAGCACTTTGCCGGAGAGATAGGGCAGGGAACAGGGAATAGGGATCAGCAAAAACCAGCCCCGCTTGGACAACCTCCGAGCGGGGTTTGGTGTCTGGTGTCCCTTTTCAAGGCGAATGATCTCATTGAGCGCAATGGACCCTCCTCTTGCAATGTGGTTCCATTATTGATACCATAGAGTCGTGCCGGATATTGCTAAGATTCTCGAAAGAATGCGCAGCAGCCCGGCCCGATTCGTTTTGCGGACTTGTACAAGGTCTGTGAGGCTTACTTTTGTGAGCCGCGTCAAAATGCATTGAGTCATGCAGTCTTTAAGACACCTTGGCCAGGCGACCCGCGCGTGAATATTCAGAACTCAAAGGGCAAAGCAAAGCCGTATCAGGTTCGGCAGGTTTTGTTGGCCCTGGAGAGACTCGAAGAGAGACAGGATTGACTGAAGAGAAACAACGGAGGTGCCGCAATGAGCCACAAGAGCCTTGATCACTACACTTATCGTGTTACCTGGTCGCCGGAGGACGAAGAATACCTCGCCCTCTGCGCGGAGTTTCCCTCGATGAGTTGGCTGGCCTCATCCCCCCCATCTGCGCTGGCTGGCATCCGCAAGGTTGTCGCCGAGTCGGTCGCCGACATGATCGCGAACGGCGAAGTTCCTCCCGTTCCGCTCGCTGAAAAGAGGTACAGTGGCGAGTTTCGGGTTCGCATTCCTCCCCACGTGCATCGCGCGCTCGCTCTGGAGGCGGCTGAGCAGGGTATCAGCCTCAACCGCCTGGCCAGCGCCAAGTTGACAGGATAGCGGCTTTCCTTGCGCCCACGCCCCCTCATAGTGCATCCTTGCCGTGAGATGAAAGCCATTGAGATTCACGAGACCGGCGGGCCAGAGGTTCTGAAGCTGGTCGAGTTGCCCATCCCCCAACCGGGGCAGGGGCAGGTGTTGATCCGCGTTGAAGCTATCGGCGTCAATTTCATCGAGATCTATTTCCGCAAAGGCCTCTACAAGGCGGCGCTGCCGCTCATTCCCGGCAGCGAGGCGGCCGGCACAGTAGAGAAGCTGGGTCCGGGCGTCACCGGATTTGCCGAAGGCGATGCAGTAGCCTCGGTCGCGGTGCTGGGCAGCTATGCCGAGTATGCCCTGGTTCCCGCGGCGCAATTGGTGAAGGTTCCATCCAAGGTTTCGCCGGAGCAGGCTGCGGCGGCCATGCTCCAAGGCATGACGGCGCATTACCTGGCTTATTCCACCCATCCGCTGAAGGCGGGCGATACGGCGCTGATTCACGCTGGAGCGGGCGGTGTGGGACTGTTGCTCACGCAGATGGCCGTGCGGCTGGGAGCGCGGGTCATTGCCACTGTTTCGACAGAGGCCAAGGCAGAGCTTTCGCGCGAGGCCGGCGCCTCCGATGTGATTCTCTACACCAAACAGGACTTCGAGGCGGAGGTCAAGCGGCTCACCGGCGGCAAGGGTGTGGACGTGGTCTACGACTCGGTGGGAAAGACCACGTTCGAAGGCAGCCTGAACTGCCTTCGTCCTCGCGGACTGCTTGCCCTGTTTGGCGCATCGAGCGGCCCTGTGCCGCCCTTCGATCTGATTCAGCTCAGCGGCAAGGGCTCGCTCTTCATCACCCGCCCGACCCTGTGGCATCACATCGCCACGCGGCCGGAGTTGGACTGGCGTGCCGGCGATGTGCTCGGCTGGGCTGCCAGCGGTGAACTCAAATTACGCACCGAGCACATGTATCCGCTGGCCGAGGCCGCCCAGGCGCAGACCGACCTCGAAGCCCGCAAGACGACAGGCAAGATTCTGCTCGAGCCGTGAAGAGGCAGGGATCCGGGAAAAGGGACTAGGGAAAAGAAGCCCGCTGACCAGGAAGGAACCCCATGGCGACAATTTCCATCACCCCCGAGGACCACGTCTGCGTGCTCACCGGCGCGGGCATCAGCGCTGAGAGTGGGCTGCCGACCTTTCGCGGTTCCGACGGTCTGTGGGCCGGCCATCGCATCGAAGATGTGTGTATACCCGAGGCCTGGGCACGCGATCCCTGGCAGGTTTGGGAGTTCTACTCCGGCCGCCGCGCGGCGGGAGAACTGGCTGAACCGAATCCGGGGCACATCGCCATTGCCAAGCTGGAGGCGCAATTGGGCGACCGCTTCTTTCTCTGCACGCAAAATGTCGACGACCTGCATGAGCGGGCCGGCTCCAGGCGCTTGGTGCATATGCACGGCGAACTGGCCAAGGCCCACTGTGAAGCCGATTGCGGCCTGGCGCCGGTCGAGGATCGTGCCATCTATCGCAGCCTGGCTGAGGTAGGTCATTGCCCCTGCGGCGCGCGCCTGCGTCCCCACATCGTCTTCTTCGGCGAAATACCGCTGGAGATGGGGCGCATCCAACGAGAGATCGGAAATGCGACGCTGATGCTGGTGGTCGGCACCTCCGGCTCGGTTTATCCGGCGGCCAACTTTGTTCATTGGGCGCGCGAGCATGGCGGGCGCACTGTCTACGTCGGGCCCGAGCTGCCTCTGAATGCCGAGGCCTTCACCCACATCGTAGAAGGCAACGCAGGAGAGATGCTGCCTGGGCTCTTTGAAGTTCAATAGGACGTCGCTCTTCGCTGCCCAGGTATTTCGAGGGCGGGACTGAACAAAGCTTTCGTTGGCGCGCAGCGAAGAGCTAGCGTCTCTTGATGTACTCAACCCGCCGGAAGCGCAGTCCGGTCCAATCCTCATCGATGGCCACTGCGCGCACAGTGTCGAATCCCGCGGCCTTCAGTGCATCCCAACCGGTGTCGCGGTTGAAGTCGCACTTCAATTTCTTCGACGTGCCCTTGGGATACGCAAACCAAACCGTCGCATCACCCTTGGCGCGTGCGGTGACCGCGGGGACAAGCGCATCCACCTCCCTTTGTCGCGTGACAAACGCAATTGAGAAGCGAATCTCCGCAACCGATTCAATGTTCCGGTGAATGGTTAAAGCGGGCAGCCTGGCGAGCTCGGCATCGAAACTCGCGGGCGCATTCAAGACGAGGATCTTCTGCTGATCCCTGAGGTTCAGTTTCTCAACGGTAGTCGCCATGGATTCTCATGATATTCCGGCTCAAGAAAAATCTGCAATCCCAGACAAAACCTTGCATTGAACTCCGAGTCAGGGTCAGATTGCATTGACTTCTTCAATGTTTATCCATTTCTTCGCAACGGAAAAACACTGGTCTTCGATACCAGGCGGATTCTGTTCAAGGCGATCAGGGAAGATGCCCGGTTCTACCCTCCCCGGACAATTCGAGCAGCATTGTTCCTTGATCGCCTTGACATTCAGCGAAACGAATCATTTGACGCTGACGATACTTTTCATCCGATCACAATTCATGTGCCTTTCGATCAGCGGCAAGAGGTTCGCTTGACTTCAATTTCCTCCGCCGGGTCTTGACGACGCCATCGCCGGCATCGCCATTGACCTGGTATTTGAAACGGGCGATTTGACCGCTTCCGGAGACGCGGCAATCGCAGGCGTGGAGATGGGAATGTTCTGCGCTGCCGGGGCGGGCACAACCTGGATGATGTTCATCATGCCCAGGTCTTCGTGGTTGAGGATGTGGCAGTGGAAGACGAAGCTCCCAATGTCAGGCCCACGGAAGTCAACCAGCAGCGTAACACTGGGGTAGGGATGTGCGGGGTTTCCGTCCCAGCCAGGCACCTCGATCATATCCAGATACTGGCCGGTGTCAGCTGGAGACTGTGGCTGGCCGTTGATGGCGAAGTTGTTTTGCGACTGAACCAGGAAGTGGACCTGATGGAGGTGGAATTCGTGGTTCTCCTGTGCCCGGTTCTGCACCGTCCACTGCTCCACAGTTCCTTGGGTGGCTGTTATTGCCGGTGGTGCGTTGGGGTCGAACGGCGCCGGCGTCTGCGGGAAGACCGTCATATAAAACTGGGTTTGGTTTGAGTTCTCAGAGAAGTACAACAGGCGTGTCTGCGCGATGGGTGCCGCGGCGAGGCCCGCGAATCGCTGCACCGCCGCCGCGCTGATCGACGAGGGCGCAACATCCGCAGTCGCATCGTTGCTTGGGCTATTTCCGTTCGTGACGATGTTGAAGATGGGCCGGGCGGGATCGCAATCGCCGTTCGCGCCGGTGGCGATGGCAGTGGTAACAAACTGCGCCCTGACGCCTTTAGCAGGCGTGGTCACGATGAACTCGAAACGCGCTGCCGGCGGTAGCCTGAAGTGAGTGATCGGAATCAGGCTGGGCGTTGTTGTGCCGTCCTGAGAGTTCACCGGAACCCCGTCAATCGCCACCAGTTCCATCGTCTGGGCCACTCCGTTGTATTGCACTTGCAGGTCCATGATCGTGTCTGCCGAGGAGTTGGTCACGCGCCAGAACTGTTGTTGTCCAGGACTTACGCTGAGCACGGCGGGCGTGAAGGTGACCACATCGCCCGGTGCCACCTGGTTTGAATCGATCGGTACGTTGTTGACGGTGATGTCCTGGAAGGGAACGCCGTTGAGGCATCCGCCCGACCCCTCGCCCAGACCCTGAACCTGCGGCTGGTCGCGAAGCACCAGGATTTGTTGGGGAAGTCCCCTCACGGCCGGTTGCACATTCTGGATCCCATCCACCACGATGGCGCCGGATGCGCCACCCAGCACAGCCGGTTCAGCGATGCCGTGGATGTGCGGGTGGTACCAGTAAAGCCCAGGAGGCTCATTCGAAGGGAAGGCCACGTTGTACTGGAAGGTCTGGCCGGTGTTGATGACGGTCTTGATCACTTCATCTTGACCGCAGGTGGGAGATGTATTCGTTCCGTGGTAGTGAATATTCACCGAAGAGGAGTCCATCACCGCGGAGCCGCAATTGGGTGGATTCAGCTCCATCGGATTCATGCCCGCCGACGTATTGTTGGTGATTGTGATGACCAGATGATCGCCGGGCAGCACGTGCAGAGTAGGGTTTTCAAGGCCGCTGGGCGTCATGAAGCAATACAGGGTCCGGCCTGCGTCGTCCATTCTCGATTGATAAGAGAAGTTGACGGCGAGGATTCCGTGCGAGCTGTACAGAGCCACGGGATTCGCAACCGTGCTGCCAGCGGTGAATCGGGGACAAGGGTTGGGGACGGAAGCTACTGCCGGGGGGGTGAAGGTCGTCTGTGCAACGGCGCAAACCGGCACGACGAACAGAGCAAGGGCCATCAGCGCCTTGCCACGAATAGGCGAGACCAATGTGGGGATCATGGGTTCTCCTGATTTTGTGTTTGGCTTTCCCGGACACCTCTCTGTGACTCCACAAGGAACCATCGTCGGCGTCTCGTGGAAATGCGGTTTGTAAGGAATGGAGTCGGCCTCAGCGGGAGGGGGAATCGGCACGACGAACCAGAATGCCAAGAGACTAGCGCAAGAAGTTGAGGCCGTTCAATAGAAAATGTATCGAATTGCACGGTACTAAAGTAATAGAGCGTAACCATGTTCGAAACGGACTCGCTCGTCGGTCCTCTCATGCCCTTACAAGCTTGGTGTTCCACGGTCAGGTATCATCGATAGTTACGCAGTTCTATCCAGGTTCAAGAGGAAACAACCGTGTCCGAATCGAACGTATCCGCTCATCCTCAAGAGTTTTCGGCCTCAAACACCCGCTCGCAGCGCCCCTTGCGCATCGCACTCTTCGGTTTTGGGACGGTGTCCAGTTCCGTGGCGCGGATTCTGGTCGATTCCCGTCCCGAGGGCCTCGAACTCACCCACGTCTATGCCCGCAGCCTGGCGCGCAGGCGTGTCGAATGGGTCCCTTCAAATGTGATCTGGACCGATGATGCGGATGCTCTGCTGGCGTGCGACGATGTGGATGTGGTTGTAGAACTGGCCGGCGGGCTCGAACCGGCCGGCGGCTGGGTGCGGCGCGCGCTCGGTGCCGGCAAAAGTGTTGTCACAGCCAACAAGAAGCTGATCGCCGCTCACGGTGCGGAGTTGGAACGGCTGGCTGCGTCCTCTGGCGGGCACCTGAAATACGGCGCTGCGGTGGCCGGTGGAGTTCCCGTGATTCCGGGCCTGGAGCAGGGACTGGCCGGCGACCGCATCGAGCGTATCGAGGGCATTCTGAACGGCACCTGCAACTTCATCCTGAGCAGGATGCAGGAGGGCGCCGAATACGCACCGGTGCTGGCTGATGCGCAGGCCAAGGGCTACGCCGAGGCCGATCCCACCGAGGATGTGGGCGGCTTTGACGCGCGCGCCAAGCTGGCCATTCTCATGCGTCTCGCCTTGCGTGCCGAGGTGGACCCTGCTGAGATCGAGCCCCAGCCCATCACCGAGATTGCCGCCGTCGACTTCGCCTATGCGCGGGACCTCAACTGCACCATCCGGCAGATTGCCCGGGCCGACTATGCCGAGGGCAAGATCGCCGCCACGGTTGGACCGATGCTGGTGGACTTGCACTCGCCCCTGGCCTGGTCGCGCGGAACTGAGAACATGGTGATCTTCAGCGGCAAGTATGGCGGCGATGTGGTCTTCTCTGGCCACGGCGCCGGCGGCCATCCCACGGCGGTGGCTGTGGTCAGCGATCTGCTGGCGCTCGCGCACGGCTCAAGGAGAGTCAAGGTTCCAGCTTCACTGGAGCGGTTGAGCGCCGAGTTCGAGGTCCCGCATTACATCCGCTTCATGGTCAACGACAAACCGGGAATCATCGCCGACATCACCGTGGCGCTGGCCAGCGAAGGCATCAATATTCGCGCCATCGTACAGAAGCCCGGCTTCCCATCGAATGCTCTGCCATTCGTGATGACCGTCGAGCCCTGCAAATCCTCAGCGCTCAAGCGCGCCCTTGAGGTTCTCCGCGGCAAGGACTACTTGCTCGAAGCTCCCCTGGATTTGCAGATGCTGGAGTAACATAAGCGGATCTTCGAGAATAATTGGAAGCGGACTCAGTGATCCCCGGTTTGAAGTTGAAGCTTCGGGACCCCTGCAAAGGCCGAGAACTACTATCTAAATTACAGACAGAAGGGTTGTAGACCCCGCGAATCTCGGAGTCTTCCGCTTACATTGATTGTGTAGAATCCTGGCGGTTTTCAATGTTGTGTGTAATTCTCGCAGTTATCAACTAAGAGGTTAAAGGTCGCCAAATGTCCAGATCAAAGTCCCTCCCTTCTGGTCTGAAGACCAGTGTGTCTGTAAGCCTGTTTGTTATCACAATCCTCGCTTTTTTCAGCGTTTCAGGTTGCGGTAAAAGCGGCGGCGGATCAACCGGCGGCACCACCCCCATCAGCGTCTCCGCCTCAGCATCCTCCACAACGGTGGATCCGGCCGATCCTGTCACGCTGACCGCGGCCGTAGTGAACGACAGCAGCAACGCCGGTGTGACCTGGGCTACGCCTTCCGCGGGAACACTCTCCAGCACAACGTCTGCCTCGCCGATCTATACCGCGCCGGCCGGCGTCACGAGTTCGGCTCAGTCGGTGACCTTGACGGCGACCTCGGTGGCCGACAAAACCAAGTCAGGCTCCATCATTCTGACGATCCCTGCCGCTGCCACGATCACCACCACCTCGCTGCCCTCGTTCACTGCCGGTGCAACCTACTCGGCGCAGTTGGCCGGATCGGGCGGCATCGCGCCTTATGCCTGGGCGGTGATCGGCGGAACGCTGCCGACAGGCGTGAGCCTGAATGAAACTACCGGCGTGATCTCCGCCGCTGCCGGCGCGACCACGGCAACAACGCAGCCCGCGTATCTTATCTTCCAGTTGACTGACTCTGGCAGGCCCACACCTTTGACTTCGACGGTGACACTGAGCCTGACCATCAATGCGCCAAGCATCACCGGCAACGTATGGTACGACAACGGTATCCCGACTCCGACCCCCGCGCCGGCGGTATCCACCCGAGAAGCTGTCTTGTTTCATAGCGCCGCCGCGTCTTCCTACGCTTCGATCTTCCGGTCTGCGGTGTTGACATCCATCCATGCCACCGACTTGATTGAGAGCGCCGCCAGCTCCTCTAACTCTTCGAACTCCGAGCCCCCGGTTACGGTCTCTATCAACACCAATCCCGTCCAGTCCACAACTACCGATAGTAACGGAAACTTCTCGTTTGCAAGCGTTCCCAACGGAACCTATACCATTACGCCGTCGCTCGCGGGAACCAATGCCATATTCACGCCCGCAACCCAGAGCGTTACCATCAGTAACAATGTATCGCAGCAGGTCAGCTTCAAGGCCGACGTCGGTTACTCGATCTCCGGCACGGTCGCCTATACAGGAACAGCGACGGGGCCAATCTATCTGGTTGCGAAGGGCGCCGGCGGAGCCCTTCAAGGCACCAGCATTACGGCTCCTGGGTCTTTCACCATCAATGGCGTAGAGCCCGGCAACTACACCATCGTCGCGTGGAAAGATGCCCTGGGCAACGGCGCGCCTAACGCATTGGATCCCGCCGGTAGCGCAACCGCCGACATCGGCGCCGCTGGCAACGTGACGGGTGTCTCCGTCGCTCTGACCGATCCCGCGCCGGTCGCCTTCAATTCCGCCCTCAATCCCACTGTTACGGCAACGCCATTCGATCAAGGCGTTGTCTTAAGTGCCCAGTCGCTCCTTGATATCTTCGATACGAGTTCGGTCTTCACTAACGACTTGGGTCTCACTGCGGAAGTGGCCACGTCCTACAAGGTTCAATGGTGCGCCGATTCCGCCTGCGCCACCGTGATCGGGAGTCAGATCTACCCGGCGACCGTCGGCCAAGGAACGAATACATGGTTTTTGAACGGTCTTTCAGACGCCAAATCTTACTACTTCCGCTATCAAGGCTTGGCGGGCAGCGCGACCAGCTCTTGGTCTCCGGCGGTTGGCCCCGTCACCCCTGGCCAGCCCTCGATTGCTGGCGCTGTAGCGGTCTCCGGCGCTGTCACCCTCCCCGACACGGCCACCGGCCCGTTGTATATCAGCTTTCAGAACCAGGCCACGTCAGCCTATTACTACACGTGCATTCCGAATCCGGTCAGTCCGCAGAGCTATAGCATCCAGCTTCCCGCGGGAATCTATGATTACTCTGCGTTCGTTGACCAGAACAAGAACAGTGTTGAACTGAATGGGGACATGGAAACAGCTTCCAATCTTCCCGCGCTGACCGTGACGGACATCCCAGCAACCCAGAATATGACGCTGGTGAACGGCGGTGAGAGCTACGTGACTTGGACGACGAATAACGCTCAGACAGTCAGTGGCTCTTCAAGCTCAACGCAACAATACTCGATCCAATTCCAGGCCATTGACGGGACCAAACACCTGATCGCCGCGGAACTCAAATCAGGGCCCAACGCGATCACCGTTCAGGACATTCCCCGGAGCTTTGAAAATCCCGGGTATTCGTTCGACTCGACCATCAATCTCTTTAACACGCCAAGCATTGGCGATTCCTATTCGCTTCTTCTCACCTACAGCGATGGCAGCCAGCAGACCCTGACCGAAAAGGTGACCGGCGTTGTCGGCAACTTTGGCGCCAATCCATCGCCAGCGGGCGTGGGTACAGATCTGAATCCAACATTTACATGGACCAACCCTGCAATTGCCGACAGCTTCCCTTATAACTACTTCCTCTTGTACCCGATCTCCCTTCCCAGCGGCGGCATATACTTTTATAGGGGTATTTACTTGACGCCACCGGACACAACGGGTTGTGGTTTGATTAAGGTTGCAAACGGGACTGGGCCTACCTGCACGGCTTGTTGGGCCAATCGATAGAACAGCTTTCCGC
>JBEKOA010000025.1:0-48792 GCA_049522255.1 Occallatibacter sp.
CCCCCCAGCATATAGAGAGGAATCACGATTGAAGCCCAGCCGGGCACGGCGGCCAGGTTGAGCATTTTGGCGATCAATGCCCACGCGGCAAGACCAAAGCTCAGCAGGGAAACGAACATACCGAGAAGAGTAATGATCTTTAAGGGTATCTCGGTGAAGGATGTAATGCCGTTCACAGCCATCGAGACCATCTTCGAAAGGGTGTACTTGGTTTCGCCTGCGGAACGCCCCTGCCGATCGTAATAGACAATCGAGGAAGGGAAGCCAAGCTGCGGGACGAGGCCTCTGAGCAGCAGGTTGCTTTCTTTGCAACTGCGCAGTTCTTCCACTACTCGCCGGCTCATTAAACGGAAATCGGCGTGATTGAACATCAGTTCTACGCCCATGGCCTGAAGCAGACGGTAGAATCCTTCGGCCGTCGTGCGCTTGAATAAACTGTCCGTCCTGCGATTGCGACGGATGCCGTAGACGACTTCGGCGCCATGGACATAGGCGCGCACCATCTCCTTGATGACATCGATATCGTCCTGCAGGTCGGCGTCGATGCTGATCAACACTTCGCCGGGCGTCGAGAGCAGTCCGGCCAGGATTGCGCTCTGCTGACCGAAATTCCGCGAGAGCTTCAGACCGTGGATGCAAGCGTGTTCACTTGCGAGACGCTCAATGACGCTCCATGTATTGTCAGTCGATCCATCATCGACAAAGAAGATGTAAGGCTCAGCAATCAACGTCTGCTGAGTCAGCTCTCCAAGCAATGTTACAAGCCGGGTTGCGGTCTGGGGCAGCACCTGCTCTTCGTTGCGGCAGGGAATAACAAGAGTCAGCGACGGGCGAGAAGCGCGTTCAACCGGTTGAGTCATAGATCCTTCTTCTCTCGCAGGCCGATCATGGAGTCGATCGTGGAAACATGGTTCCTATCCAGGGGAGGTTTACAAAGAGCAAGAGCACAATGAGCGCCACGCAGATCGTAAGAGGGATCATAAGCTGTGGCTCGCGATAAAGTCGTTCCGGATTCTGGACAGCGCTTTCGTGCCGGAAGGAGAGGCTGAAATATGCCGCCATGAGCCATGCGACGACAGGGAACGAAAGGATCAGTTCAATGCGATAGCGCATCATGAAGGCGCCAAAGAACAACATGCAGGCTGCGGCATAGAAGGTGGCGGAGTTGAGCAGAGATTCTTCGCTATAGTGCGCGAAGGAACTGCGATAGCTGGCCGCGACTGCCGGGTTGGCGATCTGACGGTATTCTGAGAAGCGCTTGAGGCTCATGAAATAGCAGCCCAGCATCCAGTAAGAGATCAGCAGCGACGCCGGCGGAAGCATCACCGTAATCACCGAATACCAGCCAAGACAAAACCGCAGTGGATTATTGATCGACTCGGTCAGAACATCAATGTAGGCAATCTCCTTGCTCCGGATGGGAGGGATGTTATAGACGCACCCCATGACCCAGAGAGCTGCGGCACTTATCAGAAATCCCTTGCCCAGCAAACTGGATAGCGCCAGTCCGGCGATCATCATCGCGATCCATTGAGCATAGCCCCATCCTCGATGAACCAGTCCGCTGGCCGCGGGCCGATTTTTTTTGGTGGGATGAAGCTGATCGAATGGCGCGTCCAGAATCTCATTGATCACATAGTTACTGCAGGCAATGAGGGTTGACGCCACCAAGCCAATCAAAACGCGAATCAACAGCCGCGATGAGAGGCCCGTTCCGGATAATGAGATTGCCAAAACAATTCCGGGAACAATAAAGAGCTGCTTGATGCTGTGATCGAGCCTCATGATGCGGAGATGCGCGGCAATGCGCTCAGAGGTTTTTGCTGGGCGTTGGCTGGACATGGCAATGTTCACTTGCATCATGTTACGGCATTTTCGGAAACACTTTTGAACTTTATTACAGTATGTACCACCCCCAACGATCTTCAAGAGATGCTGTAGCGCAACGAGGGCACTTAGCAATGTCTGTCTATGCGGTGGCCCGCCGCTGCTCGCGGGCGCCCAGGCGCACACTCACCACCTTGGAGACGCCGGGTTCCTGCATGGTGACGCCGTAGATCATGTCGCCCGTCTGCATCATCCGCTTGGAGTGAGTGACAATCAGGAATTGCGTCTCCTTGCTGAGCGAATGGAGCAGGTCTGCCAAGCGGCCGACATTGGTCTCGTCGAGCGCCGCGTCCACTTCGTCGAGCGCGCAGAATGGGCTGGGTTGGAACTGGAAGATGCCCACCAGCAGCGCCAGTGCGGTCAGCGACTTTTCGCCGCCCGAGAGCAGAAGCACGTTCTGCAGCTTCTTGCCCGGCGGCGAGGCTACGATCTCCAACCCGCTTTCGGCCTGGTTCTCAACGTCGGTGAGGCGCAGGAAGGCCTGTCCGCCCTGAAAGAGCCGCGCGAAGACCTGTGCGAAGTTTTCGTTGATGCGGGCAAATGCCTCATCGAATTTGGTGCGTGAAATCTGATCGATCTCTTTGATGGTGTCTTGCGTGTTCTCGATCGACTCCATCAGGTCCTTGCGCTGCGTTTCCAGGAAGCCGTGGCGCCCGGCGGTCTCCTTGTACTCATCGAGGGCCATCATATTCACCGGACCCATTAGTTCGATTCGCTGGCGCAGCTCGCGGCAGGTCTCCTCTTCGGCGGCCAGCTCTTCGCCTTCCATGTGCGCAATTTGTGCATCGGCGCGCAGTGCGGCGGCTTCAAGGTTGACCTCCGCCAGACAGCTTGCCTCCAGGTGTTCGAGATCCGAACGCAGCTTGGCCACTTCGCTCGACCGGATCGAGCGGTCTTCGCGCAACTGATCCAGAGCGGCCCGTCCGCTTTTGAGCTGTGTCTCCATTGCGGCCAGTTGCTGGCGGAGCGACTGCGCCTCGGCGGCCAGCTTCTGGGCCTTGGCCAGAGCCTCGGCGCGCATTGCCGTCAATTCCTGCTCGCGCTGGGCAAGCTCCGCGCTCTCTCTCACGCGCTGTTCGCGTTCCACGGTGGCCGCGCTCCGCTGCTGCTCGATCGATTGCACACGGCGCTCCAGGTCGGAGTGAAGCCGGTCGATGCGCTGGAAGGCCGCCTCGGCGCCGCGTCTGCGTTCCTCCAGGCCGGCCAGCTCCGCTGTCACCTCAGCCGCCTCCTGTTGCAAGGCCTCGCGCGCCTGCCGCAGCAACGCCAGCCTGGCCTGCAACTCATCGAGGGCGGCCTCGGCCGTGCGGTGTTCCACCTCCAGACTAAGCAGTTCCTGACGCTTTTCGTCGATACCGGTCTTCTTTGCCTCGCGCGCGTCCTTGTTGCGTGCGGCCTGCACGATCCACTCTTGCAGCCGCCGCTCGACGCGCTGCGTCTCCGATTCGATCTGTTTCAGCGCTGCGCCCTGATCGGCGGTGTCGCGCTCCGCCAGGTGGCGTTCCTCGCTGCGCGTCTCCAGCTGTGCGGCCAACTCCTCGATGAGCTGAACGAGTGTCGCCGCCTCCGATTCGGCTTTTGCTAAACCCGCCTCCATTTTGGCCAGACGGCCCTCAGCCTCGCGCAACTCACGCTTGAGCGCAAGCGGGCCTTCGCTGGCCGGCTTGCCGCCGGTCACGGTTGCATTGTGGAAACACTCACCCTCCGGCGTCAAAAAATAAGCGTGCGGATGATGTCCCGCCAGGCGCAGCGCCTCGCCGGGATCATCCACCAAGTAGCCATTCCCGAGTTTGGGAAGTATCGTCTCCAGCGAGTGTCCAAAGCCGTTCAGCACGCGAATGGCATCCTTCAGCGGAGTGACGCCAGGGCCGCTGATAGTCTCTTTGATCTCCTCGAAAAGCGCGCATTGCTCCGCCGAATGAATCAGGAATGTCGCTCGTCCATCGACGCCGGACTTGAGCAGTTGCACGCCTTGCTCAGCGGCGATCCAGCTCTTCACGACGACATAGTTCAGCTCCTCGCGCAGGAACTCGTCCACCACGCCCTCATGCTCGCCGCTCACCTCGATGAAATCGGCCAGCGTCCCCACTGGAGCCATGCCTTGCCCCAGCGCGCCCGGCTTCAGCAGCCGCCGCACCGTATCGGTTGAATAGCTGTGATTGCGAATCAGCGATTGCAGCGAGTCGCGGCGTCCGGCAACCGTTGCATGGTCGCCGCGCAGTTGGTTGGCTCGTGCGCGCAGGGCATTCTCCTCCGCGCGGCGCGCTTGCAGAGCCTCACGAAGGGATGAAATCTCGCCTTCCAGCCGCTTCAGCGCCTCAGCCGCGGACTCGAAGCCCTGCCGGGCCTCGCCGCTCCGTGCGCCCAGATTCTCCAGCTCATTGCGCGCCTGGCCCATCTCGGCATCGAGCCGCTCCGCTTCGCGCTCCAGTGCGGCAAGACTCTCCTCGCTCTGCATCGTATGGTTGCGAGCGTTGCCGGCCAGCGTCAGCAGGTGCATGGCGTGGCGCCGGTTCGTCTCCAACTCGCGCTCTGCCGTGAAGACTTCCTCAGCCGCTGTGCGCGCCTCTTGCTGGCGCGCTTCGACCCGCTGGCGAAAGGCCTTGGCCTCACCGGCGGCTGTCTCAAGAAAGCTATGCTGCTGCCCGCGCTCCTCGGCGATTCCGGTCAACTGCAACCGCGTCTGCTCCAACTCGGCTCCGGCTGCCGCGATGCGCACTTCGAGTTCGCTCACGCGTTCCGTGTTGGAGCGGTCCCGAGCGGCGGCACGTTCCAGCTCGACCGCTGCCGCATTGGCCTGGTTTTGCGCCTCCTGGCCCTCGTGATCGAGCTCGTAGCCGCGCTCGGTAAGCGAGTGCTGGCTTGCCTCAACCTCATCAATCCCCGCCGCCGAAGCGTTGATCCGCTCGGTCAGGGCGGCGATTTCCTGTTGAAACTTAACCTGATCGGCATCCATCAGCGCCATGCGGCTGGCCAGCACCACCAGCAACCGCTGGCGCAGCTCGCCGCGTACAGATGCAAAGCGCTCAGCCTTGGTCGCCTGCCGCTTCAGGCTGTTCATTTGCCGAGTCACTTCTTCAAAGATGTCGTCCACGCGCGCAAGATTTTGTTTGGCACTCTCAAGGCGCAGCTCGGCCAGCCGCTTCTTGTTTTTGAAGCGTGTAATGCCCGCTGCCTCCTCGATGATCGCCCGCCGGTCGTGCGGCTTCGAGCTGAGCAACTGTCCAATCCGCTCCTGCCCGATGATCGCGTAGCTCTCCGGCCCCAGGCCGGTGCCCATGAAGATGTCCTGAATATCCCGCAGCCGGCAGAGCTTTCCGTTCAGCAGATACTCGCTCTCGCCGGTTCGGAACAGGCGCCGTGTAATCACCACCTCGCCCTTTTGCGGTGTGCGCTGGAATTTTCGGCGGCGAATCTTGAGCACCACAGCCTGCGGACCCTCACCGGTCGAGAATGTCTGCGGCTGGCCCGCTCCTTCAGCATCCTCATCCCCCAGAACCTGGCCAGGCTGCTCGCTGGCGATGATCTCCTCGGCCTCGCTGGCCCGTTGGCGGCGAACCTCGTCTTCGTCCCAGTCGGCTGGACCGTCGTGGTCAACCTCCACCAGCGGCTCCACGGGAATCGGCCCCTCATAAGCCTCCGGATCGACCATGGTGATCGTCACCTCGGCCATGCCCAGCGCCTTGCGCTCGCGGGTTCCGGCAAAGATCACGTCCTGCATGTGCGTGCCGCGCAAGGTCTTGGCGCTCTGTTCGCCCAGCACCCAGCTCACCCCGTCCAGAATGTTGGACTTGCCGCAACCGTTTGGCCCCACCACAACGGCAATGCCCGTACCCGCAACGGTCAACTCCGTACGGTCGCAAAAGCTCTTAAAGCCGAGAATGTGGATTTTCTTTAGTTTCAGCATCTTCACTCCGGGGTGTTGAGGCATTGGTTCAACAAGTGCGTTCGAGAAGGCAGCGTGCCGCCAACAACTGTATGCCTCAGATGATTGCCTTCTGATTACAAACTCTACGGACCCCGGAGGGCACGGTCAACGGCAGAGGAAAGGGATTTTGTGGATAAGGGGGGGCGCAATTCCTGTTCTTGGAATTTCCTAAAAAAGCGGTGCAAAATTGGGATCTTCCAAGCGGTTTTGGCGGTTTTTTGCACAGGTCGAGAGGAGGCTGTCGTCAATCTTGC
Source organism: Occallatibacter sp. (assembly GCA_049522255.1). GTDB lineage: Bacteria > Acidobacteriota > Terriglobia > Terriglobales > Acidobacteriaceae > Telmatobacter. The sequence goes on from JBEKOA010000025.1 coordinate 6,070, forward strand.
CGGCTTCAATCAGATCATTTTTAAGTCTCAGGATCGAGCGCTTCATTTCGCCGAAGCCGCCGTCGCCAGTGTGCTTGCGTGCTGTGTCGCCGGAAGCGCCACGATCGCTTGCTCTGGAATACGGGTCGAGGCAGCCATCCATCGCATGGCATTGGGAAAGAGCGAATAATAGAGCGGAACAAGAATATGGCCGGCGACGGTGACCATGGCGCGCGAGCCCCAGGTGGCCAGGAACATGCCGCGGCCGAGTTGCGCTCGCAGAACTTTGTAATACTGCTCCACGCTCTCGCCGGCCAGGAACATCTGTGCGGCGAGAGCTGCACTGTGCATTGCGATCGACATGCCGTCTCCGGTGAACGACGGGATGACCGCTGCCTGATCTCCAATGCACCAGAGTCCGGAAGGCCTCGCCGCGAGATACCCATAAGGAATGGGAGCGATGGCTAGTGGCCGCTCCCACAGCGCCCTTGCACCATGAAGGCGCTGACGCAGATGCCGATTCTCGTGGAGTATTTCCCTCAGCAGTCCAGTCCATCCGGCTTTTCTTCGCAACGCGGCGCGCCTTACCACCAGACAGAGATTTGCAGCGTCAGCCTCGACCAGCGACAGTCCCCCATATCCGCCAGGAAAAAGAAATACCTCGATGAACCCTCTCAGCTCCTCAATTTGGGCGGGTACAAGTTGCCAGTGCAGTTTGAAGCCGATGAAATCGGACTGGCGGGTCGGGGGCCGGTCCCATCCTCTCAGATCGTGTTTGCCGGTAGCCAGAAACGCCGCATTGGCGCACACCGAACCGCCGCCGCGAAGCTGTGCTGTAGCCTTGTCGCCGTGCGTTGTCAATTGCTCCACAAAGACTCCGCGCTCGACGGTGCACCCACATTGCTCAGCCCGCAAAAGCATGGCCTCATCCAGTGCATACCGTGAGAGTGAGAGTGCGGTAAAGGGCAGCGGCGCTTCTACGACCTGACTCTTTGACGAGAGCCGCAAAGAACGGATCGTGGCCGCGCCCAGATCGAGCGGTTCAACTCCGGCCTGGCGCAGATACTCAACCGCTTCGGGACTCAGGAATTCTCCGCAGACTTTGTGATGTGCTGCGCGTTCCTTTTCAAGCAGCGTCACGCCGCGTCCGCCATTGGCCAGCAGAATGGCAACCATGGAGCCGGCAAGACCGCCTCCAATGACAAGGTTGTCAACCATTGAGATCGTCCCACTCACAGAAGCATTCCTCCCGGCACCGCTTTTCGTCTGGCTACACACAGACGGGCGGGTTTGAAGCTTTGTATAGCAGCTTCGGCCGGCCCAAGGCCAGCCCTGGCGCAGAGCGCGTGCCAATCTTGCGGCACAAAGGATCGCGCAATGGAGATCGGGCCATCGTGTTGCACAAATGGATGCAGCCCGGCCAACTTTGAAAACACGCGAAAGAAGTGGTAGGGGAAGGCCGCTCGCGATAGATCGTTGATGAACCATCCAATCTCGGCGTTGAACTCCATCCATTGCAGAAATCGGACGATGTCGCCGTTGGCAAGATGATGTGTAAAGAGGGAACTGACCACGAGGTGTACTTGCTCGCTCGGTGCATACGTGAGGACATTCGCATTGACCCATCGGATTTTGCTGTTGGTTGGGCTGGCCTCGGCGGCGATGGCCGTAGCATCGGGATTCAGGTCGAGCCCAGTCAGTTCAACAGCGATGGCGCGCTCATTTGCCCATCGCTCAATCCGTCGCAGAGAGTCCCCATATCCGCAGCCAACGTCGAGAATGCAAAGCGGATTTGGGAGAGTCCACGCATTGATTGCCAGTGCACTGAGCCAGTGCAGCAAGGGGCGGTAAGCCAAAGTCAGGCGGTTTGTCGTGGCCAGGCCGCGGAGATACGATCGCAATTGCTCGCGGCTGCAAGGCTCATCCATCAGCTCTGTGAGCTGTGCGCGAATGCTGAAGTCCGGCGAGTTATGCGGCATGAAAGAGCATCGTCTCCGCGGTAAGTCCTGGTCCGAACGACATGGCGCAACCTTGTTGCTCAGCCTGGGCGCGTTCCATTACTTTTTCCAATACAAACATCACGGTCGCCGAGGACATGTTGCCGTACCGTGCCAGAATTTCTCGCGAGCAGGAAAGCGCATCGGCAGGTAATCCAAGGCCCTTTTCCACCGAGTCGAGGATCGAGCGGCCTCCGGGATGTATTGCCCACAGGCCTATCGACGTGGGGTCTTCCCTTCGTGTGATCTGTCGGCCCGTTTCCTTGAGGGAAAGACCGATCTTGCCCGGAACTTCTCCTGAAAGGTGCATGTCAAATCCAAGCTCGCCAATCCTCCATGTAATCAGCGGGCTTGTCTCGGGAATGCAAAGCGCCAGAAAGCTGTCGATAGCGAGTCCGCTTCGCCGCGCACTTACCAGGCTGGCCGCGCATCCATCCGCGAAGACGAGAAATGAGAGCACCTGCTCCAGCTCGTGAGTTTCTTGAAAATGCAGAGAGCACAGCTCCAGATTCAGGATCAGCACTGTGGCCCCAGGCTCTGACCGGACGATATGGCGCGCCGACTTGAGGGCGTTGATCGCGGCGTAGCAACCCATGAAGCCTATCATGGTTCGCTCGACCGAAGGCGAAAGTCCTAGATAGTTGACAACCTCGAAGTCCAATCCGGGTGCGTAGAGTCCGGTGCACGAAGTAACAATCACGTGCGTGATGGATTGCCTCTCTTCCCGAGTTAGCGAGAGCTTATCCAATGCGCGTCGCGCCAAATCCGGGGCATAGCGTTCAAATAACTGCATGCGGCGAGCGGTTGAGGGGAAGTCACCCGGCACATAGATTTGCTCTTCATCCTTCCACGAGCCGTCTTCCGTGACGATGGGGTTTACAAATGAGTAACGCTGCTCGATGGCCGACAAACGGACCATGCGGCGAAACAGGTTGCGCGATGTGCCCTCCGGCAGCATCCCCATCGCAAAATCGATGAAGGCCCGATGAACATCGTGCGGAGGAACCGCCGTCGCAATGCGATTGATGTGTGCGGTGGTCATTCTCGCCCCTTTCCTTGAAACGAGCATTCTTTCCCGGCCCCGTTGCTATTGGACTCTTCAAGTGCCTCCAGGTTTCACCTCATTGCGCTCGAGCAAGTCATTGTTTTGTCTCGATGATGTAACTAACACTCTCTTTCAGCCGGTACCGGGTGCCTCGGAGACTGCTTTGAGCTTGCTGACGGATACCGTTTTGAACGACCGCGGGGTAGCTCAGGGACCGCTGCCCATGTCACGTACGACCGAACAGTCGCATGATTTCAGTCGCACATACAAGGCAGGTTACCGTGACCCGGATCATTTGTGGAGTGGATATAGCATCCTCATCTCTAGCTGCGCGCGTCGGCGAAGACGGCGCCGAAGCGACATTTGGAAACAGCACCGAGGGCATCGCCGAGTTGGCCGCCTTCTGTCATAACCATGACGTGGAACTGGTTGCCATGGAAGCAACCGGCGGCTACGAACAGCAGGCCTTCGCGCAGCTTTCAGAATCGGGTTTGCCGGTCGCCATCGTCAACCCGCGGGCGGTGCGCCAGTTCGCCCAGAGCATGGGCCGGCTGGAAAAGACCGACAGCATCGATGCGGGCATGATCGCCTGGTATGCGGAGATCAAGAAATCCCAGCCCCTGTGCCTGGCCTCGCAGACCCAGCTCGAGTTGCGCGCCCGTGTCACTCGCCTGCGCCAACTCACCGAGCTGCGCACCACGCAGTTGAATCAGCAGCGGCTGGTCACCAACTACGCCGTAAAGGCCGGCTTCGGCAAGATGCTGGCCTTTCTGGCCCAACAGATCCAGGAACTGGAAAGGGCCATCGCTGCACTCATCGACGCTGACCCGCTGTGGCGCGAACTCGACCAGGCCTTCCGCACCATCAAGGGCGTGGCCGATCGCACGGTGGCCCGCATCATGGCGGAAATGCCGGAGATCGGCACCCTGTCGAACAAGACCATTTCCAAACTGGCCGGTGTGGCCCCGCTGGCCCAAGACTCCGGCAAACACCAGGGCAAACGCGCCGTTCGCGGAGGGCGCGCCGCCGTGCGCGAAATCCTGTTCATCGTGGCCAGCGTCGTGGGCCGCTATGAGCCCGACTTCATGGTTTTCCAAAAACGGCTCCGCGCTGCCGGCAAGCCGCCAAAGGTCATTCGTATCGCTCTAGCTCACAAGCTCTTGGTGCGGCTCAACGCCAAGGCCCGAGAAGTCAGACAACGGCTGGCAACTCTCGATCCGGCCCCGTCATCGTTGCTAGCCCCATACTGATAACAACCGGTGAAGCGGAGGCGGGCTCTGGTGGAGACCAACCCGCTAAGGAATAGCCGGCCGCGACTCATCCGTACCGATGAGCCAACCGGGAGTGGGCACTTCCGCTTGCTCCCGGTCTCTGCTCGTCCCATCGGGTGGAAAGATCGCCATGCCTGAGAAAACTCACCGCAACCCTTCGCGCCCCCTTGACAAAAACAGACAGTCGCTACCCCCCTATTTATGTTTTCAAATCCTTGCAGGTAATTTAATCGCCGACAGGTGCAGCGAGTGCAAAACCCCTGAGCAGAAGCCGCTCCTGTAGAGTTGAAAGAGGCGCTCTTTATTTGGTTGCCGCTATTCCTGTGCCTCAGGCCTTCTTCTCTTGACGACTCCAGCCAATTCGGATGCTACGACAGAACTGGCCGAATTGCTGCGCTCGGTCTTTGGTTTTGCCCGCTTCCGGGCAAATCAGGAGGCGGTCTGCCGCGCGGCCATCGCCGGGCGCGACCTGTTGCTGGTCATGCCGACAGGCTTTGGCAAGTCGCTCTGCTACCAATTGCCTGCGATTGCTTTGGGCGGTACGGCGCTGGTGATCTCGCCGTTGATTGCGCTCATGGAAGACCAGGCGGCAAAGCTGTCCTCATTGGGCCTCAAGGTCGGGCGGATTCACTCCGGCCTCGACCGAAGCGTAGCGCGACAGGCCTGCGTGGACTATTTGCACGGCGGCCTGCAGTTCCTCTTCATTGCGCCGGAGCGGCTGCGTGTGCCGGGCTTCGGCGAGATGCTGGCCAAGCGCAAGCCAGCGCTTATCGCCATCGATGAGGCGCATTGCATCTCGCAATGGGGCCACGACTTCCGTCCCGACTACCGGATGCTCGGCCAGTATCTGCCATCGCTCCGTCCAGCGCCAGTGCTGGCGCTTACGGCAACGGCCACTCCTTCTGTTCAGGCCGACATCGTGGCGCAACTGGAGATGGTCAAGCCAGCCCACTTCATCCATGGTTTCCGGCGCGACAACCTGGCAATTGAGGTGGTGGAACTCTCCATGCCGGAGCGGCCAGCGGCGATCTGCGGCCTGCTGGCCAGCGCCGGGCGCCGGCCGGCGATTGTCTATGCGACATCGCGCAAGGGCGCCGAGCGGCTGGCAGAGGAGATTTCCAGAACCAGCCGGCCGGGCAGGATTGCGGCGGCTGCTTACCACGCGGGGCTCGATGCGGAGACGCGAGAGCGGGTGCAGGCGGCCTTTCAGGCAGGCGAACTGGAGGTGGTGGTGGCCACGATCGCCTTCGGCATGGGCATCGACAAGGCCGACATTCGCACCGTCATCCACGCCGGGTTGCCGGCGACACTGGAGGGCTTCTACCAGGAGATTGGCCGCGCGGGACGCGATGGAGCGCCGAGCCGGACTTATCTGATGCACAGCTATGCCGACCAGCGGACACATGACTTTTTTCTCAACCGCGACTATCCGCCGGCCGAACACTTGCAGCAGGTATATCGAACTCTAGGAGAAGAACCTCGGCATGTGGAAGAGTTGCGGGCAGAGTTGAAGCTGGAGGAAGAGGAATTCGACAAGGCCTTGGAGAAGCTGGAGATTCACGGCGGGGCGCGAGTGGACTTTGGCGGCAATGTAACGGCGGGCGGGCCGGGCTGGAAGAAGACTTACACGGTGCAGGCGCAGTTCCGCGCCGAGCAGTTCAACAAGATGCTGCGCTTTACATCATCGTCCGAGTGCCGGATGTCGGCCTTGGTGCGGCACTTTGGAGATGTGGAGGATGCGAGCCGGCCGTGCGGAATCTGCGACGTATGCGATCCTGCTGGAGCGGTGCTGAGGCTCTTCCGAAGACCGACGGCGGTGGAGCGAGAGCTGGTGCAGGCGATTGCCGATGAGTTGCGCGCGGTGGACTATAAGGCTGCCGGAACTCTGCAACGAAACCTCGATCTGGCAGGCAGGATGAGCAGGGACGAGTTTGACGGGCTGCTGGATGCGATGGTGCGGGCCGGGCTGATCGAGATTGAGGAGGCGGAGTTTGAAAAGGATGGAGCGGTCATTCGCTTTCGCAAAGTGAGGCTGACTCAAGCCGGACTTGAGATGCGGGCGACTACACCGATCGAACTGCTCATCAGCGATGGAGTGGTCGAGGAGTTTAGCGGGCGGTCTCCCACGCCAGCGCGGACAAAGAAGGCAAAGGCTGTGGCGAAGAGCGGTGCGGGGAAGGTGACGGGCACTATGGCGGCAGCCGAGCCGGTCCGTCTGTCGGCGGACGGCGAGGCTCTAGCGGCGCGGCTCAAGGAGTGGCGCGCGGCAGAGGCCAAGCGGCTGGGAGTCCCGGCCTATGTGGTGCTGCATGACCGCACGCTGACCGCCCTGGCGCAGTCGCGCCCGACCAACCCGAAGCAATTGCTTGAGATCAGCGGAATGGGCCCGGCCAAGGCCGAACGATTTGGCGAGGCGATTCTGGGATTATGCGGTGCCAAGGAGTGATGATTCTGTCAGTGCGCTGTGGGGCAGACGCAAGCCCTGAAGGCTTGAGCAGTATGGTTCGACAGCGTGCAGACATACTGCGGCCAGAACATCTGCAGCACGAGCGATGGGTGACCTGGAGAGAATTCTTCGATGTAATTCTGGCTGGCTTTAGTCTTCGCGCTGGAGTCGGCTGCGAATCCGGCGATAAGCTGACTTAAAGCAGAGGAAGAGAACTCCGCTGCATGGTAACTACGCGCAAAGTCGTATTCCTCTGACCACCTGTCATCGATGCCGGTTTGGTTCGACGCGGTAATTACACGATAGTCCACAAGCTCCGCGGTGGAGGGGTTAATTTGAGCGAGTGTTATGGACGAGTTGTTGCCGTGGTTTGGGGATATTGACGGTATCATCTTTACCGGGACGGTTTTTGGTTCGGCGATGAAACCCTTTGCCTCCACGGTAATCTTGCCTGGCACAGCAGGGTACAAGTTAGGTATTTCTGCCTTCAGGAGTCTGACCTCATCCATGTGGGTGTGCGCAAAGATCGCTAACTCGATGACGTCGCTAAACTCGGTTAGCACGTCCGCCATCTCTTCCGAGGAGAGAAACATCGCGGGATCCTGGCCGCAGATATCGCCCAGTCTCTTCATGGTTGAGTAGAGATCGACTCCTGGCGGAATATGGCCCATCACCCACACTTTCTGCTTGTTGGCGCGTGCCTCAGTCAGCTGCTGTCGCATCCATGTGATCTGCGCTTCGGCTGCGGCAGGATCGGGTTTGCCCCCGCATGTGGAGTAGCTTTTTGACATGAAGAGATCGTTTAGAACCAGAAGGCGGGCGTTATCGATGGAGGCCGGAAGAGCGATGCTGTAATAGCCCCCTGCTGCGAAGCTCTCTTCAGCGGCCGGCCGTTCAGCAGCAGGAAAGCCCTTGGTAACTTCGGCGCCGGTAACTCGAAGAAACTCACTCTGCGCATCGAGTCGATAGTCGCCGCAGTCGGAGTCGTTATTCCCTAGAGCTATATAGACAGGCACGTCGGGAAATGTTCCATATAACTCGTCAATTACATAATCAAGTGTCTTCTCAACGAATCTCCTATAGTCATCCGGACTGGACTTAGGAAAGAGTGTGGTGTATTTGCAGTCGAATGCATGGGAGATGAGATCGCCGCTGACGGCAACCAGCTTTGCGCCGGCGGCGTGGCTGCGCATAGCTTTCAGGCTCGACTCGAAGAGTGGAAAGGAGGTATCGGCTCCGCCGGTGTGGCAGCTTTGCTGAAGCAATTCAAAATGCTTCTGCCGATCGGGGGAGGGAAGTGCGATAAGAATCGACTTCCACTCGCTTGCTGGGGAGGCAGCGAGCTGCGGAACTTTTGCAGGATCCCAAAACGGCTCGAAGTGAATATCGCTAAGCAGCAGCACCGGGACGTTGGCTTGGGGTGGCATTGAAGCCGGATGGATCTCTTGTGCAAGGGAATTGCCAATGAAGAGAAATAGGCAAAGAGGCGCGATCTGTTGTCGAGCGGCGGCGCGAAGAATGCAGGCTGCGAACATCCGTTTCATCGATGCTCCCCGGTTCACTCCTATTCTTTCACGAACGGGCATCGGAACAGAATGAATCAATAGTGTCTCGCCGCCACAGTACCAAAGTGCAGGTTCTGGAATCGCAACCCGAGCAATTGTTGCCACTCACTTTAGATGCCTTGTTTAAGGACTTATCGTTCAAAGAACTCAGGTCTGATTCATGCATCTCCATCCAAAATAATCAATAACTTGTGTGATTGCATTGCACGCGCGGCCTAATCGTGAGCGCTGTTCTGAATCATTGAAATTATAGGCAGATTCGTCGATAAATGCCTTAACAAGTCCTACGGTTATGGCAACTAGCAGCCGAAACGGTCGAAATGCACTTCTTGGTATGCAAAGGTGAATCAAATGCTGGAGTTACCTGCTAGTGTGCCATCAGGCGGCGATTATCGTGTACCGGGGGCGCTCTTTTGCGACAGCCTTTCTCGGCTAACTCAACAGCGCAAAACCAAAAATGTTCAAATCTGTCAATGGCGCCACTTGCGCATCTCTCTGCTCATGGCATTGTCTTGTACTCTGTTTGTAGTCGCTTCGGGTTGCGGAGCAAACGTTGCAAAGACTGCGGCTACGGCTACCATCGTTGCGTCACCCAACAGCATAGATTTCGGCACAGTATCTGTCGGTCAAACAAGCACCAACGCACTCTCTCTCATGAATAGGAGTGGGACGCCGGTCGAGGTTTCCGAGCTGAATACCTCGGGGCAGCCCTTTTTCGTTAGCGGCCAAAGCAACCTTCCTGTAACAATAGGAGCTGATGGCAGTTACGTTATGGAAGTGCAGTTCACTCCGGCCACCACAGGGGTATCCTCGGGTCAACTGACCGTCAGCAGCAATCCTTCCACCAATGATGATGTGGTGATTGCCCTGAGTGGCACAGGGGCCACGGCCGTTCCGGCCGCGGCATTGAGCGCTGTCTCCTGCAGTATTGGGTCCATGACAGGATCAGGTTCGGATTCCTGCACGGTGACCTTGAGTTCAGCGGCGCCAAGCGACGGACTGGTTGTTAGCCTGTCCAGCAGCAACATAGCTGTCAAGGTTCCAGCCACAGTGACCGTGCCGGCAAATGCCACTTGCGCTCCATTCACAGCGACGGTGTCTTCTGTGGGAACTAAACAAGCTGATACAGTGAGGGCCACTCAGGGCACTGTTTCCGAATATTTTTCACTGACGTTGAATGCGGCGATTCCAGCATTGAGCATCAACGCGAGCAACGTGGCGTTCGGCGATGTTGTAGTCAATACTGTTGCTACGCAATCGGTGACCTTGACATCCACGGGCAACGTCCCGGTAATAATCAACACTGCGGCATTGACCGGTGCGGGCTTCACATTGTCAGGTGCCTCATTTCCGGCCGCCTTGAGTCCTGGCCAGGCAGTGATGCTAGATATTCAATTTGATCCGGCCATTGCGGGTCAGGCATCCGGTCAATTGACCATTACGAGTAACTCCTCGACTGGAAGTGCATCCAAAATAGGTCTCTCAGGCACCGGCATTTTGGCGCAGGCGGTGGTTGTCACAGTCACTCCGCCCAATGCGTCCGTTATTGCGGGAGCCACTCAGCAGTTTGATGCTGCTGTCACAGAAACGTCGGATTCAGCGGTGACCTGGACGCTTTCCGGTGTAGGTTGCGGCGGAACAGTTTGCGGAACGATTTCTTCGAGTGGCGTCTATACGGCCCCTCCAGTTGTGCCATCCTCTGCCACGGTCACCATTACGGCGACCAGTGCAGCCGCTCCGACCCAATCTGCATCGGCCGGCATAACGGTGGTACCGCCCCAAGCGGCAGGCTACAATCTAGCTTGGCAGGATACATTTTCAACACTCAACGTTTGCGCACCAAGCGTGCCAGATTGCAATTGGTATAGCCCAAGCCTTTCCTGGGAGCCTGCGCCGGGTGAAGTTTCCGATCCTCTCGGAACGTACGTAAACTTACAGTGGACTGAGGGTCAATCGAACGGCACCACCATCAGCACGGCCTCGCCGTACGGCATATCCAGTAATAGCTGGACTTTTGGTTATTTTGAAGTGAGCATGGCATTCAACCCCGCCACCGGAAGCTTTCCTGGGATATGGATGCTTCCTACATCAGAGATAGGGGTGGCGTCTGGCTCAAACGGCATCGCCTATGGCGAGCTGGACATGTTCGAATGGCAGAGCCAGGCGCCTACCACGTTTTATGGCACCGCTCATGTTTGGGTGGATGATGCCGACCCTGTCAATAACGCCGGCACCAGTCGCTGGATCGTACCGGCAGGTACAAACTTTGCCGATTACAACAACTACGGAGTGCTATGGACACCCACCTCAATTTCCTGGTATCTAAATAATGTACTGATGGAAACTTTGAGCACAACTTCAGCTTCCTACAACTCAGTTTTTGGTGGGTCGCAATCGTATTTCCTCATACTGAGCGACCAGGCTGGATGCAACTGGAGCGCAAATCCGTGTCCAGGACAAGTCAGTCCGCTCAACATGCAAGTACAATGGGTGCACGTTTATGCGCCTCCGGCTAACTAGGATCAAGAAGACGTCGAGGCAATACCTCCATGAAAATGTTAGCCAGACCATGTTAGCGAACAGAGCTGGGCCTCAAACAAGTCGCAAAATCGCTCTCCGACTGTGATTGATCATAACGTGCGGATACTGTGCAAAGCTCTTGCGGTGCGTCAGCCAATCACAAGTCGAGCATGAGCAATGCTGCCGGCAAGGAGTGCATCGACCTATCGTTGCTGCCAAACCCTGACCCATCGCACGTCCAGACTCATGTCGTTCTCATCCACCCCAACCGTGCTTCCGTATTTCCAGTTAGGGCCAACTTGTTCGGTCAGAGCTAGATAGTAATCCTGCATGTCAAAAACTCCATAAGTTGACTCGGAATGAATAGGCACATTATCGAAGTACCATGTCATTTTGCCAGGCGTCCAAAGTAGTCCATAGGTATGCCACTGTGCATAGTCTGTCTGCGAGGGAAGTGTAAGGCGGTTATTGCCGCCATTATTATGGGCATCTTTGCTGTTTATCCAATCATGAATCGTCGCATAATAATCATGCGTCCTTTCCCCCTGTCCCTCGAAGATATCGATTTCTCCCGACTCTCTGGTGCTGCCGTACATGTTGGTGCGTTGGGCGTCTTGGACCGGAATCAACCAGAATGCCGGCCATGAACCACGAACCGGCCTCCACTTCATTTGGGCTTCGAAATATCCATAACGCCAGGCGCGAAAGTGGCGAAGATCGCGGGAGAGCGTGGTGATGCTGGTCTCCGGGGTGCCTTGCTCTCGCTTCCAATGAATGGAGAGATAGCCGTGGGTTGTCTCGACGTTTGAATTGGGAGGAAGTTGGTGGCGAAACCAGACCCCGTTATACCAGTTATGATCGCCACGTCCATCGGCGCTGAGATCCAGAGGGTGAAAGTTGTCTTCAAAGACTAGACTATAGCCAGCGGCTTGTGGCGGTGCTTCGCTAACGGGGGCGGGCGAAGGAGCCTGCGAAACAGCGGCGATGAATGCGCTCGCAACGGCGGGCAACAACAAAGATTTCAATTGCATTTGTTCCCACTCCTGAGTGGAAGTTCAGACCACCGCCCGCAAAAGCAAAAGGAGGGTCGAAAGCCCTGTCGATCGCCTTCGATCCTCCTTCTTACACCTATAACGCTTGCAATTCGCCACAGCCATTGGGCCTTCAGCGGCAATTCGCAAGATGATCACGGCAAGCCTATCATTGCTGTGCCGGGACCATCCGATTGAGGCCAGGCCACTCGAGCTGGGCCTGAGCGTACTTGTCATGAGATCCAATGTCTATGAGATAGTCCCTAATTGCATATCCGTCCATCCGCCCTGCTAAATGTGGCAGTAAGTCAGTGCCAATGTCAGACGGTAGTCTGTCTGGGATTAAGTCGAGCGCTGCTGGAGTGGCAATCATGAGACCGGCGAAGGCCAGATTCCCTTTAGGATTAACCGGCTTTTCTTCGAATGCAGTAATGCGGCAGTTGCTTTCGATCAACGCAATGCCGCATGCGGAAGGATTTGAGACGCGATAAAGCCCCAACGTCGCCAGCGATCGGCGCGCCCGATGAAAGGCCTGCATCTCATCAAAACTGCAATTAGTCAGGACATCGGCATAGAGGATGGCAAACTCTTCTTCGCCCTCTATGAACTTTCGATTGGCCAACAAGGTTCCAGCACTACCAAGGAGTCCCTGCTCTCGCGAGATCGTAACCCTCACTCCGAAGTCGCCGGCCAGGTATGCGACCACAACATCTGAGTGCGCGTGCACGTTGATCAGAACGTCCTCGATCCCGTGAAGTTGGCACCACTCCAACCAGATTCCGAGCAACGGGGTTCCATGGATTGGGACCATGCATTTCGGAATCGCGTTTGTTAACGGACGGAGACGGGTCCCATTGCCTGCCGCTAAAAGGAATGCCTTCATGACTCCTCACTTTGCGCGCGGCGCGAGGTTCACATTCGCGGGGCGAATTGGCGATTTGAATAAAAGGTCCATCGTTTTCCGCAACGGTCGTCCCCGTCGATAAACGGGTCGTTGACGATCACATGCGATCCCTGGGAATCAAACTGAAAGCTCATCTCATGGATTCCCTCGCGTGCAAAAGCCTCACGAATTGCCTGCTGGTGCTTCTGTTCACAGAAAAGCAGCAAGAACCCTCCTCCGCCCGCTCCCGTAATCTTTCCTCCAACAGCGCCATTGGATCGTGCGAGCCGATAGAGGTCATCAATCCGCGAAGTCGAGATGTGCTCAGAGATCTTCCGCTTTGCCAGCCACCCTTCGTGCAGCAATTCTCCCACACGGTAAATATCTGCACGCTTGAATGATTCAAGCACTTCCCAAGCCAGATCCCGAATGCGATGCAATGATTCGATCGCTCTTGGCTCGTTGCTTCTACTCGACTCTTCCTGATGTTTCAAGATGCTCCACGAGTCATGGGACGCTCCGGTGAAAAACAGCATCAGATTAGCTTCGAATTCTTTGAGCAACTCGTAACTCAGTTCAATCCGGGTGACTTCCGTCGAATCATCGCGAAAAAACTCGATCCTGTTCAGCCCTCCAAAAACTGATGCGTACTCATCCTGCTTCCCAACGGGCTTCTTCAGCACATTCCGCGCAATGTGAAACGCGAGTTCGGCCTGCCGATATCGCGACATTGAGATGCCGAGGTAGGTGGTCAGCGCTTTGATCACAGTAACGCACACACAAGCCGAAGAACCAAGGCCTGTTCCGGGAGGTATCTCCGAAGACATGAACATATCGAACGCCAGCCCGCTACAACCCAACTCCTTCAGTACCGCCAAAGGGATTGCCAAGGAGGTTCGCGAGAGGTCCATAGTTGCGAGATCCTCCCAGGTTTCGCTCAACCGCAAGTCGGAAGAAATCACCTGAACCTTGCTGTCCCGGCGCTTTTGCAGCACAGTATAGAAATACCTATTGATTGCGGCGCTGATCACAATCCCGCCATGACGCTCATAATACGAAGGCAAATCCGTGCCGCCTCCTGCAAAGCTAATCCGCACTGGACTCCGAACTGTTAGCATTGGATACCTCCATACTGACCAGAATTGCATCGCTCTTCAGACTTGACCGCGGGATAGACAAAAGAGCTTTCGAGCCGCGACGAATAATAATCCAAAGAGTTTGCAAAATCATCGTGAGATCCAGCGAGGGCGACCATCCGGTCGGATACCGGAGGTCGTGTCTTGCTTTATCCTCCGAAGAACTCTTCTCGCGCAATCCGTAAACCTGAGCATAACCGGTAATCCCGGGCTTATAGTCTAATCGCTGCCTTTGCCACTCGGAGTATAGCCTCACCCGCTCCGCAGTCTCAGGTCGCGGCCCAACGATGCTCATCTCCCCGCGTATCACATTGAAAAGCTGTGGCAACTCTGAAATAGAAGTGATCTCAAGCCATTTCTCAAACACGTTTGCAGGATTCTTACCGCGCTCGATGTTGAACCGATGCATGTGAAATGGCTTTCCACCGACTCCGCACCGCGCTTCGCTACGAAATGCGCATCTGCGCGTCCTCCAAAGCACAGCTGCGACAACGACCATCAATGGTGCAGTGAAAAGAAGCAGACACGCGGCAACAGCCGCGTCTGCGGCGGCCTTCCAGTGACTTCCGCTACTATGAGTTTGCCGCTCATTAACTGCCACAAGGGGAATTCCGCCAATATTGCGCAGCACAGAGCGTGTGACAAGCAACTCGTATGCGTGTGGTACAAACGATACAGCAATCCCCGCCGCTCGGCACTGAGCTACAAGATTCAGAATGTCTGGATCGGCGCCGTTCGGCAATGCAAGACAAACTTGATCCACGTTTGCTTTGGTGAGGAAATCGGATACTCCTATGGTTGTAACGGTGTCTTCTGTGGTCAGGTTTGGAAAGAGAGTCGCCATCTCTTCCATCTCCGGCGCAAGGAATCCTATTACTTCATATCGTTTCGATGAATCCTGTTTGAGCGCGATTGCAAGTTCACGGGCCAGCGGACCGCTTCCAATAATGACTGTGCGATGGGGCTTGCCGGGATTTAGGTGCGTCCGCACAAAGATTGCCCGTCTCGCAAATCGCACAATGGTTACAATTGCAATGAAGAGCGCAACAAACACAGGAACGCGCAAGGCAAACTGTTGCACGCCAACTATCAGGTTTAGCGACATGACGCCTATGCTCGCGATGGCCATCGCGACGACGATCCGAGCCATCAACTCAGAGCGGAACGCGTAGAATTGATCCAATTGCAACCGGTCACTTGCCAAGACCCACAGCAGCATCAAGGTCAGAAACCAGACTGCAGCGGGCCACTCGATCGCGAAAAACTCCCGGCCATTGTTCAGCCAACTCTGACGCGATGCCACCCACAATGCCCACAGAGCGCCGCACCCGTCCGTTAAGACCAACCACAGGATGATGCGTTTGCTTCGCATTGGCGAACTCCTTTCTGGTTTGAGCTAGTCCGCTGATGAAAGCAGTGTGGGTTGACGGAGTGGTTTGCGTTGCCACGCTGTCGCAATGATGTGATGCAAATCAGAGTTGACCGGTACCCAACCCAACTCTCGCATCAACTTCGCAGGGCTCGCGCACAGAATGGCCGGATCACCCAAGCGACGTTCGCCGATACGTATTGGCACAGGTCTTCCAGTGACCTTTTCGACCGCCTTGCGAACATCGAGGACCGAGTAACTCAGTCCGGTTCCGATGTTATAGGCGGTGAAACCAGGATCAGTCATCGCTTTCAACGCGAGAATGTGCGCCAGGGCGATATCAAGCACGTGTACATAATCGCGGAGACATGTCCCATCCGGCGTGGGATAATCGTCCCCGTAAATCGTGAAGTGCGGGCGCTCTTCGGTCGCTGCCTCAAGAAGAAGCGGAATGATATGCGTTTCCGGGCAATGATCCTCGCCACGCGTATCCGTTGCACCGGAAGCATTGAAGTAACGGAAGCAAACGACATTGATCCCATATGCGCGAGCATAAGTAGCGAGAATTCTTTCGAAGACTAACTTGCTTTCACCGTAAGAGTTCACCGGGGCCTTGGGCGCATCTTCATCAATGGGAATCGTCACGGGATTTCCGTAGACCGCTGCCGTGGATGAGAATACAAACCTGCGCACATCCATTGCGCGCAATGCCTCAAGCATTGCAAATGCGGCGACTACATTGACTTGAAAGAAGATTGCCGGATTGATTACCGACTCCGGAATTAATGCCTTGGCGGCAAAGTGAAATACAGCCTCAATCTGGTGTTTGTTGACGATGTGACGCAGCAGGGCGGTATCGCCGATATCTCCTTCGTAGAACGCAGCCTCGGCCTGCACAGCGCAAGCGTGGCCAGCCGAAAGGTCGTCAAGAACTGCCACATGATGCCCTTGCGCTATCAGTTCGGCACTGCACACTGAGCCCACATACCCGGCCCCTCCAGTAACAAGAACATTTGACATTAATGCGCTCCTTCTCTCTTCAGAACCTTCCATGGAGTCTTGGCCAAGATCTTCATGTCGAAAGCTAGCGACCAGTTCTGGATGTAGAACAGGTCCATCTGAACACGCTCTTCGTAAGAGGTCTTCTGTCGTCCCTCAGTTTGCCAATAACCACTCATTCCTGGGCGCACTGAGAGCATAATCTCGCTGTATCTGCCATATTTACTCAGTTCTGCCAGGGTAATCATCCGTGGCCCGATCAGGCTCATCTGCCCCAGAAGCACGTTAAGCAATTGCGGAAGCTCATCCAGACTGGTGATGCGCAGGATTCTTCCTACCCTAGTAACTCTTGGATCATTGACGAGCTTATAGTTCTTTGCAAACTCCGCTAGCAATCGTGGATTTGCTTGCAGTTTTGCTTCGGCTTTGTTGCACATGGAGCGGAATTTGAAGGCATCGAACTCTCCTTTCGGTCCCACCACTCGTCTTCGGTAAATGGCCGGCCCATCACTGTCGATCTTCACAAGGAGGCCCAGGAAGACGAAGAGTGGAAAAAGAAGGACCAACCCGCAGGCACTTCCGAGGATGTCGATGAGCCGCTTTATTGCAGCGGCAAAGCGGCTCATTCTCATTGGTCTGGTTTCGCCGATCGACTTCGATTCGATCAATCCCATTCTGTCGGCCTGCCTTTTGTAATGAAGTGGGTTGCATGGTGCTTCTTATCTCTTTGAATCAACTCTCTTATCAGCCAACGGCGAAGCGCCCTCGACTTCTGTTTCTTGTAAGAGTGGATGGTTGCCATGTAGGGGTTTCTTCTCCGCAGCTAACAAAGGCTCACTTGCTCAAGCAGCGAAGTAATTGAATTCGTTTCGATCTTCGGCCTCCTCTTTTTCATTGGCCAGGAAAATCTTGTTGTAGAGAATGGTTGCGATGGCGTGGGATGCAACGGTATGCAGATCCTCGATCAGTTGCATGTTGTCAGAGGGTATAACCAAGCAGTCGTCGCATAGCGCTCGCATCTTTCCACCCTGGAAGCCGGTCATGCCGACAATCCATGCATTTGCTTCCCGTCCGGCTTCAATCGCTCTCAATACATTCTTGGAATTGCCACTGCAGGAAATCGCGAACACCAAATCCTCCGGTCGCACAAAGTTTCGCAACTGCTCCGCAAAGACGAGATCGTAGCTCAGGTCATTGGCCCAGGCAGTCAGCATCGCAGCGTTGTCGGTGAGTGATATAGCGCGAATTCGTTTTCTTCCGCCTGTAACGTTTTTGCCAAGGTCACAGGCCACATGCGTAGCGAGTGTTGCGCTGCCGCCATTGCCGAGAACGAATACAGTGCTATCGCGGAGGTATGCCTGGTAAATGGTTTCGGCGATCTGGTCGATCATTTGTGTGTCCAGACGGTGGATAAGAGATTGAAGCTCGTCGGCATAAAGACGAGCTGTGGTTAGCGAGGTGCTCATCAAACATGTTGAAGGAATCATCTCTCTTGAGTCTCCTTTTCACGGCGATAATCACAAGGGGGAATTGTCGAACGCCTATGAGTTAGATCGAGAAAGGTCGCAGGGGTCGATTGTTGGAGGTATCGATCCTGGTGGTGATCGGTTGGAGAGAATCGGGCGGCGCCGCGTTGGTGCAACACGCGTGCATACGAAACTGAGAAATGTGAATCGAATTCATGGTGACGCAGATTGAAGAGACAGTTAATGAGAATGTCTCATAATTCGACGACTGGGATTGGAATCTGCCCTCCCGCGTGGGCCGCGTCATAGACGGCAACGGTCTTTCTCACGCTGACGTCGATTTGGAAGTTCTCCTCGAAGTTACGACGCGCGGCCCTTCCCATGTTGATTCTGATCTGGGGTGAGTCTATGAGCATCTGAATCCGGAGGCGAAGATGATCTGGGTTGCCAGCCGATGCTAAAAAGCCGGTAACCTCATCCTTCACCATCTCACTAATGCCCCCGACATCGTTGGCGATGACCGGCAGGCTGGCCCGCATGGCTTCCAAGATGGAAACTGGAAGCCCCTCCCACTTCGAGGCAAGGATGTAGATATCCGCCTGAGCAAGCAACTCAGGAACGTCGCTCCTTTCACCGAGGAACTGAATCCGTTCATTGAGATTCAGCTCAGTAGCCAGAGCTTGTGTCTTGTCGAGCGTTGGGCCGTTCCCTACGAGTTGAAGTGCCCAGTTTCCGCTGACGCCGGCGAGCGCGCGCAACAGAAGCTCATGGTCTTTCTGTTCGACAAACCGCGCCACCATAATCATCGTTACCTGACTGCGCTTCTTAGATTTCGCGGGCAGCTTGAGGTCCGGCAAGCCCAGCCATATCCGCACCATTCTGTCCTTCGACGCAATAGACCAGCGAAGCCCTTTCCTGGTATTGGCGTCCGATACGGTTATGATTGGTCCGCCGAACAGCGCGGCAAACTTTTCCAGGGGAACCGCAATCCATCGCAATAGGCGGCGCACCCCGTCATCGAAGCTCCACGTATGCACTGTAAACACCGATGGCGTTCCCGTAATCCACGCCGCAATTCTGGCGAGGAGGCCTGCCTTTGAGGTATGTGAATGTACCAAATCTGGCCGTTCGCGGTGAATGAGGGATACCAATCTCATCAGCGCGAGTATGTCGTTGATCGGGTCAATCCTCCGCACCAAGCCGCGGATTCTCCGAAATGGTATCCCGCCCCGGTCGCAACCTTGCTGAAGAAACCCGTCCTCACCTGCAGCCACGACTGCTTCATACCCTGCGGGTAAGTTTGACACCAGGTCCAACAGAGCTACCTGTGCGCCACCTCGGTCGGCGCAAGTGATCACATACAGGATTTTCATTGTATCTGCCTCCTCATGGAGGTCTTCTCGTCACGCTTGGAAGATGGAGTGAATCTATGCGGCGAAAGGTTCTGAAGGCGTACCTCCGTATACAGATCCAGCCATTGTTGGACTACGATTCCGGTCCGATAGCGCCCAATGCACACCGCACGAGCGTTCTGGCCCATCGCACGCCGCTCGGGTTCTGGATTCCGCATCATCTGGCGCATTGCATCGGACAGGGCAGTGGGATCACCGCGCGGAACGACATACCCGGTAGCCTCATGGCGCACAATCTCCGCATTGCCTCCAGCATCTGTAACCACGGCCGGAAGAGCCATCGAGGAGGCCTCCAAAAGCGCGACCGAAAGTCCTTCGAACTGCGATGACATCACAAAGGCATCCGCGGCATTGTAGAGATCGAGAATACTCTCGGAAGTTCCTAAGAATCGCACCTTTGCGGGCAGTTCCAAACGAATCAACAAATCCCGTAACTCGCCCGCCAACGGTCCTCCACCGGCTACCACCATCGTCATCGGTTCGGTGCCTAACTTGTGAACTGCGCGTAGCAGATTCGGATAGTCCTTTTGCTTGACCAGGCGGCCTACCGCCAGCCACACAAACTCCTTTTTGAATCCGAGAGCCCGACGAGCTTTAATCCTTCTATCGCTCTGCGGTGAGAAATACTGCGTATCGATGAAATTGGGAATCACCCGCAGCCTCTCCTGAGGGACAGCACCCACTTGCACATACCGGTCGAAGGCAGCTTTGCAAATGACTGTGGTTTGGTCTGCAAGCCCGTCGGTGAGCCGATAGAGCCTCTCTTTGTGCCAGGTTGGTCCGCCACGTTCGGAGGTTTCGCGGAGATTGTGTACAGTGCAAACTAGAGCCGGAATCCTACAGAAAATCCGCGTGATCCTACCCAGTAGATTGGCATGAAACATGTGGCAATGCACTACGTCCGGCCGGAAGCACTTGATCAAACCGCAAAGCCGGAAGATTGCGCGAGGATCGGGAAACCGTCTTCTTATGCGCAGCCGATGGATACTGATTCCCTGACTCTCGATCTCGTTAACGTGAGCGTCTGGTTCGGTGAGGCAAACAACAGCGACCTCCCACCCGCGTGTCTTCAACTCTCCAGCCAAGCGCGCCACTTGCGCCTCAGCTCCACCAAAGGTCAAGTTGGTCACGAGCATGAGAATCCTGCCAGGTCCGGAACTTTCTGATTTGTAAGACTGTTCCACTGACTAACTCCGTTTCTTCGCTGCATTGGCCCTCTTGCGGATGCAGCCATGAAGCCATATTGAGGTTTACAGTCGCTTTTCCGGCTTGAAGCAGGGTTATTCAGGCTGATGCAATGGTACTGGCCAACCAAAAGGGAACGATGCGAGGCGCACTTATTAACTCAACTTATGAGTTATCGTTATCCTCACGAATTGCAATCGCTTATCGTGTTCAAGCCATCGCAAATGAATCTACACTGCTCTTGAGGTAGGCAAGCGACGGGTCCACCAGGTTTGTTATCTGCAGTCCGGATTGGCAAACTCGTTCTGCAAGCTCCGGCGAAAGATGCTGAGCAACAACCAAATGTTCTGCCCACTCAAGGGTTTCGTCGATTGTGGAGTCGAGAAGCCTGCCTATGTGCGGAATCTGCCGAATAAGGAAGTGTTTGTTGCTGCCATAGATGGCGTCCAATCGGATCTGTGGGTCGAAAACCCGGACGTCTCTACCTTTGCCGATCAAGGTTTCAAGCATCGCGACCACTGGACTCTCGCGCAGATCGTCGGTGCTCTCCTTGAACGCGAGACCGATCACGCCAAGTCTGCAATGAGGGATCTCCAGCACCGAATCGACGGCTCGGGCGAGGTGTTCGCGGTTGCTCGGTAGAGCCGAGTCAAGCAACGGCACTCTAAGATCCATTCGATTGGCGCGAAAGCTCAGAGCTCTAAGATCCTTGGGAAGGCAGGAGCCACCGAAGGCAAATCCGGGCTTTAAGTAGGTGGGTGAGATGTTCAGGCTGGTATCGGCGCAGACAGTAGACATTACCTCGGCGGAGTCCAGGCCCAAACGTGCACTCAACGAGCCGACCTCGTTGGCGAAAGAGATTTTTATCGCATGGAACGCGTTGCACGCGTACTTGATCATCTCGGCAGTGCGCAGACGGACTTTTGACACTTCCTTAGGTAAGGCTTTGTAGAGTTGCGCTACACGGTCGACAGACTCTCTATCTTCTCCGCCAACAACGATCAGCGAAGGGTTCATAAAGTCGGAGATCGCCGTGCCTTCGCGCAGGAACTCCGGGTTCGACACCACACGGACCCAGGAGTTGGAAGCAAAGGCTGGAATGACAATTTCTTCGCAAGTTCCGGGGAATACTGTGCTGCGGATTGCAACAACAAGCTGCTTGGAACGTCGTTGAGTTTGCAATGCAATCTCTTCAACCAGGCGCGAAAGCTGATCGAGACCCAGATTGCCGTTGGCTGCCGATGGCGTACCCACGCAGACAAGTGCGATATCCGCTTCGTCGATGGCGCTAAGATCCGTCGTGGCCTGGAGGCGTCCGGCTGCAACGTTCGCGTAGACTAACTCCCGCAGCCCTGGTTCAAAGAATGGTGTATCTCCGTTGTTGATCGCGTCGACTTTGTGAAGGATGTTTTCGATTCCGGTTACCTTATTGCCCATTTGCGCGAGACAGGCCGCCGACACGCATCCGACATAACCCAATCCCAACACGGCAACATGCGGCTTGGCTTCCACTCTCTCTCCCATAGGACCTCCTGACACTTCTTAGATCTTTTGTTCAACGGTTAACGCCAATGCTCCAAGTCGCATTCCTAGAGCGGACTCGTAGAGCTTCATTGTCTGGCCGGCCACTTTCGGCCATCCGCACTCCTGAAGCACCCACGCGGTCCCTTCTCTTCCCATCCGCTCCAACTGATCGGGCCCCAATTCGGCTGCCTTTCGGATTGCTACCTCTACCGCATTTACAGTGGCTTCGTCGATCAAAATTCCGCCTTTGGAAGCCTCTAAAAGTTCACCCAGACCGCCCGCCGCAGTTGCCAGCAAAGGCTTGCCATTAGCCAACGCCAAGTAGGCCACTCCGCTGTCGGAATAAAACGCACCGTAGGGAAGAAGCAGACAATGGCAACCGGAGAATAACTCCGGCAGTTTGTCTTCTGGAACGAACTCCTCAATGAGGCGAATCGGCTCGGGCGTGGCAGCAATAGTTGCTCGGCACCGCTCCCAATAGTCTCTTTCTTTCTCGTTCAATACGCGTCCCGCGACGGTCAGACGCAGCGGAACACCCGTTCGATAGAGCCGTTGAACTGCCTGAATCGCCAGATGCGGTCCCTTGTTCTCTCGCAGTGCGCCAAAGAAGAGTAGCTCCAGTCTGTTCGACCTCGGATTCGAAAGGGCCGTGTTCAATGGATAAGGGCCGTGTGCGATCACATGAACTTTCTCATTCGCTTCGGAGAAGTGCTCGTGAATGGTTCGCTTCCCCGCCTCGCTGTGTACCATGATGATGTCGCTGACGCGGTACATCCACCTAAGCGCACCCATCTCGATCCAACGCAAAAAACTCGGCATCGACCATTTGTGCGGAAGCGGGTCGTGCGCGGTGAATACGATTACGCACCCACGCAGCCAAGCGCTGGCAAAGAAGAACATTTCGAACGGTATATGGAATCCATACTGAAAATGAACCAGATCTCTTCGGCGAACTGTCTTCCAAAGTACCGCGGAAGAAGAGAGCACGAATCTCAGGTTGTCACGCAGTTTGGTCAGTTTACCGCGACTGTGGCAGGTCGACCGCAAGGCCGTTGGATGAACCTCTATCTGAGGATTGCCCGCGAGTTTCGACAAGGCTTCGTGATTGACCGGGCATATGAAATGTACGGCAACCCCCTCTTCGCATAGTGCATTGAGAAGTTCAAAAACATAGCGTGCCGCCGAAGATCCTGGCTCGGGCGTGTGGAGGACAACTTTTGGCATTGTCGAAAGTCCCAATTCGATTGAGGCGGTTTTAGCTGACAGATACCACCTCGTCAGCTGGAGCCTGATCAATAGCGGCAGAACGCGGAAGGCCCGCATTGTTTCGATACTCAAAGTTTCTCTTCAAAACAAGGAATCTGCTTTCCAGAAGCATCCAACTCAGCCAAGCAAAAAGAGCACTGAATGACGTTACAGTCACAAAACGGACGAGTGCGGCGGGAAAACGACCTAGTATAAGATTTGGTGACACCGTAGCTCCATAGACGAGCAATGCAATTGGATGCACAATGTAAATCGAGTAACTATACTTCCCAAACCACTGAAGCAACGGAGCAGATACTATCCTGGCGAGGATTCCTTGGCTCATGGCGCAAGACAAGACAAACACTCCAAACAGCAGACCGAGGGCGGAGTATCCTGCAATCACAGTATCTCGGCCATCGTAGCGCAAGAATCCGCTGTAGAGTGCCATGACAACAACTGTGAATGCTGCGACGCATGCAGCCAGATGCATAACCCGGAGGTATCTTGTTCTCAAGGCCGCGTCTCTGGCCAATATGGCCCCTATTGCGCCCCAAAGGAGCGTATCCGCTCTGGTGAAAGTAAGTTCCCTCAGAGCCCAGGTTCCGGTTCCAGTTTCAAGAAGGATTAGTCGCAAAAGTGGCTCGCACACACAGATTGTCAGGCAAATCCGCAAAAGCCACTTGCGGTTTGCAAAATACACCACCAGCGGCCAAACCCAGTAGAACTGTTCCTCGACAGCCAACGTCCAAAAATGTCCAAATCCGGGAAGTTGATGAGCTCCCTGAGATTGGAAGAAGTTCTGCAGGTAAAGCCATAACCAGACTTGGTTAGCAAGAAGCTTGGAATACAAATCAGGTAACTTCGATGGGCCTAAAAGCAAAGGCACGATTACCAAAGCGCTTAAGAGCGTGGCGTAGTACAAGGGCATGATGCGAAGAGCTCGGCGTAGGTAAAAATTCTTGAAATACCCCTTGTAATCCCTTGAATCAAGCAAAATCCCGGTGATAAGAAATCCCGAAAGAACAAAAAACAAATCGACTCCACACCAGGAGGACTCTTGAAAGAATCGCCAAGCCGGAACCAGCAACATTCCGTCTCCCGAAACCCTTAATGTATGAAAACAGAGAACACTTAGAATGGCCATCCCACGGACCCCATCGAGGGCAGACGATCGCCTCCCAAACGGTACCGTGCGCGCTGAGCTTTCAGAGTGGTTGTCAGTGGTTTTCATTCAGGCTGCTCTGAACCTCAGAGGTCCTTTCTCGAAAGTCATAAATTGAGTGAGTTGCGTAAGAAAGGCTAAAGTAGGTGAAAACTTGTGAGCGCAATCTCGCTCCCCAGTGGCGACAAGTGAAACGGGTCAATGTAAAGCGTCTGGTTCCCAATCGCAAATCGGCAACCGGTCGAAGTGCAAAGCGCACTCCTCAGGTCAAAGATATGAACTTCTGGATGCGTTCGGGCCACTTGAGAGATAATCATGCGCTCGGCTATTTGATTCGAAGATAATTGGGACAAAGCAACGTCTCCCCGATCGCGGGTTGAAGGAGTCTCTACAAGGTCGGCGATGGCGCCTCGCAGAGGATTAAGTCTGGATTGAACCGTTGAAAGAGGATCAAAATCGAACGTCGGGCTGTCTTCGATGATGTAAACGGACTTGCCCGAGAGCTCAAGGTGACGTATCACTTTTTCAAGGCCTTGCCTGAAGAACTCTCCGCTTTGCGCAATAGAGACCTTCTGTGGATCCTGACCATCTGGTGCGTAACGCTCGTCCTTGAAAACACCGGAATCTCCCAGTGGAGGAGACCAAGCGGCCGCCAGGATAACAACCTCGACGCGACTGTCTTGAGTTACATATTGTAGCCGTTCGCGATTGTATTCGCCACAATGATGAAAGAAAGACGGAACTCCGTGTTGACTGCGGCTAACTCCATCCAGCATGGGACATGCACTGTGATTCATTTCCATAAGCTGATAGCCTGAACGGTTTGCAATTACGCGTATTGCTTCGGAGATTGCAGTGGAACGGCTATCTCCCAAAAGAGCTACTGTGCGTTCAGGCCCCGAAGGTACGCAAGGAGTTGTTAGTCGCGGATGCTCCTCGGCATCACCAGCAAGGCACGGATCCCAGTGCTCTGCCTCGACTGCAAGATCCAATTGCTGAACGGAGCGGTTGAGAGGAGGAAGCTTGGGTGCGAAATACATCGCAACCGCAGGCAACGTCATTGTCATTCCAACCGCGGCGTATCGCTTAAGTGACAAAACTGGCGGAGCGCCTGATCTTCGAAAGGGTTGTTCTACAAGCTTATACGAGAGTACAGCAAGCCCAAAAGACCCAACTGCGATAACAAACCCAGAATAGATTGATAGGCCGCTATCGGAGGAGACTCGAGCAAAACTGAGTAACGGCCAGTGCCACAGATACCATGAATAGGAAACCAATCCAACAAATGCGATAGGTTGCAAGCCGAGCAATCGGTTCATAATCCCCTTGGATCCGGCAATAACAAGTACCGCACCGAGCACAGGCAGCAGCGCCGCAAATCCCGGAAACTGCGTGTCAGTACTGAACGCGAAAATACTCACGATGATCAGAAGAACGCCAAATATGCCGAGTCCATGCCTGACCAGCGGCGGAAGGGTGTTGAGCGTTTGCGATCTGTTTGCTTCAAAAATGGCCAACAGGACCCCAGCCGCAAGTTCCCATGCTCGAAACGGAAGTAAGTAGAATGCAGCATTGGGAGAGTTTCTGGTTCCCACAGCCGAGGCAGCCAAGGACAACGCGGCTAAGACACCGACCGTCAGGAATTGTGTTGTCCATTTGCGTCTTTGCATCAGCAGCATCAGAAGGGGAAACAGGATATAGAACTGTTCTTCAACACCGAGCGACCAAGTCATCAGCAGCGGATTCAACTCGGATTTGGGCTCAAAATAGCCCGACTTCAAGAAGGCCATAATGTTCGAGCTCGATGTGACAGTCGCGAGTGCGTAAGATCCGAACCGCCACAACTCCAAAGGGGAGAACAGGAGCGCGGCCATCACGTAACTAAATGTCAGGACGGCAAACAACGCAGGAAGAATCCGTTTAGCCCGCCGCTGATAGAACCTTGCAATACTAAAGGATGAGTTGCAAATATCTTTGTAAACCAGTGAACCAATGAGATACCCCGAGATCACAAAGAAGACATCCACTCCTACGAATCCGCCCCTGCACCAGCCTGAACCTGTGTGATAGAACACGACAGATGAGATCGCGATGGCGCGAAGGCCGTCGATGTCTCGTCGATGCTTGAGCAGACCCTGCAACTGAACACTGCCGGGTGCATTGGTTGATAGGAGTGTTGCACTCATGTTAACTCGCCCTATTTGCGCTAAGCAGTTTTTGTGAATAATGAATCTGCACGGCACTATGCGCTCAAGAAAATAGAAGACGTTAGGCCTTTCGCGGCTAGCATGGACTTGCGCTTGTTCGGGTATCCAAGGCGGTCGCGAAGAATTCAATCCGCGAAGACGTTCCGCTGACGTTCGAACGGAATGTGCCTTTCCACAGGCTGAGATAACTTGTACGCCAGAGTCTTACCGATGTTGATGCCAAAAGTCTCGATTCGGTGGAGCGCGGCAGCGAGGGAATAGGCGGAAACGGCAGTGATGACCATTGCGATCGACCAGCGAAGCACCGGAGGGAGACGAAAATGCGTAGCGATCAAATAGGCCACCGGAATAAGAATGAGAAGGTGTGTCAGGTAAACACTGTAGCTGGAGTCAGCCATGAACTTCGAAATTCTTCCAGACAACAAGCGCCTGACCATAGTTGCCGAGGGGCCCATTGCAATCCACCCATCGGCGAAGAGCACCCACGCGAAGACGGCGACAACCAGAATGTCGTGAAAGTCTCCCGAGATAGAGGCAAGCAAGCAGCCGAGCAATACCCACAGGCGGTGATTTCCACGGCCCTCAACATAAGATCCGGCCCAGATCATCCCAATGGCAAACCATAGGATGCTGAGGCACAAGGGTGACGGTTGGGCAAATCCTTTCGCATATCCCAGAACGCTAGAGTTTGAGACTGCGTAAATTGCGGAAGCAAGGGCCGCGCACGCAAGCCAGCCAAAACGCATGACAAAAAGCATCAGGAACGGAAATGCAAGGTAAAACTGCATCTCCAAACTCAGACTCCAATCTGGCAAGATCAGCGAGGCGTGATATCGAGGAGACAGTCCAAAAAGAAGACTCACATGCATCAAGACGTGACTCAAATCAAACGGGGCCGGGCTTCTATAGAAAGTCGGTTGGAATACCAGACGGAGCCCACTCTCAGCCCACCGCGAATAATAGGAATGAAAAAGATAGGCTGGCACCAGCAAAAGATAGTAGAGCGGGCTGATCCTAAAATACCTGCGGATATAAAACGAAACCCACGTCCTCCATGATGTCCATGGCTCCTTTGTGGCGCGCAACTCGTAATGATAGGTCATAAGAAATCCTGACAGAAGCATAAAGCCGTCCACCGCATAGTCAGGTGAACGGAGGATCGGAACGAATGTCATGCCCGCGTAGTGGCAGACGTGTCCACAGAGGACCCAAAGCGCCATCAACCCGCGGAGTCCATCCAAAGATTGTAGATTCGTGTCGCTCTTCGTCTTATCCATCGATAGGTGATCCGTTGAGGAAGATGTTGTCTGGAAGTTACGGCGCAGGTGATACTGAGATGCCGCTTAAATCAGAGGGTTCCAGCCGAAAGGTAGTTTCGAAAATCTCTCATTACCACACGCGATGATAAAACGGGGAAGTGAGCGGTGAAGTCTCGTACACTTCCCAGAAACCGACGACCAAGTGCTGCAAGAGCGCGGGCAATCGGTCGAAGATATAGCGGGCTTTCTGCCGTTTTCCTGATAACTTCGCACCGCTCCACTTGCGGCCGTAATCGCTTTGCAAGACTGGTTTTTCGAACAACTCAATCTCGGCACACTTGCGCGCCATGCACATGATGTAAGCTGGCCGGGATGAGAGGAGCCGGACTCGATTGCCAACCGAGGCGGGATCGACGACATCATAAACCCGATGTTTTGAAGTTCGCTCGACCGACGGAAACCGGGCGATCCCAATTCGGCTCAGAACGACCTCCATTCCGTTGTCGCGGCTCATGACCCTGTAGAGGAGTTCTGGGCTGAACTGGTAAAAGCCGTGACCGCTAAGGTTGTTGCTGGGTGAATTGCTGTAAACCAAACCGCCCACCGTCGCTAGCCGGATTGCGTTGGCCAGCGCAACGGGAAGATTGAAAACATGCTCGAGGGTTCCTCCGTCGAAGACCAGGTCATACTTTCCCCAGAGCGTCTTGTCAATCTGCTGTTGAATATCCTGGACGTGGGTAGCTCCCTCATAAGATGAGAAATCCATGCTTTCTACCGTTCCGCACTTGAACAGATCTGTGAAAAGCCGTTCGGAATACTCGCCCCATCGGTAGGTATCAAAAAAGCTTAGAGCTGCTATATCCCCTGCAAACAGATTTCTTAAGGAAGTAATCTCATTGGAATGCAGAAAGACATTTAGCCTTCCCAAGGTCAGAACTCTCTTTCCCTCAGACACTGGACGAAAGTGTTCGACCAGATTTCGCAGGTCCGCGTAAAGAACACCCATGCCAGTTCTCCTTATCCGAGGAAAGAAGCAACTTATAGACCAGAGCGATGTTGCTGCGAATCAGGACACGAGGCCACTCAGAAGCATCAACACCTTAGTCCGTGAATGCAACGGCTGGTTTTGTTTGCGTATCTGACCCCGCGAAGTGCGGCAGACGCGCATGGATGTTTCCTGACTGGATGGTTACGGCTGACCCTGCGCTTCGCAA
Source organism: Occallatibacter sp. (assembly GCA_049522255.1). Classification (GTDB taxonomy): domain Bacteria; phylum Acidobacteriota; class Terriglobia; order Terriglobales; family Acidobacteriaceae; genus Telmatobacter. The sequence goes on from JBEKOA010000025.1 coordinate 34,988, forward strand.
GTAATCATCTTCGGTGGAGATGCTGGCAACCAGGATGGCGAGAAACCCGTAGGAAAGGTAGTCAGCCGGATCCTGTGCGTAGCCAAATAATCCAGAAACCTCGAAGTTGGAGTGGAGGAGAGCGAAGATGCCGACAAAAAGCGCCCAACGGCCATGGCGCCAGGTCAACCATCGCCTGTAGGCGAGCAGCCAACCGCAACGCAGCATGAACCAAAAGAGGCCTGCTACGGCCGCTGTGCCAACCAACCCCTGCTCGGCCAGCGCGGTCATGAATTCGTTGTGGTAGCCGCCGACGATATGCTCGGCCATCGCGTTCGATAGTTTGTATTCACCGGGCAGTCGCGACGCGAGATCGTCGCGCCACGAGACATATCCGTATCCGAATATGGGGCGCTCGGTGAATTTAGTAAGTGCCACGGACCAGACATCCCACCGGCCTTCGCTGAGCTTTGACATCGTGCGGAATCCCGCCACTGAGCTGACGGTAATCCAGAGAACCGCTATCAACGCCACCCCGGCGCATGCTGTGCATATCCATGCGACGAGCCGCCTCGTCACACTTCTGCTACGCAAGGCAGCAATCATAATCAATAGCACAGCGGCGCCAACTGTGATTACAGGCGGCGTGCGAGATCCCGTTAAGAAGGTGCAGATGAGCAAGAGCGCAGAGCCTACCGCCCAAAGGATTCTGGTGGCCCCTAGAATGCATATTGCGGAAAAGAAGGAAAAGAGCGAACTGAAGGCGATCGCATTAATCTCGACACCTGCCTTCGCTGCCTGACCCTTGTAAACTCGCAGCGCCTCATACGTGGGAACCGTTAACCCGATCGACGTGACGTAGTTGGCAAGCAGGAAAAGCCCCATGACAGAAGCGGAGAGGACTAGTCCAATGGCATAGATCCTGGCAGTAGACCGGTCACGAAAAGCCCTGGCCAGGGCGAAGCAGACAATTGCGATGAGTACAAGCTTCGCCCATTCCTTAAGGGCGCGAGCCGGATCGGTGGCCAAGATACTTGGCACCAGCAAGGTCACGACTAGCAGAGTGAGAATGCCTGCCAGTTGTATCTCCGCCTCGGTTAGCGGCTTTCCGCACCAGAGCAGCGCAAGCATCAGCGCAGACCCTAGTATCACGGGTCGTAAGATAACGGCCGCGAAATCCGCGTTGAGCGCGAAGAGCGGCCAATAGATTCCCAGCATTGCGGGAATCGACATCATGATCATCTGGGATAGCAACACGTTGCCTTTTTGTCCCGACTCGATCATCCAGCCACCTCACTCGCTGTAGGAAGGCTTGCGGCTAACTTCTCCCCACTACCCAGCGCAAAGCAACTGCGCAAGTTCAAGAGCATCGCGCAGCCTTCGCTTGCCACAGAGCACCAGATGATAGACGGCGCATCGAATCGGCGTGCCAATGCAAAGCGCAATATATTTGCAGCGGCGTAGGCAGCCAATTGACGCCGAACGTAAGTCGATCCGTAAGACTGAATAAATAGATAGCGCGCAACAATAGCATTCATTGACATTACAAAGATGTAGCAGATCCAAGCCGGCAGCAGGCTGGCTACCGTATTGAGTGCAGCTCCTTGGAACTTTCCGTGCATATAGACGATTCGGATGATGGGAACCTTCGTCAGAAACAGAGTCACAGCGAAGACCGCGCTCAACACTGCCACTGCCCCAATCCAGCGCTGGAACTGAGCCGGCCGGTCACGCTCGTTGGCGGCGCAAAGCTTGGCCTGCACCAGTTGTGCCAGCGGGAGCGCCAAAAGATTGTAGCCAAGCATTCCGATTCGCATGGCACAGTTGTTGCCCGAGACGATGCCTGTTCCGATGCGGGACAAGAAGTAGAGCATCAGTAATTGGTTGGCTGCGTATCCGCTGTTTTCGAGCGACGAGGCTCCCAGTTGGCGGAGAAAGGCGCGGAATTCGGCAATGCGACCCAGCGACAACACCGCGCCGGTGCGGAATGAGGTTGGCTGAAGGAGGACAATGCGGACGAGTGCGTATAGGCCAACCAGACCGAAACCTGCGGTCATCGAGACGGGTAGACTGAGGTTATTCAGCATCCCAGCGCCGTAGGCGCCAATGAGCCACAAGGTCATGACTAGGTATGGCAGTCCGGTCATTGTCATGGTCCACAGGTTACGTCCGTTGGCCGTGCAGATCCCAGCCCATATTCCGATGCAGACGATTGGGGCAAAGGCCGCACTGAGGATCTTGAGAGTGCTCCACGCGCTCGCCGAGGCGTCGCTGTGAATGGCTTGCAGTAGCAGCGGCGCGGCAGCAGACATCAGGCCCGTAAGCGCCAGACCGATCAGAACTCCGAGAATAGTCAGGCCGGGAAGCCAGGCTACGATCGGGCCATTCCGTCGCGAACTGGCAAATGCCGGGGCAAAGGCCAGCGTGAAGGCGCCGAACATGAAAGTGGCAATGATAAGCGGCAATTGCTGCAATGCGAAATAGACATCAGTGATCGCCGAAAGCCCGAACTTCGCAGCGATGAAGGCCTCGCGCGCGAAGGCGGCAACCTTGAAGAGGCCGCTAGTCGCCAGTGCCAGGCCAATCAAAACCAACGGACCGGAGCGATGGCGCAAAAAGGTTTTCAGATTATTTGAGGACAACGTCACGCTCCAATGCTCGCGATGCGCCGCCGGTTGTCCTCGGCAGCGTAGTATTTGTAGCCGCTGAAGTCGGAATCGTGCACATGGTTCATAACGATGCCAATGACGCGCGCGCGCGCGCGTTGCAGAGAGAATAGAGCCGAGGAGACCAACTTTCCAGAGGTTCCGCGGGCCTTGGTCAGCACGAGCACTCCGTCGACCATCGCGGCTATTTCCTGTGCTTCTGCGGCTTGATGAACCGGCGGGCAGTCAATCAAAGTAAGGTCGAATTCACGGGAAACCCTCGTCAACACCTGCGAAAGTCCAATGCTCACCAGATCGGCGGAGCGGTGGGAGATGGGGCCGGCGGTAAGCAAATAAAGTCCCGGAGGATAAAGTGGGATGATTCCGTCATTGTGTACTTGTTTTCCCTCGAGAATGTCCGACAATCCTGGCGTCTGCGGAACGCCAAAAGTTTTGTGCAGCGTGGGGCACCGCATATCGGCATCGACTATCAACACCTTTTTGCCCACTTGTGCAAGCGCATGCGCCAACTGCGAGACCGTTGCTGACTTTCCCTCGCCGCGCAGCGCACTTGTTACAGCGACCGTGCGTAGCGATCCATTCGCCATAACCAAGCTGAGCGCTGAACGCAATGTCCAGATTCCTTCCGCGTAGCGCGCGGTTGAGCGCATGGCGCGAGTGAGCGATTTTTGCTCCAATGATGGGGCCGGCGGACCTTTGATGGCAGGAAGACGCTTGGCGTTCGGCACCAGGGCTAGCACATCGACCGGCAGATGTTCCGCGATCCCCTCGGTGCCCGAGAGCGAGTCGTCGAACGCGTTGACCACAACCACCGCCAACACCCCCAGCAGAATCGATAGAGCGAGAGCCACCGGCAGGTCGATGATCATCCTTGGGAAAATCTGTTGCTCGGGTGGGCGCGCGGCCGCGAAAACCTGTAGCGACGCGCTATCGAACTGCTTGTTGATACCGGTAAGAAGAGATTGGCTGATCAGGCTCTCATAGAGCTTGTTATCGCTTTCAGCCCGGCTCCTCAACTGTTCGTACTGTTGGTCCTTCGCCTGCAGGCTATCCACTTCGACCTTGGTGGCGGCCACAAGTCCGCGCAGTTGATTCTGCCGAGATACTGCATGTTGAAATGCAGCATTCGCCCGGTCCCTCGCGTTCGCGACCATTTCATTGAGCTGCCGGGTAAGTTCCTCCACTTGCTGCTTGGCTTTGGCATACTCTGGATGCGTCTCTCCGTAGTAGGAGCGCGCTGCCGCAAACTGCTGGCGCGCAGCATCCAACCGCGTTACCGCCTCGTTCAGTGAAGTGTCGGGAGTCGTGCGGAGCGCATCCAATGCCTGTGCAGTGGCCAGCGTATCGGAGTGATTTAACAGTCGCAGAGTAGCCTCGCGGGTTACCCGCTCGGTCTGCGCCGACGTCAGTTCCGTATTTAGTTGCACAAGTTGTGAGTTGAGCACGGTAATGCGTTGCTGCGGGTCGATCATTCCCAACTGCTTTTCATAATCAGCCAGGTCATGATTGGATTTGTCCATCTTTTCGCGCAGCGAGGCCAGGCTCCCTGCGACGATCCCGTTGGTTTGATTCATCGATTGCGCAGCAGTGTCATTGGCATGCACCACCAGCGACTGGGCGACGGCGTTTGCCACCTCTGCGGCAAGTTGCGGATCATTGGCCCGATACCGGATCCGCAGCAAATAGGTATTCGGCGGTCGCGTAACTTTTAACTTTTTCAGTTCAATTGGAGATTGCCACAGCCGAATCTTCTCTGCCGCATTCAAAAACCTTGTTTGCTTCTCCACATCGAGCAGGTTGTAGCGCTCGGCCACCGGACGCAACACCGGGTCCGACTGTGCCAACTCGATTTCCGTTGTCATAATCTGATCCATGTCGTCGGCCTGCCCAGCCGGCTGCGATTCCGGCTCGGTTACCACCGTGCTCTGATGACGGTCGACCTTGACCAACGCGGTTGCCTCATAGAGCTTTGGCACTGTGATCTGCACAACGATCGAAGCCGCAAGTGCAATCCCGATAAAGGCCAGCAGCTTCCATCGATGCCTGCTCACAATTCGCGTGAAGTCCGAGAGTGAACCGCCGCCGTCGGTCACGGCTACGTCCGAGACACGACGCATGGGCCGCATCGGGACCAGTTCCATCCGTCCTTGCAACGGTTCGGTGAGTGAGTCTTCTTTCTTCGATTCCATGTTTGCCCTTTCCGTCTGCCGTTCTGCTTAATGCCAGATAATCAAGCCCGAAGCTGTCGATGTGCCAAACGGAGCAATCTTGCCCAGCACATCGGCACTGGCGTGCAGCTTGCCGTTCTCTGGGATATACAGAATGTCGCCGGGTGCGAGCGCCATATCGGGCGCGTTCCTTTGCATGATTTGCCGCAGCGGAACTGTGATCTGCTGGCGGGCGGTGGCCCCTGCCACTTCGCGGTATACATATGCGTTCTTTGAGGTGAATGGCAGCACGCCTTGCGACATAGCCAGCGCTTTCAACACTGTCGTCCCACCCATCTCGTTGAGTGGATATGTGCCGGGAGTACGCACATTTCCCACGACAAATAGCTTCGGAGCCTCAGGAACTCGTATCTCTTCGCCACCGTGCAGCGCGAGATTCAACTCCGGATTGTTTCCCGACAATAGCTCCTTAATTGATACCCGAACCGTTTCCGGCTTGCCGTCCGCTGAATCGTTTCGCGAAACGATCACCTCCGGGCCGGCCTCAGGCGCAATGCCTTGCGCTCGGGCGATGGCGTCGAGCAGCTTCAACTCACCCACAGCTTCGATTACTGTTGGAGAGTGGACTGCGCCCACAACACTGATCCGCCGGCTGCGATAGTCCAGCACTTCGACGGACACAATCGGCGCAACGAGAATCCGTTCCTGCACTAGATCCGCGGTGACGGTCCTGGCCACCGCTGCCGGCGTCTGGCCGGCGACCATCACGCTGCTCTTGGCCATTGGAAGCGTGATGGCGCCGTCGGGTGAGACGCGATAACTCCTCGTCAATTCAGAAGCGCCGGTGACCGCAACATACAGCAGATCGCCAGGTCCCACAGGCTCGTCTCCAAGATTATTCGCCCACAGTTCCGTCGTCGCGGGCGTGTCGGACGGCCCTGCCGAGGCTGTGGGGGCGAGCGGCGAAGGCAATACGCCCTGCGCACTCGCCACGGTCTCGAATGAGCCCGCCCAACAAAACAGAAATGTCAGTAGTATTCTTCTCATAAGCCGTCCTCCAACAACTATCTGTCCACAACGCCGCGGACAGGATAGGACCATCGGATCATCTGGCTTCCACTTGTTTCCCGAAATTGGATTCCCGGACTTGGGCCGCGGCCCACGAACTCAACATCGTCCCGCGATACATTGACAGTGATCGATTTGCGGATGACTTCAATCGAAATCGTCAGGCGGGAAGTTGAATTGCTTCGGACGAGTAGACCTTCGACTCCAGCGAGCGGTCCGCGCACCACACGCACGTGGTCTCCTTCTTCGATAAAGGGAAGAACCTTGCATTCCAACCGTTGGGTTAGCACCGTGCGAATGTCGTTGATTTCCTGGTCGGGGATTGGCAATGGTCCGGAATGATTTCCAACGAACCCACCAACTCCGGGGGTCTTGAGAACCCGGAGCCGATTCTCGTTCGTGGGCTTTATGCGGACAAACAAATATCCATCGAAGAGGGGCACGGTTACCGCCTGCTTGCGATCGCTCCATTGGCGCGTTTCGGTTTTCAAGGGCAGAAAGTGCTGGACATCGAGAGCCTTCAGCATCGTGCCTGCAACCTTTTCCTGTCGGGATCGCGTAAAAACTGCAAACCAGAAAGAGTCCTGCGCATGGGGTTCGACAACCAGGTTCAAGCTCATTGTTCCTCCATCCGATGTGAGGCGCGACCACGATTGCTTCCTCTTGCCTGAACTCGATATAGCTTCGCCCTCTCAGTCCCAGGACCGTTGTCCGCTATGAGCGGGAATTCCGGTAACTGGCACCGCGCTTAAAGCAGAAGCGGGGGCGCGTCGGGCGACGTAGCGTTGTAGATTCCGTAAGTCAGGCCGAAATAGCGGAACCTGTCAGGGCTGCGATTGTGCTTGCAACTCTTGCGCCTTTCGTTTTGCCACGGTAGTTGCTGCCTAGCTCTGGTAAAGAGAATTGCCTGAACAACCCCCGCAACCAATTACATCGACTTCCAACGGGTCAGATGATCGTCCTCAAACATCCCACGAACTACGAAGGCACTGTATCCCGCTTGGTTCACAACGCGTGTGACTCTGCCGGCGCATTCGATCCTTAATTCGATGCAATTCTGATCTGGCGAAGGAATCACGACTTCAATCCGGATGTCAACTCCGACTGGCGGACACTTGGTGCTTAGGATCTGAGCCCCATCCAATGCCACGTCCCATGTGAAGCCGCCCTCCGTGTGATCTGTGCCGTTGCTCCAACGGAAGATGACAGGGAGGTGCAACTTGTATCGGGTTGCAGCTCTTCGCTGCATGCAAGTTTCAAGAGCTAGACCCGGCCTCATAAGTAAAGCAAGAGTACCTTACCATCGCGTGCCTCACAAGCCGCCGAATGTTTGAAAATCATGTGAGAAGGCTAGAGATACACTAACTTGTTTATTCTCTATGGAAAGACAATTCAATAGTCCAAGTGTCCTCTTAGTCTCAGGGACAGCTTCCCCATCTGCACTAGAGAAGAAAGAATGCAAAATCAAAAAAGGATTCACAAGATTGCTCTTTCGCGGTAAAGTGAGAGTACAAGGTTGTCGTATTTGTTTGTCTGTGCCTTGCCTCGCGAAACGAGAAAGCCGAGTCGCAATCGCAAGTAATGTGATATCCCCCCTACAGTGTGCTCCACGCTCACTGTGGTGCACAGGTTTTCTAGCCGCAGGTTCCGGTTAAGCTAGCAGGAATCCGCTGAGATTGTCCCGCCCCATGTGAGCACTGGAGGCAGAGGAGACCCATCGAATGCCACAGATCTTACAAAATACACAGAGGACTTCCATCAGAAGTCGGGGAAGCAGTAATTGGACTTCAACGAACTTGAGTAAGGAAGAGAACGTCTTGAAGATTCTTCGAGATCCTGAGCCCACATGCCGGGTCCTTATCGTGGATCGAGACTCCATGAGCAGCGATCTTCTCGCTAAGGCACTCGTCCAGGACGGCGGATATGGCGCCTCCGCGGCTGAATCGTCGCATCTTTTGCAGAGGCTGTCGAGCAGCGAGGTCGATCTCGTTGTAATCGCCGCCGATCTCGATTTGAGATCCGAGATGGGATTCGAGTTGGCCAATGCTGTGAGCTGCGCTTTCCCAAAGACATCTGTTGTCATGTTGCTGAATCAAACGACTCACGAGTTAGTTGTCAACGCTTTTCGATCCGGTGCCCGCGGCGTGTTTTCTCGCCAACAACCTATGTCGGAGTTTCTGGATTGCGTTGAGCATGTGCGAAAGGGAATTATCTGGGCAGGGAAGCAGGAGACGAATGTTCTTCTGGAGGCCTTCAAGAGCATTCCCGCTCCGAATCTGGTAACTGCCGTTGGATCGCCACAACTGACCACGCGTGAATTACAGGTAGTGCGCTGCGCGGCGAAGGGCAAGACGAACAAGACGATCGCCAGCGAACTTGGCCTGAGTGAGCATACGATAAAGAACTACCTCTTCAGAGCATTCGATAAATTGGGGATTTCAAGCCGCGTTGAACTGCTTTTTTACCTGACGATTCGCGGGCATACTTTCAGCTCGACTAAGGCCGGTGACGAGGATGACGGCCTAAGCCCTCCAACGACCAAGCCGAACGGTTCGTCTGGGTCCTAGTGTTGCATCCAGGCAACTTTGATGAAGCATCGGGCGCGCTCGATAAATAATGACTTATCTGCGTCGTATTCTGATTTGTATTCTCATTCATTCACTGTCTATTCATAATTAGCTGAGCAAGAGTGCACATACAAACATCCTAGCCGCATGCTATAGAAATCGGACACCGATTGTTTTTTCCTGAGCTGCAAATTGCTTACGACCAACTTTCAAACAGCTTATGAATTGAACGTTCGGCTCGCCAGCAGAGCACTTACCGCCTCAGCGAGGGACGGGAAGCGCAGATCGGCTAACTCCCTCGCAGTTGTTGAGCTCTCTTGTTGATTGTCAAAAGCGCCATCGAGGAGTACGGTCAGCATACCCAGGCGGCGGCCAAACTCAATATCCGAGAGCGAGTCGCCAATCATGGCGCTCGTCGCGGCTTCTATTTGAGGAAAATCCGCAATGGCTTGTTCAAAAAGGCCGGGCAACGGCTTGCGGCAGTTGCATATCCGCTTGTCGTGAGGGCAAAAGTAGAAGCCATCTACATGGGCGCCATTACGCTTCAAGAGGTCCTGCAACGCGGTGTGGATTGTCTCCACATCGGCCGCTGAATAGAGTCCTAGAGCAACGCCGCGCTGGTTGCTCACCACTACCACTCTCACCCCTGAACGGTTGAGCCGGCTAATAGCCTCAACTACGCCGGGCAGTAAACGAAAGTCCTTCCAGGATGTAACGTATTGACCTTCCGGCTTTTTCTCGTTCAAGACTCCATCGCGGTCGAGGAAGACTGTGCTCAAGTCGCGGGAGAGAACGCTATTTGTGGAGTTCACCATTCTGCAATGATACTAACCGTTTGATTTGAATGCGAAGGCCGGAGTTGGCATGCCAACTCCGGCAAGTGCCTTCGAGGGTTGTTAGATCATCAAGGGGTTGTTGAGAAATCGAACAGGCTCATGAGGTCGTCGATGGCCGGTGAGTTGGCGGGCACATATGGGTCGCCTGAAATAGCGATCGGGTTGGGGAAGTTGTCGCGGCTGCGGCTGGTGATCGGGCCAAGAGCCCAGTTGGCCTCGATAAACTTGATAATCGAAACATGATCTGCATACTCGTGGGCGACGTGACCGGGCCGTGAAAAAGGAGATACGGCGAGCAGCGGAATTCGAGTGCCGTCACCGAAGAAGTCCAGCGGCTGAACGTAGCCGGAGTCGTAATAGCCTCCGCCTTCGTCAAAAGTGATAAAGACCGCGGTCGAGGCCCAGAGCTTCGGGTTGGCTTGAACTGCGTCAATGATCTTCTTACAAAAGGACTCGAACAGATCCAGCTTCGAAGAGGCTGGGTGGCCATCGACGAGTCCGCTTGGCTTGACGATGGAAACAGCCGGCAACATGCTATGTGCGATGTCATAGTAAAGATTTCCTGTGTCCTGAATATGACCGTTGCGGATTGTGGCGTCGGCCATGATGGAGGTGTCGTACTGGAATGGGTTGCAGATATTGCAATACTCATCGGTCTTAACACCGATGGCGCCGTAGTTTAGCTGATAGGGGTCCGGAACGTAGTTGTTCCACTGATCGCCGTAATACTTCCAAGAGATGTTGGCTTTGAGCAGGGAATCTCCGATGCTGGGAACGGAGGATGGGGGAATGGTAAACGCGGTGTTGTTGACGTTGTTGTCAGTATAGGCGTTGTTGCCATTGCCGAAATATCCAGGGTTGTAGTTGTTCAGAAGATAGAAGTGACCAGGCTCGCAGCGCGGGTCAATGTGCGGTTTTAGAGACTGGAGGTAGTTCACGATAGGGGCAACACCGGGCTGTGTGATATCCGAGCATTCGGTGTAGGAACCGCCGCCATATTGAGCAGAGCCGAAACCACCACCACCGTAGCCGTCTTCCGTGTACCAGTTATTGGTATTTGGAGAGGGATTCGGGTTTTCGATTTCGTCCACCGTGCCTGCGTTGACCGTGCCAGCGAATACCGTCGCATCGTGGGGAGGAGCTTCCGCATTGCCATTGCCGTCGCTGAACCAGATAGCGTCAGCATGACCAAACATGATGTGGTTGGCTCCGGTTCCACCATTCACAGACTGATGAAAGTTGTCACTCATGGAATAGGTATCTGCAAGCTCCTTGAAATAAGGAACATCGCCCTTTTGAACATTGTAGAAACCCATCGCCGTGGAACCTTCTCCTGTGGTAACGGCAGTCGATGAATATTCTGTGCTGAAGTTAGAGGGTTGAGTTAGACCGTTTGTGCCGGCGCCCACCGTTGTTTCTACCCAAGGGAACAGTTTCGCATCGCAGCCGGAAGGATTGTTCGAGGTTGCACGCGTGACGCTGCAATCAAGTTGCTGCCACATCTGATAGAACCGATGAACAGGGCTGGCAGCGTAAGAGTCGTAGGTGAATGTGCCTCCATTTGTCAGCTGAAACGGTCCAGCGGGAATTGCGTTAACATCGGTGATACGCTGATCGGGGGTGCGGCCTGTTTGGCCGGTGCCGCCGCCAATAAGCTCTGGATACCCATCTGCTGTTAGACCATTTTCCGATTGCTGTGCAAGAGTGAGGCTGTCGTTCGCGATATAAGAGTCCTTGGGGCCGCCCACCAGAGGCGCGGGCAGCACATTTCCGGGGAAGGAAGATTTGCCCGGGCTCAGCAAAAACTCGTCCGGCTGCTTGTCAGTGGCTGCTTTCTGCGCGGCTTTGATGAAGTAGGGCCCGGGAGTTCCATCAGCATTCACCACTCCTTGTGACAGCAGATTGAAGATCCCCTCTCTTGGATTCTTCGGTACAAAAGTGGCAAAGACGTGGTCGAAGCTGCGGTTTTCGCCGATGATGACGATCACATGCTTGATCGGCGTCCTCGCATCGTTATCGCGAATCGGTTGCGGTGGTTCGGCGGCGAACGCATTGCCGATCGTGAGCTGGAATATCGCGCAGGATACCAGCCCCGTCCTTACAGCCCGCATGGCTGCATGGGTGAAGAGCTTAATTGTCATATTTACCTCCGGGGAAGGCCGAGTGTGAATCGGGGAAGGCCGAGAGTACACCTCGACTGGATGAAAAGTAAGCTTTATCGATTAAAACTAAGGGTCAAACATTTTAAATTCCCATGAATTATTCGACTTCATGAATATCGATTGTTAGATAACAAAGAAACTAAGGCGATCTGTGTGTTACTGCGTGAACCTCCTCATCTCGAAGAAGATACATCAATTGCGTCGCAGCCGCGTCTCGCAGTTTATTCAGGACCGTTGGAGCTCGGGTCCACTCGGATCGAACCCATCATTCCCTTGTCTTCGTGCTCCAGGAGATGGCAGTGATAAACGAAAGTCCCCACCGTGTTCGGATCCCGGAAATCCAATCGCAGTCGAACGCTCGGATAGGAGAGTGCTCGCCTGTCGTAGTACGGAACGTTTACGGTGTCGCGGAGAAAGTCTTCATTGACCGGCTTTCCCATGTAGTCGAGCAGAAGAAAGTGCAATTGATGGATGTGAAAGGCGTGCAGTTCGCTCGTGCGGTTTTCGATGATCCAATCTTCCACTGTCCCCTGCTGCGCGACGATATTTGGAGTTTCCGAACTCATATCGAACATTTTGGGTTCCTGTCCGTCTACGGTGATGTAAAACTCCACAGCACTGGTGGGATCGCCGGGGACCTCCAGCTTTTCAGAAAAGTAGAGGCGGCGCACCCGCACCGGAGCCACGCTTCCAACCCACGACTTTTGAAAGGGATTCGCGGGTAGTGGCGAACTCTGGAATCTTGAACGAGGCTCGAGAGCGGTTGGGGAAGCGACAATGGTGGCAAGCGCCCGATTAGGATCGTTTTCACCGCCGGGGCCTGTATCCACGGTTCGAGTGACGAGCAATCCGGTCTGGCCTTCAGGCGGGCCGGTAACGATGAACTCCGCTCGCGCTCCTGGAGGCATGCCAAGATGGGTTTGAGGATCCACCGATTCTCCACTCGGGTCGTTGTGACTCAGCGGGAAACCGTCCATGGCTACAAGTTCCAGGGCCTGTGGAGTTCGGTTGAACAAAACTGCGAGGTTGAGATAGGTGATTGCTGAGGCGTTCAGCACGCGCCATAGTTGGCGTTCCCTTGGCCTCATTTGAATCACCGCCGGAGGGTAGTCCGGGTAAGGAACCGGCACATAATTGATGGACAGATCTTTGGCCGGCTTGCCAAAACCAGTTCCGGTGTTGGCCGCATCTCCGTCCCGGTCCACCAGAAACTTGGGCACCACAGGTTCGGATTTCGCGGGCGCAGCGTTCGGATTCATCAGGTCCTGATCGCGAATGACAAAAACACGCTCCGGCAACCCCGCCGCTGCTTTCTTCACTCGCTCTATTCCTTCGACGATCAGCGCGCCGGATGCGCCCCCCAGAATCGGCGCCTTGCTGAAGCCGTGAATATGCGGATGGTACCAATAGAGTCCGGGAGGCTGATCGTCGGGGATGCGGAATCGGTATTCGAAAGCCTCGCCGGGCTGGACTGAGGTCTTGAGAACCTCGTCCTGATGGCAGACCGGAGGAATCGTAAGTCCGTGAAAGTGAAGATTGGTAGAGGTCTCGCTCATCATACCGCTGACGCAGGGATCTTTGCTCCCGGCGGCGGTCTTCTCAGGATGAATCTTGGAATGAGCATGTAGGGACGGAGTGGTTCCGGGCCGTGAATTCATCAGTGCGTTCTTGAGATGGAGGATCACCAGTTCGCCGGGAGCGACGCGCAAGTTCGGAGATTGCCGGCCCGCCGCATCGATGTAGCAGTAGCGAATGGAGCCGTCTGGATTCGGCCCATTGAGGATGGTCAGCTCCGCCTCGAGAATGCCGTTCCGAGCGCGCAAATCCTCCGGCTCCTCGACAATGCTGCCAACTGCGGGCCGCGGACATACGTTCTTTGCGGATTGACTATTCAGGGGAAGATACGCAAGCAGGACTACCGATAGGGCGGCCGCGAGTGAAATCGATCCGTTGGATGTCGGCATCAAGATAGTTGCACTCAGGCTGGTATTAGTGATGCTCTATTTGCGGTCGCGTAAATCCAGTAACGCTGATTATTATTTGCCGGCAGTGTTAATTCCCGATGAAACAGTGATGGGGGCTCAAAATAGACTTCTGAGAGCTCGAGAAGTGCAACCGACCGTTTTCTTGATTGCTGCGAAATCGAGCACCTTGGCAGAGCCTCCAAAACACGCGTCCAGCTTACTCTCTTGGATTTGCCCATTGACCTCATCATGCAAAGTTTCAATTCAAACTCTTTAGATTCTTACCGTTTCATTCATAAACAGAAATACTTCAACAAAATCAGGCGGCTTCGAGCAGTTGGATGATGTTTTGGATGGAGTGGTCGGCCTTGTGGAAGGCCGTTTCGAGCTTGCTG
>JBEKOA010000026.1:0-39049 GCA_049522255.1 Occallatibacter sp.
TTAGACTCGGCCTCGCCGTGCAATATAGTTATCGTCAATCGTCTTCTGCTCCTGGCGGGCGAGACCCGAATCATACACGCTGCGCTGCTCTTCGTGCATGCCGGTGAGCAATTCGCGATTCCGCTTCGCCGCCTCATAGACGACGATCTGCCGGTCGCGCAATTGTTCCAGCTTATCGATCTTCTCTTCGAGATTCTTCCTGTTTTGTTTGAGCTCCAAGATCTCTCCGTAGGAGGCATGGATGTTACGTCCAATATGAGCCTTGAAAACATCGGCGGAGCGCGCAGCATCTAAATCCAATATCGCGGCTTCGATGCGCGCATACTCTTCGCGCGCCTGCCCGATCTCGAAGAGGATCTGTTGCAGTAAGCGCTCTTCTTTCTCTTCAAGAACTCCGCGAATCCGCAGCACCGCAGCTAATGAAAATTGGAAGGACATATCAGCTCGCAATCTCGAGAAGGGATTTGACTACATTTGGATAGCTAACAATCTGTTCAGGACGCTGGTGGAGGAATGCATTCAATTGTGGCAGGATTTCAACTGCACGGTCAAGCGTTGGATCGGCGCCCTTCTGGTACGCGCCGATGCGAATCAAATCTTCAGATCGCTCGTAAGAAGCCATCAGCAGGCGAAGAGCCTTGGCCCGCTGTATGTGCTCTTCCGAAGTGATATTCGGCATCAGGCGGCTCAGGCTTTCAAGAATCGAGATAGGCGGATAGTGGTTTCTCATGGCCAGGTTTCTGTCCAGGATCACGTGTCCGTCGAGCAGCGATCGAACTGTATCCGCAACTGGATCCTGCTGATCGTCGCCTTCCATAAGCACTGTATAGAAAGCTGTGATGCTGCCGCCTTTGAAGCAGCCTGCGCGCTCCACCAGTCGCGCCAGCATGTTAAGCACCGAGGGCGTATAGCCCTTGGCTGTTGGAGGCTCGCCGGCCGATAGCCCGATCTCGCGTTGCGCCATGGCAAAACGTGTAAGTGAATCGACGACCAGCAGCACATTCTTTCCGGAGCTTGCGAAGAATTCCGCAATGGCGGTCGCAGCTAATGCCGCACGCAAACGCAAGAGAGGAGACTGGTCGGAGGTGGAGACAACCACGACGCATCGCTTCCGCCCTTCATCGCCGATCACTTCAAGAAACTCCCCAACCTCACGCCCGCGCTCACCCACCAACGCTAGCACCGTCATATCGGCGCTCGTCCCGCGGGCCATCATTCCCAGCAGCGTGCTTTTCCCCACGCCGCTGCCACCAAAGATTCCCAGGCGCTGTCCCCGTCCGCAGGTGACAAATGCATCGAGAGCGCGGATGCCACAGCCCAGCGGTTCACGGATAGGAACACGGTCGAGCGGAAGTGGAGCAGAACCATCCACCCACACCGCCCGCTCCCCACGGTATTCACCCTTCGAATCCAGCGGCGTTCCGGTTGCATCGATCACGCGCCCCAACAAATCGTTGCCAACCCGGATAGAGGGCCGTGTTCCCCAGGCGACGATCCGGTCGCCGAAGCGAATTCCCTGCGGATTCTCGACAGCCATGGAAAGCAGTGTCGATCCGCGAAATCCAACCACTTCACCCGAGTACCTCTTGCCCCCCGCATTGGTGATTTCGCATGACTCGCCGACGGAGCAGAACGGCCCTTCGGACTCGATCAGGTTGCCAACCACCTGCAACACGCGTCCGCGCCAGCGAAGCGTAGACCCTCGATCCAGGCGATCAAAATAGGGAGCAAGTGGCGTGGCGGCATTCATTTGATCGCTGGCCTCTGCGCGAGCAGGTCGAAGAAGCCCTGCTCAACCTCTTTCAACTGCGCGTCAATGCTGAAGTTTGCCGAACCAAGATCAGTTTCGAGAATGCAGTCTTCAGAACTCAGTTGAGCATCCTCCACGATTGCAATTGTCGATCCGTTCGAAGAACTTGCCAGAAAATCACGCCACTTTCCCGCGTTTGTCGTTGAGCAGCGCACCGACACGCTCGATCCGTCGTGCAGCTTATCGACAGCGACGCGGACCAATGCCGCAACCAACAACGGATCAACCTGCGCCTCGCGATGCAGAATTTTCGCTGCAATGGCCAGGGCCAGATGGACCACGTCGGACTCAACCCGCGAAAAATAGCTCTTCCGTTCAGCTACGAAAAGTTCCAGGGCCTTGCCGATCTTCGCCGCCTCTCGCGCGGATCTCGCTTCATACTCCACACGCAGGCGCTTCTCGGTTTCAGCCGCTGCTTCGGCGCGGGCGCGTTTCAGCAATTCACCGATCTCCTGCGTTGACACGCTCGGCGCCGCCTGCTGCTCCTTTTCCTGTCCGGGGCCGCTGATAGCCTGCTTCGCTTCCCTGACATTTGCGGAGGCAGGAGCGGCACTCATATCCCGGTACAAGTACGAAGTAACCGGCGCGGGGAACGCATGGTTTGCTGCTTCATCAAACGAGATACTCATCATTTCCCTCGCCCTTCAATACGATTCTGCCCTCGGCCTCAAGCTGCCGGGCAATTGTGACAATCTCAGTCTGCGCTTTGATCACTTCCTTGGCGCGAACGGGCCCAAGCAACTCGATGTCCTCTTTGAGCATTTCAACAGCTCTGGACGACATGATCCGGAAGAAGTGGTTCTTCAGTTCTTCGGCAGTCCCCTTGAGAGCTGTCGCCAGTGTTCTCTTGTCGATAGCCCCCGCAAGCTCCCGGATGTGCGCCTCGCCGACATGCAAAAGATCTTCAAAAGTGAACATGAGATCGCGGATGCTGACTGCCAGATTGGGCTCCTCGTTTTCAATGTTCTCCAGAATCTCCTGCGCCACTGTCGTGTCGATGCAGTTCATAATGTCTGCCACACTCTGGAATCCTGAATAGGTCCGTTTGCCCTGTTCTCCAACCTGGCTCAGCCGCAGGCTCAAAAGGGTTGATACTTTCTCTGCCATCTCCGGCGAAAAGCGGCGGAGGTTTGCCAATCTCTTGACAGCTTCGGCACGAATATCATTGGGAAGGCTCATCAGCAGAGCCGATGCCTGGCGATCGCCGAGTTGACCGAGAATCAAGGCGATAGTCTGTGGATGCTCGCTTTCCAGGAACCTCGCAAGCTTCTGCGGATCGGCCCTCTGTAGCGCCTCCAAGGGTTTTAGTTCGCGGGCCTTGGTCAGCCGTTGCAAAATGCTGTCCGCCTCCGCTTCTCCAAAGGCCTTGATGAGCAGGCGCTGGGCGAGTTCATATCCACCCTGAATCAGGTAACCCTGAGCCTGCGTCATCTTCTGGTACTCTTCAATGACCTGGACCGTCAATTCCGCTGGAATGGTTCCGAGACTCGCGACTTCGTCGGCCACTAGCTGCAAATCCTGCTTGTTCAGATCGCGAAAGACCGTCGCGGCAGCATCCTCACCGAGGACTGTCATCAGGATTGCGGCCTTGCGGGCGCCGCTCAGTTTGGCTCGCTCAGTCGACGCTGTCATTGGACTTCTTCCCGCAGCCACGCGCGCACGGCGATGGTGCTGCTCTCAGGCTCAGCCTGTACAAACTCTGCGAGTTGCTTTTTCAAAATCACGGAACGCCGGGCAAGATTGTTCGAGGTTTCGAGCGCGGGCTCCCCCTCAGTCGCAACTTGCACCGGAGCTCGAGAGGCCACCAACAGCGAGTTCGGAATGGAGAGAATGCGCTTTTGGATGGGCCGGATCGTCAGAAGATAGACAAGGATAAACAGGCCCAGCAGTACCGCATAACGAACCAGGGACGAATAGTCGTTCAAGTCCTTCCGCGCCTGCTCGACGATTGTGGCCGGTCCAGGATCCGCCACCTCGGGATGATCGAAGGAAAGGTTCTCGATGCTGACTACGTCGCCACGAACGCTATTGAATCCGATGGCCGCCTGCGCGAGATCCCCGATCAGCTTCAATTCGTCCGGTGTCCTCTTGCGGCGAGTTTCAACCCATTTGCCATTCTGCTGCTTGCGATCGACCGCATCGTCGAGCACCACGGCAGCGGTCAGGCGGCGAATGCTTCCTGCCGGTTCAATTACGTGGCGCGTCGTGTGATTCACGCCGTAGGTGTTGTTATCCGTCTTTGAAGACTGGCTCGGCTCCTTGGCTGCAGGCACTGCAACCTTCGCGTTGGGTCCGGGTACATTGCTCGAGGCTCCGGGAACGCCGGCCGCGCCTGCGCCCGGACCTGTATTCTCCTCGGAGTGCTGCATGGTAAGCGTTGCGCTCACTGCTGGATCGTATTTCTCCTGGCTCTCTTCGCTGCTGCCGGTTTCATACTCCACATTGACGCTGGCGTGAATGCGATCCGCTCCGACAACAGGCGCCAGGGTCGCAATCAGCCGCCGCGTCAATTCCTGCTCAAGATTTTCGCCATCGGCGCCGCCACCACTGCCCTGTCCGAGTGCCTGATTTGAATCCGCGTCAATAATCACTACGTCAGTCGGCTTGAGCTCATCCACTGCGCCCGCAACCAGACGCGAGATTGCCGAATAATCTTCACGCGACAGGCTTCCTCGGCGAAGGCGAAGCGTGACCGAAGCCTTTGCGCCGCGCTCTCTGTCCAGGAAGACCGAGTCGCTCGCCATCACCAGATGCACGCGAGCGCTTTTGACGTTGCTGATGGTCTGAATCGTCCGCTCCAGTTCGCCTTCAAGCGCGCGCTGGTAGTTCACCTTCTCATCGAATTCCGTCTGTCCCCATGAAACCTTGTCGAAGATCTCAAAGCCGATGCGACCGCTATGCGGCGAATCATGAGAGGCCACTTCGAGCCGGGCTGCATCAATTTGATCTGCCGGGACGCTGATGGATGTGCCGTCCGGACCAATGACAGAAGCGATCTTCTTCGCCGCTAACTCCGTTGAAATTGCCTGAGCGTCGGCCGGTTCCAATCCATTCATCAGCGGCTTCATGTCGGGTGTCGAGATCATCTTCACAAAGAAAACAGCGGCTGCCAATGTAATTGCGAGACCCACGCCGAAATAGGCCTGCTGCTGCGGACGAAGGCCGGTCCAGAACAGCTTGGCGCGTTCCATGGCCTGGTTGAAGCCTGGCGTTTGTTTCGTCGTTGCTAGTTGATTCTTGCCGGCCATAGGTCCCCGATCCCGCCGCTCACTTAAAAACCCTTGCCAGGAACTGCATCCCCCATGCGATGTTCCTGTGTGCACACACTACAAGGCGCATCTTCTAAAACTGCATCTTCTCGATGTCCTGATATGCGCTTACGATCTTGTTGCGAACCTGCATCATCAACTGAAATGCCACGTCGGCCTTTTCGACTGCGATCATCACCGAGCTCATGTCTGTGTTGCCGCCCTTCAGCAGGCTTCCAATCTGTTGTTCGGCTCCGCCGCTGAGTTGGTTGACCTGTTGAAGCACGTTGCTGAGTACGCCGCTAAAGCCTCCCTCGGCCGGAGCAGAGTCAAGCGCCGGCAATTTCGGAAGGCTGCTGATGGCGCCAATGGAACCAAGACCTGCAATTGAGCTGCTCATCTTCTCGTCTCCTGCTTAGCTCTTGAGGATGTCGATCGATTGCTGAATCATCTGCTTGGCTGCTTGCACGGCCGACGCATTCAGTTGATAGGAGCGAACCGAGCTCATCAGGTCCACCATCTCCATCACCGGATTGATGGCCGGATAAGCGACGTAGCCATCCTTGTTTGCGTCTGGATGGTTGGGCTCATAGCGCATGATCGGAGGCGTCGGATCGTCGATCACTTGAGAGATCTGCACGGAGCCGGGCAGGGGCATATTCAAGTTCCCGGCACCGGCCAGAGCCAGCCGGAAACCGGACGGATCAGGCGACTGGAAGACGACTTCCTTGCGCCGGTACGGTCCGCCGGCTTCCGTGTGGGTCGTCTCCGCATTGGCCATATTCGCGGCAACGATCTCTGAGCGCTGTCGTTCAGCCGCCAGTGCCGATCCGCTAATGGTTAATGAGTCGAAAAGATTCATGACTGCCCTCCGCTATTGATGGCGCTGAGTACTTCGTGAAACTGCTGCTTCACCAGTTGAATTCCGATCTGATACTGCAACTGCGTTTCGGACATCAAAAGCCCCTCGCGGTCGAGGTTGACGTTGTTGCCATCCGGACGCTCCATCAGACCCGAAACCTCCCGCACGACGGGAGTCAATTGCGGTGCCTCGCCGCCGTCCCCGGACCGAGTCAGAACCCCATTCATGGCCTTCGTCAACTCGCCTTGAAAATCGATATCCCGCGTGTGGTACCCGGGCGTATCGACATTGGCCATGTTGGCCGAAATCGTCTGTTCGCGGATTGCGGTCAGCTTCAGGTAGTTCTCAAGCGCTGAGACTATGAATGCGTTTGGCATGACGCATATCTCCTTGGCGGGAGCCCGTACTCCCTGATTTTGTTGCGCATTGTGCGCAGGCTGATCCCCAGCATTTCCGCTGCGTGGGTGCGGTTTCCGTTCGCCAGGGCCAGCGTGTTTTCAAGATGCATTTTTTCGATCACTGAAATCGGAGTCCCTGGGGCCGGCAGCGCGCGCGATGCGGTTTGTGTGCTTCCCAGCGGGTGAAACTCCCTGTGAAAGCACTCCGCATCGATCGTTCTTCCCTGATTCAACGAGAGTACGCGGCACATGAAGTTCGCCAGTTCCCTCACATTGCCGGGCCAGCTATACTCTTGAAGCCTTTCAATGAAACTCGCATCCAGCTCCGGCACCGGGCATTCTCTTTCAACGGCAAACTTCTGAGCAAAGTGCTGTGCCAGCGCCGGAATGTCCTCCAGACGTTCACGAAGGCCGGGGATCGAAAGGGGAATGACATTCAGCCGATAGTACAAATCAGAACGGAAACGGCCTTGCTCCACCATCGAAGCGAGAGAAGCATTGGTGGTTGCGATCACCCGAATGTCGACATGGATCGAGCGAGTCTCGCCGAGTCTCTCGAATTCGCGCTCCTGAAGAATGCGCAGCAATTTAGGCTGCAGGTTCAGCGGCATCTCGCCGATCTCGTCGAGCAGCAGCGTGCCACCGTCGGCCAGTTCGAACTTTCCCGCCTTGGCGCCGTTTGCGCCCGTGAAGGCTCCTTTGGCATGTCCAAAGAGTTCACTCTCCAAAAGGTGCTCCGGCACGGCTGCGCAGTTCACGGCAATAAAAGGCTTCCGGCTGCGGTCGCTGGATTGATGAATGAACTTCGCCATCAGCTCTTTGCCGGTGCCGCTCTCGGCTTCGATCAGCACATCGGCATCGGTGCTGGCGGCTGCGCGGGCGCGCTGCAAAGCAAGTAACAAGGATGGAGAGCGGCCGATGATTCCCGGACTCACGATCTCCTCATTCACGATCCTCGTTGAGACTTTAGCGGCGACTGTTGTCTCGCTGATGCGCTTCATGACGCGAGCGGCGGCGGCCTGGAGTTGTTCAAACGAAACCGGCTTCGTCAGATAATCAAATGCCCCGCTGCGCATCGACTCAACGGCCTCAGGTACACTGCCAAACGCGGTCAGCAGGATCACCGCGGTGGTCGGCGAGCTCTTTTGCACCGAACACATCACCTCAAAGCCGTCGCCATCCCTCATGCGAATGTCGCTGACCACAAGGTCGAAGCTGGTGAGTTCAAAAGCTCGCGCCGCGTCGCGAACGCCGGTGGCTGTTTCAACCCGCCAACCGTGGCGCAGGAAGTTGGCCCGCAGTGCGGTGCGCATCCCAGGCTCATCGTCGACGACTAATACCGAAGATTCACTGTTTGTTTCAATCGTGCTGTTCATGCCAAGGCCAATTCCATCTGGTGCACTGGAAAATAGAGCGTGAATCGAGCACCTGAATGCGCACAGTTCGTTGCGGAGATCCGCCCGCCGTGCTGCTTCATGATTCGCTCGCAAACTGCCAGGCCCAGTCCGGAGGTGTCGCCACTCCCGCTGAAGCCGGGCTCAAAAATGCGGTCAATCTGGTCAGGCCGGATGCCGCAACCCGTGTCGGAGAAGTCGGCGATGAGCTGCTCGACATTGTCTCCGCACTTCTGTCCCTTCGCGCCGCTTTGCGCCAGCCGGAGCGAAACCTTTACATTGCCGCCCGCCGGCGTATGGCGAATGGCATTGGAAACAAGGTTCAATACAACCTGCTGCAGGGCGCTTGCATTGCCCATCACCTGGCTCTCGTCGTGGTCGGCCAGCCATTCCAGCGATACCGCTGCCTGATCCGCAAGGGGCTGAATAAACTGGATCGCATTGCCAATCACCGCGGAGAGCGACACTGGCGCCAGCGCCAAAGTGCCGGAACCATGAAAGCTCAAAACATTGTTCACGGTCCCCGACAGCGAACGAATGCCGGCGCGCAGATGAGAGATCCATTCGCCGCGGCGCTCGTAGTCGGTCTCAATCAACTCGGCAAAGAGCTCCAGGCTGGCTAATGGGTTTCTAATTTCATGAGCGAGCGTGGTTGTGATCTCTGCCAGAGCCATTGCCTTACGTCCGGCTTCGCGCTCCTGCTCGGCGCGCTTCTGCGCCGTGATATCGCGCAAGATCAAGATCGTCTTGTCCAACACGCCCGGCTTGCCCGATGCGCGAAAGAGCCTGCGATTGCGAACTTCAACCCAGCGCTTTCCCGAACTGCCGCGAACGCAAAACTCCTGCTCTGTATCGCTGGTGGAGGCATCCTCGCACCAGGCCTCAAGATTGACGCCGCTCCAGGCCGAGATCTGCCGCAGAGTAATCCTTGACTCTTTGCCAAAACGCGATGGATCGAGTGCGAGCAGCCTCTGGCACTCCGGGTTGATCATCGAGATCCGCCCATCGCAATCCAGCACTAGGACCCCGCAAGGCATCGAGTCCACAATCTGCTGCAGAGCCTGCCGCATCCGCTCGTTTTCAGCCAGGCTCGTATTCAACGCAGCATTCCGTTCCGACAACTCCTGTCCGAGCTGGGAGACTTCTTCTTGTAGTTCTCGATAGGAGCCCTCAAGCCGCGAGGCAGCCGCGATGAATTCGGAGAACTCGCCCGCCAAAAGCACGGCGCTCCGGGTTTGCATCTCCAAGTCGTCCCTCGAAGTGGTGACGCTGCCCTCGGCCTGAGTAGGGCTGGTTTGCCCGCCACTCAGGCCGCCGCTCGGCTCATCGGTGAGCGGGAGATTTATTTGCGCGAGATGAGAACTAGGCAGCATCTGCCTATCGACTATGCACGATGAGGGCCAACTTGATTTGGATTTTCAAATAGGAGATCGGAAGGCGAAAACACCATCTATATATAAGCTCATAAAGCCTCAGAGACTCTGAGCCGCAAATCCTCTTCTAAGGCAAAACCGTTGTCGAGCTGTACTCGACAACGCTCGTTAGGCAAAGTTTACCCGGATTTAATCTAGAACAGAATATGCCGGGCCAGGATCTCCCGCCCGCCGCCGACAACGATGCTGGACCGCTCGATCACATTCTTCAGTTCGCGGACGTTCCCCGGCCAGTCGTGCTGCGCCAGAGTCTGTATCGCTTCCGCGCTCAGGCTGACACCAGGACAGAACTTCTCAAGAAATGACTCGGCGAGTTGAACGACATCTCCCCTGCGCTCCCGCAAAGGCGGCAGCTTGATGGGAAAGATCGCCAGGCGATAGTAGAGATCCTCGCGAAACAGGTTCTGCTTGACCCGGTTCTGCAGGTCGGCATTGGTCGCGGCAACCACCCGGACATCCACCTTCAGATTGTCATTGCCGCCAATCCTCTGCACTTCACCCTGCTCGAGGAATCTGAGAATCTTGCTCTGCAGGGAGAGGGGCATATCTCCAATCTCGTCAAGGAAGAGCGTCCCGCCATGCGCCGCGTGAATCCGGCCGATGCGCGATTGCACGGCGCCTGTGAACGAGCCCTTCACATACCCGAAGAGTTCGGCTTCGAGCAGCGACTCGGGGATTGCAGCGCAGTTGATCACCACCAGCGGCTGCTTTTGGCGCAGGCTGATCAGATGGATGGCCTGGGCGACCAGATCCTTGCCGGTGCCGCTCTCGCCCGTCACCAATACAGTCGTGTCCCGGCGCGCGACCATGTGTGTCAAATCATAGACCTGCTGCATCGCCTCCGAATCCCCGATCATGCCGCGAATTCCGAGCCGTCCCTCTTCATGAGTCCTCATGCGTTGCAACCGCTCGGGAGAGATCGAGTTGGAGGGAGCGTTGCCGCCGCTGTAAAGCAGCTCAGTCAACTGGGCCGACAGCAGGGTGGGCGAAGAGGTGCCAAGAACAAGCTGCCCGGTATGGGAATTCACCGAGAGGATCTGAATGTTCGGGAATTGCTCGCGAACCATCGCGCTGAATTCGCCCGACTCAAGATCGGGCAGAAGAGGATCGAGCAGCAGAATCTCGCTGGCATCTTCGTTCAGACACTCAAGTGCTTCGGCGCCGCTTGAGGCTTCGGTCAAATTCCAGCGGGGCTGGCGTAGCTTCTCTTGCAGCGACATGCGAAGCCTGCTGTTCGGGCTCACGAGCAGCACGCTGATCACGGTGCTCTCGTCCGCGCGAAACTTTGGAAAAGAAGACGAACCCATCGATGTACCTTCCGCTGCGGACATGGCTTCCATTGGACTCACACGACTCTCATCGATCCGGCATTGGCGCCAATTCCGAGCGGCGCTCCTTGCAATTCCATTTGCACGCTGAAAGGCCGCAGGCTCCAGGAAAAAGTAGCCTGCTGGCTCCTGATTTTCGCCTCGGCAAATGCCATGCTCATGCTCGTTTCCGCATTCATTTGGTCGACGCACGAGGTCAGATTCCGCACCACAATTCGAACCGTATTGGAAGACGAGGACGACGCAATCAGCTCGACGGTATCCTGCGGACGCGATACGGCATGGGCAATCAGCAGCACCGTCGACAACGCCTGAAGAGTTCGCGCCTTGTCGATAAGAACCGGCTGGCAAGAGTCGGAGACGATCGAGCGGAGAAAGATCCTGTCTTCCTTGAACAAAAGATTGACCCCATCGGCAACATTCGCAAGCAGATGCACAATCGAGGTTTCAGAGAGTTGCGGCTTGACGCTCTCTGTACTGACAAGCTGTTGCAGGCAACTGAAAAGTGTACACAGCCGCTCCACCTCTGCGGCCGAACTTGCCGCCAGTTCCCTAAGTTCTTCAAGGCCCATCTTGGCCACACAGCTATTCCCCAGGCTGGCGCGAAGAACGGCGAGGGGCTGCGCGGTGGCATGGATGCACTGCGACAGATTGAAGTAAAGTGCTTCCGATGCGGACTTCGGCATTGGAGACTCCCCCACAGGACTCACTCCTGCTAATCGTTGCTCAAAACATATCCGACGCCCCGGACTGTGCGGATCAACTTGACTTCCCCCTCGAGGTCAACCTTGTCCCGCAGATACTTCATATACACGTCGACGATGTTGGTCGTCGAATCGAAGGTGGTGTTCCATACTTCCTGCATGATGGTGGTGCGCGAAACAGCCTTGCCCGCGTTGTTCATCAGGTACTCTAGCAGCGCAAACTCACGCGCCGTCAGATCGATTCGCCGCTCCCCGCGCATCGCCCAGTGCTCTTCCCGATTGATGGTCAAATTGCCAACCTTCGATGAACTCACCGGCAGAGAATAGTTGCGCCGCAGCAGGCCCCTGATTCGCGCCAGTAATTCCAGGAACGAGAAAGGCTTGATCAGACAATCGTCTGCTCCCTGTTCGAGCGCCAACACCAGATCGTGCGTGTGATTCCTCGCCGTCAACACCAGGATTGGCAGTCGCGGATGACTCAGGCGAACCTGCTTCAAGACGGCCATTCCGTCCATTTTCGGCAGGTTCAGATCGAGAATCACCAGATCAAAGATGGATTTCTGGATGTCGTCGCGGGCGGTTTCGCCGTCATGACGGATCTCGACGGAAAAGTGTCTGCGCTTGAGTTCGCGACTGAGAAACTTGCCCAATGGAACATCATCGTCGACGACCAGGATCTTCTGTCCGGTCGAGTTTGGCTGGATTTCGAGGGAGTCATCTGCCTCCGGCTGTGACGAAGAGCCGCCAGAATGCACACCGGTCTCCTGCGGTTTCGAAAAAAGTGATTCAGGACACATGGCTTTGACTTGCAATCTTATCATCCAATTTTAATTTATACAAAGAATAGGTTAGTAAAAGATTTTCGTATTGATTCTAAAGATGATGCATGCAATCTTCCACTGCCATTCGCGGGAATTCCCCGAGATTTGCTTCTAATCGAGTCAACCCATCCGGTTGATCTTGGCCTGCGAGACATTAGCCTGCCGGACGTTTCGCCGATCTCCAGGCACCACGACAGAGAGTCGCAATCGTATCGGCCAGTAGAGAAATATGAACGCCAACCAGTTGCAACGATTGAACTTCCCCGCGGTCCATTTCCTGAGCATTCAATTTTCCCCTACAATCGTATGGCACGCTCATCTCCAGGGTTGAAGTTAGAAACAACCAGACCCGGGCAACGGCGCTCAAAATGCAGCTCAATTGCGTCATAAGGTGGGTATCGGAAGTAATATTGAAACTCTGATGCATCGTTGCCGATAGACACGATGAGCCACTGGTCGGCATGCTCATCCTGCCTCCAGAATCGAGAGGAGCCCCCCGGAATGACGGACCTGAAAAGCATCCGCAAATTCGAATACAGGCCTTGCCGCGTCACAACCGGCTTTGACGTCGATTTTATCGTCGGAGATGAGACGTTTATTGGTCTCTGCCGCGATGTCAGCGATACCGGCATTCGCGTCAAGCTTGATGGCTCCGTCGTTGTCGGCGACACCGGGCTGCTCACCCTTCGCCATCCTATGGGCATGCTCAAGGTGGATGCCCAGGTCGCCTATATAGACAATTGTTATGTCGGACTTGTATTCGATTTTGAGACGCCTCGGGAACGCGTAGCCACAGCCGAATTCATGGCTGTCATCGCCAACCACGCTGCCGCATCCATGCTCATTCAATTCCCATAATCAAGCCGAATTAATGTCATCCTGAGCGACCGCCGGGAAGAGAGTCGAAAGCCTGCACTGAGCGAAGTCGAAGTGGACCTGCGTTTTCTCCATTGGATTCCTGCACCAAACTCCGGCTCATCACCCTAGTTGACCGGCGGCAAAGCGCCCTTGGTGACGATCGCCGGCAGAGGGTCGGGAGCGGGGATGTACTGGATGATCAATGTGATCCTACGGTTCGAGGCATCCTCAGGCTGTTGAGGCTTGCGCAGTTTGCGATCCGCGAAGCCGCGCACTTGCGTCACTTGCTTTGAACCAACTCCGGCGCTTTCCATCAAGCGCCTGGCTGTGTTCGCGCGATCCGTCGAGAGTTCCCAATTCCCGTAGGCTCTCTGGCCCGAGTAGGGCTTGGAATCGGTGTGCCCTTCGATCGAAAGCGGATTCGGCAGCTTGCCGATTTCGGGAGCCAGAATCTGCAGCACGTTCTTCAGAGTTGGGGTTGGTTCCGCGCTTCCCAGCTCGAAAAAGGTTCCGTGAGGATCCTCCATCAACTCGATCTGCAACCCTTCCTGGGTAACGGTGATTTCAATCAGCTTCTTGATCTTGTCGTAGTTGGCCATCTTTGCCATGGCCTTCATCAGATCGTCCTTCAACTTGGCCATGTCCTGTTTCTTCTGAATTGCGGCATCCCCGGCCCCGTTCAGTTGTGTGCCCTTCTTCTGGCCGGTCCCATGCGGATCGCGAAAATATCCCCCGACCGCATCCTGAACGGGCTTGCTGCTGTTCATCAGCCACATCACAATGAACAACGACATCAGCGCGGTGACAAAATCGGCATAGGCCACCTTCCAGGCGCCTCCGTGGTGGCCGCCGTGACTGGCCTTTTTTCTGACGATAATGACCTGTTCGTCGGCAACCATGGCTTTTGAGCCCTATGCGGCTTGGAATTCAGCCTGGGGCTCCCCAACTTTCTCCCTGCATGCCTTTTCTACCTCAAAGAAATCGGGGCGAGAGTGCTCGGGAATCGCTCTCCGGCCCATCTCGACCGCCAGAATTGGGGAAGTGCCTTTGATGAAGGCGAGCATCATGACGCGCAGCACATGATAGTAGCTCTGCTCTTCGTCCACGATCTTCGACATATTGGACGACAAGGGCCCGACCAGTCCGTAGCACAATAGAATGCCCAGGAAAGTACCGACCAGCGCTGCGGCCACCTTGCGTCCGATCTCCTCTGGAGGTCCGCCGAGCGACTGCATTGTCACCACCACTCCAAGAACCGCGGCCACGATTCCCAGTCCGGGCAGCGCATCGGCCACCGTGGACAATGCCTGACTCGGCTGGTTTGACGTCAGATGATGGACATCCATGTCCAGTTCCATCATCTGATCCACATCAAATGCGCTCACGCCGCCGGTGATCGCCATGCGCATCGTATCGCAGACGAAGTCGCGAGCGTGATGATCGTTGAGGAAGGCTGGATACCTCGAGAAGAGCGGGCTGTTTTGCGGCTCTTCAATATCGCCCTCAATGGCAATTGCCCCTTCTTTGCGCGATTTGGCGAGCAGGTCAAACATCATCTTGAGCGTTTCCAGATATCGCTGTTTTGAAAACGGCGATCCCTTCACGACATTCACAAGTCCCGC
This sequence comes from Occallatibacter sp., assembly GCA_049522255.1. Classification (GTDB taxonomy): domain Bacteria; phylum Acidobacteriota; class Terriglobia; order Terriglobales; family Acidobacteriaceae; genus Telmatobacter. The sequence goes on from JBEKOA010000026.1 coordinate 14,479, forward strand.
AACGACCCTTTTTAGAATATGCATCGGGTTGGCCGTCAATATCGTCCCGATTGCCGCTCCGCCGATGATGATCAGTTCGGCCGGCTGAAGCAGAACGGCGATCTGGCCCTTCTCCATGAGGTAGCCAGCGGCGACACAGCCGAAGACGATCAGGATTCCACCGACTTGAAACATGCTCTATTCCATCCCGTCCGCAAAGCACTTTTCACGCGACCTAAGCGAAATCACAAATCCGCGAAAGCGGCTGTTTGTACAGCACACCCGCATCCCTTCCATCGGCATAACCATATATCGATTTCAACGAGCAATGAGGATAATCGTCCGGTTCCATCCACCGGAGACCGCGGCTGGCGCGACCCGTAAGTGACGGATAAATTGGGGAGATTTGCGCTGCCTTCAGCCCTCGGTCTTTTTCGCCCTTCTAGACCTCGACGCAGGTGAACCCGAGGGTGGCCGGGCAGGGATCGTCATCGAAGAATCAAGCAGTTGGCGAACATTTCTCAGCAACTCATCCTGGGTGAATGGCTTCTTGAGAAACGCATAGCTACGTCCGGGCGGGAGCAACGGAGCAACCGAGTCGTCGTTGAAGCCCGACACATAGAGTACCCTGGTCTCCGGTCTTGTCCTGGTCACTCTTGCAGCGAGATCGGAACCGCTGAATCCCGGTAAAACCACATCCGTAATCAACAGCGGTATCGGTCCTGGATGCTCTTGCGCTATGCGAAGGGCCACAGCCGGGTCGCCCGAATCGAGCACCGTATATCCGCCGTCTTCGAGCAGCCGGCGTATCAATCCACGCAGCGAACCGGCATCGTCCACCAGCAGAATTGTCTTCGCTTCGCCTTGCACGAGCGGCGCCTTCGCCTGCCTTGCGGCCACCACCGGCTGATCGCAGCGGGGAAAGTAGATCTTGAACGTTGCCCCGGCGCCGGGTTGGCTGTGAACGGAGATCGCTCCCCCGTTCTGCTCCACAATGCTCATTACAGTGGACAGGCCGAGACCCGTTCCCTGCCCGAAGGGCTTTGTGGTGAAGAAAGGCTCGAAGATGCGGGATTGAATTTCCGGGTCCATTCCGGTTCCCGTGTCGCTCACGCTCAACACGACATACCGCCCAGGCCGCACGGATGGGTGCTGCCCGGCGTTGGTTTCATCGATCTCGACGTTTGCGGTCTCAACCATGATCCTGCCGCCCCGTGGCATAGCATCCCGCGCATTGATCGCCAGGTTCATCAACACCTGTTCAAGCTGGCTCGGATCAGCACTTATACTCCCCAGGCCACTGCCGGGGACCGTGACCAGTAGGACGCCGTCCCCGAACAGCCGCCCCAGCATCTTCTCCACGCGGCTCACAGTCTCGTTAAGATCCACCGCGACGCGCTCGGCCACTTGCCCGCGGCTAAACGCGAGCATTCGTTCTGTCAGGTTCCTGGCAGATGCTCCCGCGTTATGGATCTCTAGGACGATCTTGTGGCTTGCTTCGGGCAGGACCTGCTGGCCCTCCAGAATCTCGCAACACCTCAAGATGACGCCCAGCATGTTATTGAGGTCATGAGCCAGACCTCCGGCGATCTGGCTAACGGCCTCCATCTCATGCGTATGCTGGATGCGCATCTCCGGACCGATCGTGCTATCGGACAGGCCGATTCTGCATACGTTGCACTGGACCAGCTTCTCCCCTCTCCTGTCAAAGACCTTGCCTGTGACTTCAACGCGGACTGGTTCTCCGCTCTTGGACACAAAGGGCAAATCGTCATAGTGGACTGAGTTGTTTTCGATGAGACACTGGAAGGCGCGTTTGGATGCAGCTACGTCCTCGGGAAGGCCAATCTCCCAGAGAGACATGCCGAGCAGTTCCACGGGAGCGTAGTCCAGCATCTTGGCCAAGATCGGATTCATGTCCAGGATCGCGCCCGACTCTGCGTCGAGAATCAGGATCCCGTTCTGTGCCGCCTGATCGAATCGCCGGTATCTGGCTTCAGCGTCCATGAATCTTTTCCCCAATGCGCATCTCTGTTCGCGATTCCCCTCGTACGTTGATGGCACCTTGTCCCGGAGGCAAGGTGCTATACCCAATCGCGAATCTGGTGCGCGCCCGCACTAAGTTTAATCGGAGAAGACGTCCGAGGAGAAGTACCGGCCGTGTGCCAAAGGCCTCAGAATGTGAACCGCTCATCGCAACACGAGAATTCATGGCTGGGAAACCAAGAGTGTGTTCGGATAGTAATGAGAGAGAATCTCGCGGAAGCTCGCGCCGGCGGACGCCATACCCCTCGCTCCTTGTTGGCACATTCCCACGCCGTGGCCTGCGCTGTGACCCTCGAGCCGCCAGCCAGCGCTATCTCCCGTTACAGTAAAATCGCTGCCTGGGATCGCGCTCCAGCCCCATTGCCGCGCCTCGACAATTCTCCGGCGTTCGTCCCCCGGCACAGGCGGATGTGCGCTCTTGCCCACCGTGCTTTGCCACGTAAAAGGATGCCGCCTGCACCACGCGCAAGGCACGGCAAAGTAGGGGTACCCGTCTCCCGGATCAGCGCCTACATCGCGCAGGCTGCGCGTTTGTCCACCGCACCGGCTGGAGTACATCGCCGCCAGCGGTTTGCCACGATAGGCAATCACCAGCCCTCGCGTAGCCTCGACGGCGCGGAAGACCCGGCTCGCCGGCTCAGGTGGCGACTTGAGGAATTGGCAATGGGTCGTGTCGCAGAAGTCGAATTCAAGGTGCCTTTGGCCAGCGATCAGAAATGAGCGGGTGGCAACTGCCTGCGCCTTGAGAGCTTCCATCGGGGCGCTCTCCACCATCTCAGCAGCCACAATCGAGGCCACCGCCGTCTCGCGGTCCATGCTGACCGCGGCCAGCAATTCGCCGTTGCGGGCCTCTAGATTAAGCCGTCCCGAATAGACACGGCGAAGCTTTCCCGGCACAGTGAGCCGGAAGGCGACCACTCCGCCATTGCGCGCCGTGACTGAAAAAGTACGAGCCGAGCGAGTCCCGGCAACCACACCGGAGCCATCGGCGTGAAAAACGATCTGGCGGTGACCGGGCTCGCCGTTCAGCACCAGCACAGTGCTTCGTGCTCCGCCTTGCGCAGAGACGGAGAGAACTTCTCTGCCCTCCGGTTCCAGTACCAGTTCCCTGGGATGAAAGAGCCCCAGCACCCCAAAACGAAGCTCTTGCTGTGCTCTTGCAGGCGAGGCTGACAACGCCAGCAAAAACAGCGCCAGAATCCATAGACCGAAGCGCCCGACCCTGCACGTGACACTGTGCGGCTCAAACGGGAATGCGGTTGAATCTATGGACATCTTTACACGCATCATCGCTCTCCGGCTCCCAGGGAACGCAACATGGCTCCGGCGATCTTTGCGCACTCAGCGCCGGTTGTGCCGTGCACGCGAATCAGGAGCAGCAGCCGAGGCTGTGCCGCCGGGTACAAGACGACCGTGAATCCATCCGCTGACCCTCGCGGCGTGTGCGAACATGCTGCCGTTCCAGTCTTGGCCAAAGCAGCATCTTTGCCCAACGCCGCGTCCACTGCGCGCGCCGTGCCGTGTGCCGCCGAGCCGAGCATCCCATTCGCAATCCTGCCTTGAACGGCAGAGCCCTGCTCTTTTTCCAGTTGCAAGTAGGCTCTGGCCAGAGCCAGCGGCGACTCTTTCCACGCGTTTCCCAATCCCACCAGGCTCTCGGTCGCAGCCTCTGCCGCGGGGCCGGAAATCCCATAGCGGGCGAAGGTCTGGCTTGCGCGCCTTCGATCCAATCCCGCAGCCAGGTCAAGGAAATAAGCATTGCAAGACTGCGCGATCGCCTCCTCCAATCCAAGGGTTCCGTGCCCGGCAGGACGCCAGCAGCGGCTCCGAGTACCCAGGCAGCGCACCACGGGAAACCGGCCGCCATGCTGTTCCCCATAGGCGACTGCGAGGAAGGGCTTGACGAGAGATCCGGGAGAGACAGGTGTTTCGGAAGGCCATCGCTCGGCCAACACCTCGCCCGACGAATCCAGCAACAAGTAAGAGAGATCAGGGCTGGTGAAGACACGCTCTAAAACTGCTTCTGAGCCCAGCGAAAACTGCGTCTCATGCGCGGACTGGGCGCCTGCAGTCAAAAGGAATGCGGTTGCCAGCGCCGCGAATCGCGCAGCCCGCATACTTGTCTCCAGCCTGATCCTGCGGGCTAGCGGCTCCATTGATACGTTACCGTCTGCGTTACCGTGGCGCCACGGTCCCGCTCTTCGATCCGTTCCGACACCAGCTTTGAAAAGGCTCGGCTGAAGCTCGCCGCATTGCCGGAGAAGAAAGCCGGGCTCTGGCCGCCCTCGGATTCAGCCTGCGGGTCAGCTTCGCCGCGATGACCGGCCAGATCCAGTTGCGTCATCAGTCTGCGGAAATTGCCCTGTTCCTGCTTGTGGCGGAAGAGTGCCGCATAAGTGACACTGTCCTTTCCCCCGAGCGAAGCGCCGCTCTGGCTGCGAGCCAGCAGTCTTTCCAAGAGCTTGGGGTCGTTGGCCAGCAGCAGTTGCTTGCCTCGCACCACGGCGTATAAGGGTACAGCTCCATCGAGCGCAGAATAATCACCGCCTGAGATTACACTAGACCGCTTCTCCCATTGCACGCCGAGATTTCCCGCCGTCAGGCCCGGCAACAGCGTCTGCGTCAGCGCTCGTCGCACCGCATCCTCATCCCAGTCGCGCAAAGCGGAGACCGCCATCGCCGTTTGCAACGAAACATAAACACCTTCTTGTGGAGCGCGAGTGGTGTAGACCTCGAGCGCCGCGTCGGGCTGCACGGCCTGTAGCAGCGCGCGCAAGGGTTGGAAGGCATCCGCCCGCGCGACCACAACCGGAGCCTTGTCGATCTGCACATCAAGCTGTGCTGCACTGCCGGCATTCTCCGCCCTGGCCGCGGAGGGCGCATTCGTGTACGAGGTTGCTGCTCGCGCCGGCTTCTCCTCAAGCAGATTCTCCCGTAAAGTTTGCAACAGACTCTCGGGGTCGGGCGAGGCCTCGGCAGCGTAGAATGCCGCATCCTCGGGAGCCAGCGCAGCCAGCGTCCTCACATCGCCCTGCACAGGAGCGGCGGCTCCGGCGCGGCGCACTAGCACTCGCTCCTCGCGGTAACTCTCGCTGCTTCGATAGAGGTCGCTTACAGCCGCAGTATACTGCTTCATCTCGGTAATATTCTGCTGAACCCAGTAACTACGGAAATACGGCGAGGGAACAATCATCTCCAGGTTCAAGACCATGCGCAGATCGCCGCGCTCGCCAGGCGCATGTTTCACGGCCTCGGCAAACCAGCCTTCGTTCAAGAGGCTGTGCGAAGAGCCTCCGGCAAATCGGTCCAGCACGCCAGCCACCAGGTCCTCCCGAGTCCCCAGAATCAGCCACCCACCTCGCGCGGCAAAAGCTGCGGTGCGCGAAGACTGCGCGTCCTTGTGCACGTAGAACACGTTCCCCGCCTCGGTGCGCTGCTCGAACTTCGACCGCGTCAGCCACAGCGGAGTGTTCTCGATCTCCTGCTGATCGAGGTGCGTGACGTAGACAAATTCGAGATTGCCAATGTCGTAGAGGCCCAGGCAACTCTCCTTGCCCGCAACCTTTTCGAGCAAGTCGTCGTCTGCCGTGAGCCCGGCGGCGGCAGAGAATTCATCTTGCGCCTGAGACAGACGCGTGAAGAGCCGCGAGTTGCTGAAGGCTGCATGATTGTCGCTTGTTATCCATGCGCGTTTCTCTTCCGACGTGTTCCAATCCTTGAGCAGCGCTTGAAAGTCGCGCGCCTCGATCGAGAGCAATGCACCCTCGGGCAGCAGTGCCGGCAACTCGGGCTCCGGCTTCATCGCCTGCTCCACTGCGCCAATCGCGAAGACCACCCCGCAACCGGCAAGCGCCACACCAATCGAAATCCAGACGCGTCGTTTCATTCCGCATCCCCCTCATTGACAGCCCTTTTTCTGGGAGTGAACGGCATGCCCGGCAGCAATCGCGGGCGCACCACCCGATCCTGATCCAACTCCGCGTGGATCTTCGGAGCACGCGCTTCGTTCTCCTGCCGGCGGGCCGCTTCGGCCTCCAGACGTTTCTGCTCCTCTTCAAGAATGTGTTGCCGCGCCACTGCCTTTTCCGAAGACAACGCGCTTCGCACCAGCGTCAGCGCCTCGTCGGACTCATGCCGTTTCTCTCTGGCGTGAATCGCCCACCAGAAGAGCTTCGATGAATCTTCCGGTTTCATGCTGGCGAGCACCGGCAATCTTTGCGGCCCGGCCTCCGCGTCGCCGTACTCCGAACCATATCCTTCCGAATAATTCTGGCTGTAGTACTGCGAACCCTGCAGGATTGGCTCGGTAGCCATCAACGCCCTCGCATCCTGGCCAGAACCAAACGCGGCCCACACATATTCGATGCGCAACTCGTCGTTGCCTGGTTCGGCGGCGATGGCGGCGCTCAGGATTCGCTCCCGCGTCGTGTCGTCAGAGGCACAAGCCGCAAACGCCCTGCGCGCTTCGACGAAGTAAGGCTTGCTGACCTCGTCGGCAGTGGGACAAGTGCCGCGCGCCAGCAGGTCAAGTTCCGCGCTCCCGGTGGCGGGATTGGCCGCACTGCGGCCCTTCAATGCTTTGGCCGCCGCCAGCCGTTCCGCGAACGTTGCCTTCGCATCTGCAGCCGCTGCTTTCAGCGTTTCCATAGCCTGTTGCGAATGCGCGTCCACGGCCAGCGTCGCTGCCGCAAGCCGAATCTTGAAACCTACATTCCAGGGTGATGCATGAGCCAGAGGCTGAAGAAACTCGATCGCCTCGGCAAAGCGGCTGTGCTTCTCAAGCAGGCTGGCCGCTGCATCCGTATCGCTCCACGGATCGTTACTGACCAGCGTCAATCGCTTGAGCAGCGCGACCGCGCCAGTCATGTCGCCCTCGTCCAGGTCGATGGCCGCAAGACCCAGAAAGTTGGGCGCGGTCAGTTCCCTCGATTCCAGCGCACGCTCGTAGACATACCGCATCACGATTCGCCTCGACGGCTCGCTCAACCTGCGAACGGCATTCTGCAGATCTCGGCTCGCCGGAGCTTTGGCGGGCTGCTTCTTCCACTCCGCAACCAACTGCGTCAGGCTTACCTCGGCCTCGGCCAGGCGCAGCTCAGAGTCAAGCCACTGTGCGGTGATCCGTTTCTCCTCTGGAATCCTGGCTAGCTCCGTGCGCGCGTCGGTGAATTTCTTCTCGTCGAGCAGCGCGTCCATCAGTTGAGATTCGGCCGACTCAAGACTCCAATTCATTTCGCCGGAACTCTCTTGGGCCTTGAGCCTTTCCACTTCCACGATGCGAGTGAGAAGCCGGCTCGCCTGACCTTTCTCGATCCAAGCGCTCTGACCGATGGTGCTCAGTACATCGCCAGGATCGGTTGCGGCTGCCGTGATCTCGATGAGCCAATCCATCGAGTCGCCATGCGCCTTATAGCCGGCCTCAAGCAGGGGCTCGACAAGGTAAACGCCATTTCGGGCCAGATAGACGCGCAGCATCGCATCCACTGGATCCTTAATGGCTGCGTACTGGCCGTGCGCCGAAACGTAGCCCAGCACCTGCGCAAAGTCTCCCCAGAAGCTCTCCGGCACATGCCGCGCATCCATCTCGGCGGCCAGCCGCTTCACAGCCAACTGCCACGCAGCCAGCGCGTCGGCCTGCCGGCCCTGCTTCCATTCGATCGCGGCAATCTTGTCGAGAACAGCAGGCTGATCGCTCTTGAGATCGAGCGAGTGCTGATAGTCGGCCAACGCTGCATCGGCTCTGCCCGCCTCAGCGGAGTAATCCGCAAGCTGCGCATAGGCATTCGCGCTCTCCGGAGTGTGCTCAAGCTCCGCCTCAAGATAACTCTCAGCCTGCATGTCCTTTTCTTCGTCCAGATATTCCCCGTAGCGAGAGCCATAGTAGAACCACACCTCACCCGCCAATTGCTCCTCTCGATCCGCCGGATGCGCAATGCGTTCGCCGATGGTCGCATCCCCGCCAAGCGCGCCGCTAAAGCCCTCGCGCACCTGCGCTGTGTGTTCGCGTAGATAGAGCCCGGTGAGTCCGGTATAAGCCTTCTTCCACACCGCGGGCTGGCCGGCAGCACGCGCGGAAATTCCGTTGAAAACAATATCTGGATTGGCGTTTGCAACGAGGTATTGCGCCACACCATCCGCAGAGGTCTTTCGTGCTGCAGGTGTCCCGGATGCGCGCCTCACCAAATCCTGCGGGCGTGCAGACAGTAGGAGTTGATAGTAGCGCTGCTCATCGCCGGGTTGCCCAAGTGAAACCAGCTTGTCCCAACTGCGAAGCTCGTCGGTTAAATCGCCCATCGAGCGGTAGATCCCAACAGCTTCGGACAAGACCGACGCTCGAATGCGGACCGGGAGCGACGCCGCCAGCGCTTCAACCTTTGGTCCGTCGCCCTCTAGGTGCACGCGCTTCCGCTCGAGTTGCAACCACTCGCCTAACTCGCCATGAGCATTATCGCCGCTCTTCTCGACAAATTGCCAAAGCAAATCAGCTTCCATATCCACAAGCCCCGCTGCCTGGATCGCGGGCAGATAGACTGCGCGCAATTCACCTCCGTCCGAGGCTCCAGCACGCTTAGTCTCGAGCCACATTGCAAACTGCGCCTTCTCGTCGGGTGTGTAGAACTCGCCCACCGCCCCGGCCAAGGACTTCAATGCTTGCGCTAACCCCGACCTTGCTTCTTCCGTGCGTTGCTCAATCCGCTGTCTGCGCCATTCTTCATTTGTGACCGCGCCAATGCCTTCCTTGGCCACCTGCTGCGCCACTGCTAGGAGTGGAACCTCTTCCGCTTTCTGGCGAGCAATTGCCATACGCGTAAACGCCGCATCCGTCTGGCGGAGCCGTCCCATGATCCGCGCATAGACCACCGCGCCCGATTGATTCGCCGGATCCACAAGCAGTTCGGCGCCCGCAGTCTCCACGCCTTGCTCGGCGTACTTCCGCGCTTCATAGAGCAGTCCCCATTGCTCCAGCTTCTTGGCGACTTCAAAATAATTTCCAGCCTTCACTGGACGGCCCGCAATCCACGCCTCGTCGAGAGCCTTCACCGCATCGGCATTCCGTCCCTGGCGCGCTTGCGCTTCCGCCGCCTTCACCATCCACTGCGGATCGCGGTAGCTCAGCTTGTAGAGCTGCTCGTAATCGGCAACGGCATCGTCCAACTTGTAAAGGCGCTCTTCCAACTCGGCCCTTGATTGATACAAATCCTTCTGCTCCAACCGCACGTGAATCGCCTTGCCATAGGCCTCGATGGCCGACGGAAAATCCTCCAGCGCCGTCTCCAGCCGGGCCAGCACAATGTTCCAGCGAGCGTCGCGCGGCGAAGCCTCCGCCGTCTTGCGATAGAACACGACCAGCTTCTCGCTCTGCGCGTGCGAGCCGGTCACCAGCGCTGCCTCCTGGGCAAGCGCTGCGTCTTCTGGGTAGGCGTTGATCAACTCAATATACTCGTCCGCCGCATCGCCCCAGTTGCCCAGCAGAGCCGCCGCCGAAATCATGCCTCGCCGCAACTGCGCCAGCCGCGCCGTCTTCTCGCCGCGCTCAAGAGAGGAGGCCTTCACCACCGCCAGTTCGGATTTGCAGAACGCCTCCAGCCCCGCCTGATCGCCTGAGCGCGCGTAGTTCTCCGCCAGCGCCGTCTCAACGCCTTCATCGAGCAGCTTCTGGCTTAACAGTGATTCCAACAATTGCTTGGCGCGTGGATACTCGCCCAACTCCGTCAGCTTGTGCCCGGCCTCGAGTTGGAATCTCTGTTTGAGTTCGGGATAAGACGCGTCCGCCGACTCCAACAAGACGCTCACGGCCTGCGGCTTGCGCTCATGGCCCCAGTCGTAGTCCACCGTGGCCCGGACCACCCCAAGTATCTTGCCGTGCTCGTGGTAGATCGCATCCTCTTCCGCCGCCGCTGCTGCCGGATAGTGCTGCTGCAGCAATTCCACGAGCTGATAGCGTAACTCGATGCTGTGCACTGGATCTTCCGTGAGAGCAATCTGCCTGCGCAGCGCCAGTTGCTCCACCTCAGGCAAGTTATGCGCGCGAGCCACCGCGGTTACAGCATCCAGCACGTCGAATGAGTCAGTCTGCGCAACGGTCTCACTCAGCTCCTGCTTCATCTCTTCGCTGCGATGCTGGGCGTCGAGGATGCGCACGCGCAACTCGATCGCTGCGCCGCCGGGTGCGGCCATCTTCAGCAATCCTGCCGTCTCTGTCTCCACAGCCGCGCGCAACTCGGGCCTGCGCGCAAGCGCCAGCAGCCGGCTGCGGCTCTCTTCGGAGGGTTCGCTTCCTAACGAACTGGCGACGTACTCCTTGATCGCGCCGGACAAGTTACCCTGGCTCTCTTCGATTGCGCCGGCCTGATAGCCAAAGAGCGCCGGTTGCGCCAGCCGCTCGCGGCCCTTGCGCATCTGCGCCGATGCCGATGCAAAATCGAAGTAATCCCAAAAGACCGTCGCCGATTGCAGATAGCCGTCCGCTTCGCCCGGATGAACCTCGGCCATGCGCGTCCAGTAAGGCGCGGCCTCGGCCATGCGTCCGCGATCAGCGTAGATGTCCCCGATCCGCGCCAGAGTCTCCAAATTGTCCGGCCTTGCGCTGAGCAGTCGCTTCTCAATCTCGACTGCCTTATCGGTGTCTTCGGGATGGAAGTAGGCAAGCGATCGATAGAGCGAAGAAGCTTGCGCGCCCAGCACCTCATCGACCGGATACTCCACCGCCAAAGCATCGGCCGCGCCCACTCCCTGCTCAAAGTGCGATTGCCACAGGCACGACTCCATCCAGAATCGCTCAGCCGCCGGGTTAGTGTGCGCCAGATCAGTCCATTGCGACTTGTCGATCTCCGGCGCCTGCTGACGTAGCGCCTCCAGTTCGCCATCCAGCTTGCCGGCACTACTCAACAGTTCAAAGAGCTGGTCGCGTAGATCGGGAGCCTCGGCCCAATGCTCCCACAACAACTTTTCCACCTCCATTGGCCGTTCGTGCCGCTTGTTTCTATACTCCCTCAGGAGATTACGAACGAATGTCAGATCATGCGGAAAGCGGTCGTGCGCATAGCGATTGACTTCGAGCGCGAGCGAGTTATCCGGCGCAGGTGCCTGGCGCAAATAATCTTCCAGTTCGGTTCCGGAAAAAATTCCCGTCACCTTGCGCGAAAGCGCGTCATAGTCCGCGTTGCGTCTTTGACGCAGATAAAATCGAGCCAGCTTGGCATACCAGCCGGTGCTCAGGCTGGTGTCCTGGAATTCCTCGATAGCCCGCTGATAGACCTCCTCCTGATGCGCGTTCAAGCGGTTTTGTTCGAGAAACTGCGCCAGCTTTTCATAAAGCCCAGGGTCCTGCGGATTGCGATCGAGCTCCCCGCGCAGCAGCTCAAGCGCATCGGGCAGCCTCTGCATGGCCACCAGCCGCGAGAGGTACCGGTCTAGCACCTGTGCGTATTCGCTCGACCGAGCTTTGCTTGTGGACTCTATGGCCTGCGCTGTACCCGCGTTCGCATCGGATGGCGATTGAGCGGCAGCTTGTGCGTTCGCCTGGCTATCGACCGGTTTGCTGAATGCCGCATCGGCGGCGCCTAAAGGAACACCGTCCGCCTTGGCGGCAAGCTCCTTCAGCAGACCCCTGTAGAGCGCGAACTCCTTCTCCTCCTGATTGGTCCGGCTGTATACATCGCCCACTTCGAGCGCTACTTCCACTCGGCGCGCGTCAGCGGGAAACTGCGCCAGAAACCGCGTTCCTTCGAGGATCAGAGCATCGTTTTCACCATAGGCAGCGTAGGCGTCCATGAGGCGAGCGTGCAGCTCCGCCCGCTCGGCAGATTGTGGGAAGCGCTTGTCAATCTCGGCCAGCAACTCCGCGGCCCTGGCCCGGTGAAAGTAAGGCACGGCAAGTTGATCCTGCGTGGCGTATTCCGAGGCCGGCTGCTGTGAGTTGAAAAAGAGCGAGAGAATGCCATTCAGGTATCCCGGCCCGCGGTCCATCGTGGCGATGTTCTTATAGAACGCCAGGTTGCCCGCACCCACACGCAGCGGCTGCTCGGGCGCGGTAAGCAAAATGCGCGCCAGCCCCACCAGTCCCTTCTCCTCCGCATCGGCGTTCTTCTTGTCCGACGCCAGCGCATAATAGTACCGCGCGGCCTCGGGAAAATCCTGAACTCCCTCAAACAGCCGTCCCAGCGTATAAAGCTCATCGGCGCTCCACGCGGTGCCGCGGGCGTCTTTGTTCTCGCGGTAGGCAGACAGCACAGCCTTGGCTGCTTCAAGCTGACCCTGTTCCTGATAGATATAGAACAGCTTCGACGCATCCTTGAGAACGTCAGCTCCGCCATCAGGGTTGGCCGTCAGCTTGGCTCGCAGCGCATCGCGAGTCTTGAGCGTCAGGCGGCCACCTTTCAGCAGATTGTAGTAACTCTTGACTAACTCGGTGGGCCACAGCGGTTCAAAGCTGCGATCGAAGACCGCCAGCCCGTCCTTTGCCGAGCCGCGCCCCGCGGCAACCTCCGCTTCGGCCCCGACCGGAAATATCGCGTCGGCAGGTAACTCCTTCCGATAACGCGTAATTAAAACTGAAGCTGAGGCAAAGTCCTTGCCCGCCAGATCGAAGCTCAGCTCGCGCTCATAGACGGCCTTCTCGAGTGGGTAACGCCGCTCCCAGCCTGCATACTCCCGCTCTGCAACCGCGCGCCCCAGCGCATAACGATCCACAACCGCAAGCGTACGCTCCCAGGCCTTCCAGGATTGCTGAGACTCGACCGCCGTCCAGCGCTCCCGTGGGTTCACGGCAGCCTGGCCCACCAACTCCAGCGCCGCAAGCTCCTCCTGCGGTTTCAGTCTGCGCTCATAAAAGTCCGCTAAATCCAGATTCGCCCCTGCCTTGTCGTCAGCTTGCTGAGCCCAACTCTTCCAGTCTCTCTCGGCGGCATCAAAGTCGAGCGCCTTTTCGTCTTCCAGCGCCCGCAGCGAGTAGAGCGCCGCGCTGTTCTTGCTGGCATTGATCAGGGCTGTCAGTTCCGGCCTTGCCTCCCTCGGAGAACGCCTGTAGAGCGCCTCGCCGCCCGGAAGCTTCATCAGCCGGTAGAGCGCCTTCTCCACGCCCGAGCCGGCCTCAGCATTTTCCAGCCAGCGTGAAAGGCCGTTGCCTGCGCCGAGCAGCAATCCGGGGTTTTGCCAGGCAAAGAACGAAGCCGACGCGGTAAGTGTTATGGCTCCAAAGGCTATAACTCCAAGGCCGATCCTTACACCGGACTTATATGCCACTGAGTAACTCCATCGGGTCATTTTTTCGCGCTCAAGGAACCACTTCAATTTGCACCTCCGCGCTGCCCAGGTTGTGCGCCATATCTTCTGCCGTAACCGCCAACACATACTCACCCGCCGGCAGCGTCTGCGGCAACCAGAGTTGCCCAGTGCTTGCCCCTTGTTCGCGATCCCAATGGAGACTGACTGGCGCCAGTCCTTCAACGCGCGCCGTCAGCGTCCGCGTACTCTCCGACGCACTTACCTTCAGCGGAATCGTCTCCCCTGCCCGATAGCGCGTTCGTTCGAGCCGCACCTTCACCGCGGGAGGAGTCGAGGCAATCACAAAACTCTTCGACTCGCGATAGACCTCACCATTGGTATCGCGCAGCACCAGTCTCACCGGATAACTCCCATCCTTCATATCGGTCGGCGCAAGAAAGCGCGTCTGCCACACATCTTCGCCGGCAAGATAGCGAAGCGGCTTTTCCAGTCCGAATGGAAACAGAGCAATCACGGAGACGATCGCCTTGTCGGTATGCACACGCAAGACCGGGTCTCCCGGCCGAATCACGCGCGGCCTAAGCAGCGCACGGGGAGCGGCCAGGAACGATGTATAGGGCGTAACAAATTTATATCTGCGTGCGAGGCGAATAATCTCGTTGATTGCGGCCTCTGTCTCTCCGTTGCGCTCGATCTCATCCAGCAACGCCTGCACCCGCGCCCCGGCCCAGAGCCTCGGCAACTGGTCGTGTTCCAACGCCTCGTCCGGTAACTCCGTCTTGGCCTCTGCGTGGATAGACCGCTCCTCTTGCTGACCCTCCACGCTGAAGCCAACATTCTTCTGCGGCCTTGTGTACTGGCCCACCCAGCGCGCTTCGCCACCGTCAAAGACCGCATCCTCCAGCGAATAGACTTTGTCCACCGCTGCCTGTGGAGCGGCCGTCAGGCGCAGATTCCCAATCGGAGTCCGCCCCACCTTACCGAGAAAGGCCGCCAGTTTGAAGTCGACCGGCTCAGTGGAAAGCACTTGCTCCATCACTCCACCATTGCGGCTCAACATGCGCAGCAAAGGCAGGTTCGCGTCGTCGCCCACGGCAAAGATATCGGTCTTGGGCCGCCGTTCCGCGGGAATCTGACTCCACTTCGCCGCGTACCAATCCGTCAGCTTGCCCGTCTGAATCAGCCCGCGAGTCGCCTCCCCATCGGTGATCAGCACCAGCGCCGAGCCCGGCGACGTGGTGTCTGCTCCGGCCACCTGATCAAGCCCTGCATCCAAGGCCTTTTGCAAGTCAGTCCCGCCACGCAGATGACTCTGTCTTAGCCAATCCATCGCATCCTTGACACTAGCGAACTCCGCTTTTACCGGGGCCGGTTTGAAGCGATCCACCTTGGTGTTATAGAGCAATAAGTTAAATTGATCCTCAGGCCCAAGAGTCTCCAGCAACTTGGCTGTTGCCGCATAGCTTCTCTCCAGCTTCTCCCACTGCATCGAGAGCGAAGTATCCATGAGAACGACGACCGTACGGCCGCCATGATTTGTCCCTGAATCTCCGACCGTCTGCGGGGCCGATAGTTGCGCCAACGCCTCAAAGAATCCCGGCTCTGGAGACTGTTTCCGCTTTTCCTTTTGGTTGGTTGATGAGTTAGTAGCAGGCTGCGGTCCTGCTAACTCCTCCGACAGTGAAGTTACAGGATTCGGGTCCCGATATGCGATCACTTCCAGGGCATTTCCTGTTTCGTCTTCCGTCCAGACTGTTGAAAAGTCCTCAGCTAAGTCAATGTTATTTGCATTCACGGTGCCGCGAACTGTATGTTCATCCTGCTGCTCAATATGAAAGGGCAGCAGATGGCCTTGAAATGCGAAATCCTTCATCCGCGCGGCCGAGTGCAATTCAAATCTTAGGTTGAACCGCTGTACATGTTGGCTGGCATAGGCATCCGGCTTGAGTGGCAAAAGAAAGTAACTCTTGCGCGCTGAGACGGGAATGTGTTCGTGATACTCGATCTCCAGCCTCTTGGTCCCATAAGCAGGAATAGGCACGATATGCACGCTGAATACCGCGCTGCGCCGCGCATCATCCTCTGTGCGCTCGCCCTGCTCCAGCAGGCCAGGATCGATCGCCTGGCTCTTTAACTCCTGATAGATCGCCTTGGCGCGCTTGCGCTCCAGAATCACGGCGGGAATGCGCACCGGACCCTCCCAAACGGCAAAGTCCGAGACCGTAGTTCCACCGGGCAGGGCAAACAGGTAATTGCCCTCTTGCGGTTGGCCGGTATGGTTGGTAAAGATCTGCCGCACCCACACCCGCGCGTCGCCGTTATCGACATGAATCTCCACCTGCATCTCGGTCAGCGAGAGAATCGACGGGTCGGGCGCCTGCTTGTCGGTTGGAATCAGCACGCCAGTGTCAGCCTGAGCCACTATCCGCGTCAAGAGCAACAGCCCCAAAACCCAACTCGTAACTCTCATTCCATTCCTTTCAAAGAACACCCGGATACCACCTCACAGCTTGTCTTCGAATATCTTCACGAGTCCGTTCTCAGTGCCCACATAAACCACTCCATCGTGAATTGCTAATGCCGTCACATTCAGCGAAGGCAGTCCAGAGGTAATCGTCTTCCATCGAGTGCCTGTCGCATCGCCCACCATCAGGCCGCGCCCCAGCGTTCCGGCCAGCACCATCCGCCCGTCAGCCACGATGGCTGTGGGATTCACCACCACTCCGGGGATCGTCGCCTCGGTGGGCGTGACGCTGCCGTCGGCAGACAACCGCATGACGCCCGCTCCATAAGTACCGACTAGCCATTCGTTGCCCACTGCGGCCACGCCGGTAACCCAGTTATGCTTCAAGCCGGAGGTCGCCACCGTCAGATTCCTGCGAACGGCTCCGCCCGTCAGCAGCGAAAGCCCGCCAAGCGTTCCGGCCACCAACTCGTCGCCGCTGGCGCTCAGCGAATAAACATGATTGTTCACCAGACCTTGAAATGCATACAAGCTATGCGCGCCGCTCGAGTCGAGAAAGGTAATTCCAGCCGGAGTAGCCAGCGCCATGCCATCGCCATAGAGGGCCACATCTGTGACATGATCGGCAATCAGCCCCGCATCGCGCTCCAAAACCTGTTTTTGCCGCCCGTCGCGATCGAAGATCACTAGCCCATTGGCTGTAGCCACAGCCACCGCGCCGCGCCGTTCATCTTCCAAAATCCGGTTCACACAGAAGACATGCTCGTTCTCCACGTGCTGAACGCCCGCGCCCGTAGCGGAGAGAATATCGAGGCCACGGTCAAAGTAGCCCACCCAGAGGCGGCCATCGGAGGCAACCGACAACGCGGAGATGTGCCTGTCCGCCAGTTGCGCTCCGTCGCCGCCGAGGATTCTTCGCCATTGTCCACCCGGTTCCTGGCGCATCAACCCGTCGCTGGCCAGCGCATAACGGCTCTCTCCGACAACCAGAAACTGCTCCACCGTCAGGTGCGTCTCGTCCTTCCTCGATTCAGACTCTGTTGAGGAGATTCCGGGATCGCCAACCCGCGCCGCAATCGGCCTTCTGGCCCTGACGTCGTTCTCCGCCCCGGAGAGCGACACGCGCAGAACCCCTGCCTCCATCTGGCCGACCAGCAGCGAATCCCCGTCAGTCAGCAAGGCATGCGCGTATCTTCCCTTGGCCAGCACCCGCGCAACTTTCCCCTCGCGCACCTCGGCCACGCCCATTGGAGTGCCCACCCAGGCGCGACCATCGCCCAGGGCAATCTGCTCCACTCTCCGGTCCGGCAATCCCTGCTCTTCGCCGATGCGTTCGGTCTGGCCGCCATGCCACCAGAGCAGCCCGTCATTCAGAGTACCCACCCACAACTCGGCCTCTGAGCCTGCCAGCGCCGTCACATAGACATCATTCGTTGTCGGGTGGAATCTCTTCAGCGTGCTCCCGTCATAAATCAGCAGCCCCAGTTTCTCGGTTCCGATCAGCAATCGGCCCGAGGCCAACGGCAACAGAGCGGTAACCGCGCGCGCCTCATCGTCCTTGGCCGCAATTTGACGGAAGACGCTGCCATCGAAGGCCACCACACCCGCGCCCAACGTCGCAATCAGCAACTCCGGCTGGCGCGAATTGGTAAGCATTCCCACCGCCAGCTCACCCAGGGGAGCGGCGGGCAGGTCGATTCCCACACAGTAGATTTGATTGAGTGCGCCGTCGGCCGAATAGACATAGAGCCCTGCCGGGCCAGCCAGGTAGAGCATCCCCTGAAACATTGCCGCGCTCTTGAAGACCGCCGGCGCCGAAATCGCCTCGAAGCCGGGATTCGGCTGACGGCCCAGCACCCGCTCGTCAACGCCCAGCAACTCCCTCTGCGCCGCCTCGCGCCGGGATGCGCCCAGCGCACGCTCCACCCGCCAGACCACCACTCCCGAGACCGCCAGGCACACAAATGCTGCCGCGATTGCAACAACCGCTACTCGCCGCCTTTGAAGTTTCATGGGGGATTCTCAGGGTCAGGCAGGATCGCAATGACAATACAGCAGAAACCGCTCAAACGCAAATCCGCGCTCGCAGCAAAAAGCGGCGCCGCCTTTTGGGGCGACGCCGCTAGTTTGTTTCTCCAGTTCTGGAGCCGATCTGAAGACTCCCGTGACCGGGACCGGCTCTCGCCGCTTCGCTCTAGAACATGTTCCAGAGCGACTGATTATAGACCGAGTGGTGGAACATCACCTCGGAGGCCTTGACGATCGTTCCCAACTCGCGCGGGGAACGGTTGGCGACGGCGTGCTTCAACTCAGCATAGCGGCCCTGCACATCTTTTCCCAGAATCTTCGCAATCCATGCCGACGACTCGAAGTCCGCAATCGCCTTCTGGATGTTGTCCGGCAGGTAGCGGCCGCCGGCGCGCAGATTCTCAGCCGTCGAGATCTCCCCATCCAGGCCGGTCTTGAAGATGCCATAGAGCGAGAGGTAGGGGTTGGCGTCCGGCGCAACCGCGCGAACCTCGGTCCGCATGGAGCGATGGTTGCCGATCGGCACACGAACCATGGCGCCGCGATCGACAGCCGAAGCGCGAATCTGGTTCGGCGCCTCAAAGTGCGGATCGAGACGGCGATACGCGTTCACGCTGGAGTTGAAGATCAGGCAAAGGTCCAGAGCGCTGGTCAGGATGCGATCCATGAAGTTCCAGCCAAAGGTGGCAAGCTGCTCTTCGCCCTTCTCGTCCCAGAACAGATTCGTCTTGCCCTTTGAAACCGAGACGTTGGTGTGCATGCCGCTGCCGTTGACGCCGACCACTGGCTTGGGCAGATAGCTGGCCGTGAAGCCCATATTGTTGGCGATCTGCCGGGTCAGCAGCTTATAGAGCTGGATTTGATCTGCCGCGCCCACTGCCTCGGCATAGCTGTAGTTGATCTCATACTGGCTGGGGGCGACTTCCGGGTGGTCCTTCTCGTTCTGGAAGCCCATCGCCCGCTGCACTTCAGCCGACGTGTCGATGAACTGACGCAGTGGATCGAGCGGAAGCGAATGATAATAGCCGCCGGAAGAGATGAAGTCGAACTTTCCGGTCAGGTGATAGTTCTGCTCGGCGTCCTTGCCGGCGAAGAGGAAGCCCTCGATCTCGGTGGCCGCGTTCAAGGTGTAGCCGTTAGCCTTGTGCTGCTCGTCCGCGTAGGCCTTGAGCACACCGCGCATGTCGCCCGAGTAAGTGGTTCCGTCCTTGTCGATGACATTGCCAAAGACCAGCACCTTGCCGGTGCCGAATACGTCGGCGGGCACCCAGTAGAAGGCGCTCCAGTCGATGCCCAACCGCAGATCGCTCTCTTTCTGGGCCGTAAAGCCGCGGATTGACGAGCCGTCGAACGTCAGGTTCTCGTAAGCTCCAAGCAGGAATTTCTTGTCGTAGTCGAGCAGGTGAAGGCGGCCCTCGAGGTCGGAGAACAGAACGGTAACAGCCTTGATCCGCTTCTCGTCCGTCAGGTACTTCAAGCGCTTCTCGCGTACTTCGTTCGCCGAGACGCGATTGGCGCGGTCAGCCTTGGCTTGCAGGTTGAGCTCCTCCAGCTCCTCATACGAAAGAGCTAGAAAATTGCGAAATTCAGTGGACATGGTTCTCCTTTTTTTGGACACAACGATAAAGGTGCGGGGCTTTCCAAAGAATTATAGAGTCTAGGTGCAGTTTCGGTATAAGGAATCCATGAAGATTTCTGACCGCTCCGGTGGAAAAACGGACGTATCTCCATGACAGGCCGCAGGATGGGCGCCGGGGGTGCATCTTTTCATTCGTTTGGTTATTCCGGGGTAGTCATCTCTCAGACTGCCAGGGCCGAAGGCCAGGCCATCCGAGATTCGCCGGAGATGTGAGGAGGCGGGAAGCTAAGTTGAGCATTTCGCTTCCCGCACACTCCGGTCGCGGTGAGTTTCTTGCCTGGCTCGTTACGCTGCGGCTTTTTTGAGACCGCACTCGCCCAGAATCAGGCTAGAACCGGTACTTCCTTCGGCACGCTGTTGATCGTCTTCAGAATGCGCGAAACGATCTGGTAGGGATCGCCTTCCGAGTTGGGGCGGCGATCTTCCAGATAGCCTTTGTAACCGTTCTTGATGAAGTTGACAGGCAAACGGACCGAAGCGCCGCGATCCGAGAGTCCATAGCTGAACTTGTCGATCGATTGCGTCTCGTGCAGGCCGGTCAGGCGCAGATGGTTATCCGGGCCATAGACGGCGATGTGCTCGGGAATGTACTTCTCGAAGGCCGCCATGAGGGATTCCAGATACTCCTTGCCGCCCACTTCGCGAATGTATTTGGTCGAGAAGTTGCAATGCATGCCCGAGCCGTTCCAGTCGCCCTTGAGGGGCTTGCAATGCAGTACCATATCCACTTCATACTTCTCGCAGAGTCGCATCATTAAATAGCGGGCCATCCAGGTGTCATCAGCGGCCTTGGCCGAGCCTTTGGCAAAGATCTGGAACTCCCACTGCCCCTTGGCGACTTCGGCGTTGATGCCTTCGTGATTGATGCCGGCCGCGAGGCAGAGATCCCAGTGTTCCTCAACGATAGTGCGGGCCAGGCTGCCCATGTTCTTGTAGCCCACGCCGCAGTAGTAAGGGCCTTGCGGGGTGAGAGGAAAGCCGTCTTTGGGCCAGCCGAGAGGCACTCCGTCCTTATAGAGGAAGTACTCCTGTTCAAGACCGACCCACAGGTCGGGATCGTCTTCAATAGTGGCGCGAGCGTTGGTGGAATGCGGTGTGCCATCGGGATGCATGACTTCGCTCAGAACGAGATAGGCGTCTTTGCGGGTCGCATCGGGATAGAGTGCCACAGGCTTCAGCACGCAGTCTGACTTGCTGCCCTCGGCCTGCATGGTCGAACTGCCGTCGAACCCCCACAAGGGTATATCGGCCAGGGTGGGTGGCTTCTCAAATGACTTGAGTAGACCTTTTCCGCGCAGATCAGGAACCGGTTTTTTGCCGTCAAGCCAGATGTATTCGAGTTTGTACTTTGTCATGAGCCTCCTTTTCAGATGGGGGTGGGATGGGGATGATTTCTTTGAAGCGCCTTCGTCTGAATTATTGGGGGCAAGACATAAGGAAGCTATGAAGAAATCTCATGGAACCTCCGGAAAAGAAGGCGCTCAGCCGCGATGGTCCGCAGGATTTCCCGATGAGCTGGAGGCTTTATGGCTGTTAGCCCCTCAAAGTATCGCTTCGGAGTGCAGCCTGTGTCGGAGCGCCCTGTGCCGACGGCGGCCAGTCGCTCCGCGCCATAGGCGCAGTGGTGGTTAGCCCCGCGCTTCAGCGTGGAGTTGGCGAAACCAACAATTCATCCGGAGTCCCGAAAGGACGGCGCTCATGCCGCGCTCGCCGGACGCTTTTTAGGGGATTGAAAGGGAGCCTACGCGGTAAGTCGCTCGAGTTGGTCGGGCTTGACGATGGTCAGGCTGGAGCCCTTGATCGTAATCCACTGGTCGCGGCGGAACTGGTTGAGCAGCCGCGTCACGGTCTCACGCGATGTTCCGGCCATATTCGCAATCTCCTCGTGTGTCAGGGCCATGGTAAAGCGAATCTCCGGTCTGCCGTTGGCAGCTGCGCGGCCCCAGTCAAGCAGCAGCCGGGCCAGCCGCCCCGCCGCCGAGCCAGAGAGCGCCAGCCTCTTGGCATCGTGGAAGACCGTCAAATACTCGCCAGATAGCGATTGCGCTGCATGCATCGAAGCAATGCCGTGTCGGCCCAGGAAATCGACAAACTCCTGCTTGCGCACGGTTTTCACCTGGCAGGGCTCGATGGCCTCTGCGGTGACCTCGTGGGGAACATTGGCCAGCACCGCGCTCAGTCCCATCACGTCGCCGGGACCGGCGATCTTCAGAATCATGGTCTTGCCGTCGCGGGAAGTGGAGGAGATCTTGACCTGGCCGAAGCAGATCACAAAGACATTGCGCGCCGGGTCACCCTCTGAGAACAGCTTGGCGCCCCGCGCGTGGCTCATCATGATCCCGATCCCGTCATAATCTGTGAGCGCCTCGGGGGTGAGATTGCAGAACATCCGCAAATGGCGGTGCTCACAGTTAATACAATCTTCCGGGGGGTGATGGGGATGAAATCCTGACATGGGTTCGCCGCTGTGCAAGTTGAAGTATAGCGTACTTTGGCGAGATGCAAGGCAGGGATTTTCCCTTAACCTCCGTTGCGGCCCTGGCTAGGCCCCGGCAGGCAGATCAGCCAATTCTGCGGATTTTCGGCCCTCTTTGACCAGGCAGATCCCAGCTAGGCCGCTGTGCTTCCCCTCCGGTGGCTCACCACCCGGCTGAAACAGCAGGTCCAATAGGCACGGGAGACCTCGCGGGCCAGTTCCTCCAGCAACTGCATCCGCAAAGGTGGATAGGTTTGAAAGGCCTGGTTGAGCGCTTCGATGGGCAGCATGAGAACCGAGCCGGCGCTCTGGGCTGCGAGTGTGTAGGTGTGATGGCCGTCTCCCAGGGCGGCAGCCAGCTCCACCAGATCTCCAGCACGGGCCGGTGAGAGCATCAGATGCGTCTCCAGCCGCTCGGTGCGCCGCTGGAACACGCCCGAGACCACCAGGTAAAGTCCCCGGCAGGCCTCGGACTGGCGAAAAACAAGCTCCCCGGCATTGAAGTTGATGCACTGAGCCGCGCCGTTCAGTAGAAGCCCGATGGCCGGAGGGCACTCCAGCAGCTCGGCCACGGGATGCGCTCGGACAGCTTCCATTCGCCTGGATCTTGCCTCACGTTGCATGCTTCCATCTCCCTTTGTTTTCGTACCGGCTCCAATTCCGGCCCCATCTGCTCCGCGGCTCACAACTGCAATCCTCCCGGCGCCCGCCTGTCGGCCAACGCGTTTCGTCATGCGTATTTGCTGCGAGCCGGATTCCATAGAAGTCAATCTCTTCAATTGCAAAAGATCCGGAAAAGCCGGGTGGTCGATGCCGGACGGTTGATTCTTCTCAATGCCCGCTCATTTCGGGTCAATATCCTGGCCGGGCCGCCGGCCTCCGAGTCTCTGCTCCTTCGCTATCGTTCACCTGAACATGTGCAGGCGCAAACGCAAGCCTCCGGCTTGTCCTGAGCGGGAGCCGCTTCTGGCGGCACGCAGAGAACCGGCACACGGGAACGGGCCAGCAGCGCAAAGGCTGTGCCGTGCGGCCCCGGTGTACCACTGGCTCGCTTAACCCCAACCACGAGAATGCAGGGATGATGATCGGCAATCCCCAACGCGGTAGCTTGCACTGGATCGCCATCCTTCACCATGCAATGAACTGGAATCTTCTCGCTCGAAACGATGCCATACTCCTCCAGATTGGTCGTAGCGCAAGGGTCAAGAGAGGCTGCGGCCTCAGCCGCCGTGCGGGCATGCAGCACCAGCAGAGGACGCTCAAAGGTCTGCGCAAGAGAGTAAGCTGTCCTAGCGGCAGCAGCCGAGGTCTCGTTGCGCTCCATGGCCAGCAGCACCGGTCCGCCCGGAGTGGGACGGAACGCCCCCGCATTCCAATCCGCGGCCACCGCCAGCACCGCACACGTCGCGAGCCGCACCAGTTGCTCGGCGACTGCTCCCACAATCACCGGACCGGCGCCCTCCATGCCCTTGGTGCCAATCACGATCAGCCCAGCCTCGTATTGCCGGGCCACATCCAGCAGCATCTGCGCCACCGCGCCCTGGCGAATCTCCGAGTGGCTGTGGATTCCCTCCCGAAGCAAATCGGCGGAAAGATTCTCCAGAGCCGTGCGCGCTTCCTCGGGCAGTATTTCCAAGACCTGACAGGGAACAGCATCTACCGCGGCGTACTCCACGGGATCGATGCCGTGCGCCAGCACAACCCGCGCGCCATAGGCCGCGGCCAGCTTGCGTGCATACTCGAGAGCTGCCTCCGACCGCCCGTTAAGCTCAGTCGCTACGACGATCGTCTTCAAACCGTTTGCAAAACTCATGTTGTCTCCTGGCGCCCGTTGGCGCCCCTATGCTTTCCTGTCTATCGGATTCAGAGTCTGCGCTCCCGAAGAGCACAACGGCAGTGACACCATTCACCCCGAGCTGTGACTTTCGTCACAAGTTGCCTCTCATGAAGCGCTTGGAATCGACTCGCCCTTGCGCATTTCGGTGGTCAAGTCGAACGGGAATATGGAATGTCACTGCATTTTCAGCAGGCGGGCCCATTCCCTAACCTCTAACCGTTACTTTGCCGGCGCAGGCAGCCCTGCCTCGGCAGAAGCGGGCAGCGTGTGCGTATCCCACCACTGCTGCCGCACCTGATTCCAGCGGTCGCTTCGCCCGATCCACAGTTGCGCCGCGGCATCGTAGTGAGCCAAGTTGTTCTCCAGCCAATAGGGCCGGTTGTCGCGCAGCCAGGCCTGTTGGAAGAGGCCGCGCAACTCGGTGTAGCCCTCGCGTATGTCCTGGATACGGCCGTTGGTCGAGCCGATTGTCTCCAGCAGCACCTCCACCTCGTTCCAGCGGCTCTTGTCTGCAATGAGAGCCTGCGCCGCGGCGTAGTTCGTCGCGCACTCGTCGGCGGCCTGAAACTTGAGGCCCACAAAGTCGATGCGCCGCGCGCCAAGCTCCAGCGCATCCAGCGCCTCCAGGTTTTCGAGCGAGCGATTGTCCCGCTTTGCTGCGGCCTTGGCCTCGGCCACTAGCGTGATGGCGCGCTCGGCGTGCAGGCGCAAATCACTCTCGAATGGGCGCAGCTTTACCCCCAGGCGCTGTCCCTCCGCCGAGAATGGATCGACCCAGAAGTACTCATCCTGGGCGTCGTGCAGGCCGGCTTGCCTGAAGAGGACATGAGCAGCCATCAGCTCGCGCTGAGCCTGGCTGATCTTGCCTGTAGGATC
>JBEKOA010000027.1:0-38685 GCA_049522255.1 Occallatibacter sp.
CTCAACACAGGCCTCCTCGGTTGAAAAGCGTCGCTCCAGCTCAAGCAACGTCCTCGGATAATCCTCATCCATGGCCCCATACACTACATCTTGGGGTTGGTGGCGTCAAGTAAATACCCCTATTTCTGAATTTGCTTTACGTCCCGCACCGCTCCCCGAGAAGCACTCGTAGTCGCTGCCGCATACGCCTCCAGAGCCCTCGAGACCTTGCGATCGCGCGTTGCCGGCTTCCATGCGGCTGCGCCTTTGGCCTCGACGGCCTTGCGCCGGCTGGCCAATTCCTCATCGGACAAAGCCACGTGGAGCACGCGCTTGGGAATATCGATCTCGATCGTGTCGCCCTCATTCACCAGCGCCAGCGAGCCGCCCTCCGCTGCTTCGGGAGAGATATGACCGATACAAAGTCCAGACGACCCGCCGGAGAAGCGCCCATCCGTGATCAGCGCGCAGACCTTGCCCAATCCCTTGGACTTCAAATAACTCGTCGGATAAAGCATCTCCTGCATTCCCGGACCACCCTTCGGTCCTTCGTAGCGAATCAGCACCACGTCGCCGGGATGCACCTTGTCGCCAAGAATGGCCTCGACCGCTGAGTCCTGGCTCTCGAAGATCCGCGCTGGACCCGCAAAAGTCAGATGCGCGGGATCGACACCCGCCGTCTTCACGATGCAACCATCCTCAGCGATGTTGCCAAAAAGAACTGCCAGTCCGCCATCCGTGCTGAAGGCGTGCGCCAGGTCGCGAATCACGCCGTTTTCGCGATCCAGATCCAGCTCCGCATAACGCGCGCTCTGGCTGAAAGCGACGGTCGTGCGCACACCACCCGGCGCGGCGCGATAAAACTCTGCGACCGCCAGAGCCACTCCGTTCTTGACATCCAATTTCTCGATGGCCTCGGCCAGCGTGTGTGAATGCACCGTGTGCGTCTCGCGATGCAGCAACTGTGCGCGGTCGAGCTCCGCCAAAATACCGAAGACTCCACCGGCACGATGCACATCTTCAAGATGCACAGCCGGTGCCGAAGGAGCTACCTTGCACAGATTCGGAACACGGCGCGAGAGCCGGTCAATATCGGCCATGGTGAAGGGGACCTGGCCCTCTTGCGCGGCAGCCAGCAGATGCAGCACAGTATTTGTAGAGCCGCCCATCGCGATATCAAGCGTCATCGCATTTTCAAAGGCTCCGAGGGTCGCGATGCTGCGCGGCAACACCGTATCGTCGTCCTGTTCGTAATAACGCTTGGCCAGATCGACGATGGTCCTGCCCGCCCGCAGGAACAGTTCTTTCCTATCAGCGTGCGTCGCCAATATGGTTCCATTGCCGGGCAGACCAAGGCCCAATGCCTCGACCAGGCAGTTCATAGAGTTGGCCGTAAACATGCCCGAGCATGAGCCGCAAGTTGGGCACGCCGAGCGCTCATACTCATCCACCTCGGCGTCGCTCGCTTGCGGATCGGCGGCGAGAATCATCGCGTCGATCAGGTCCAGAGATTTCAGCCCGTTTCCATTCTGAATCTTGCCCGCTTCCATCGGCCCGCCCGAGACAAAGACCACCGGAATGTTCAATCGCAGCGAGGCCATCAGCATCCCAGGCGTGATCTTGTCGCAGTTCGAGATGCAGACCAGCGCATCGGCGCAGTGCGCATTCACCATGTACTCGACCGAATCGGCGATCAACTCGCGCGAAGGAAGGCTGTAGAGCATTCCGTCGTGGCCCATCGCAATGCCGTCATCGATGGCGATGGTGTTGAATTCCTTCGCCACTCCTCCGGCCCGCGCGATCTCTTCGGCGACAAGCTGTCCCAGGTCCTTGAGGTGAACGTGGCCGGGAACAAACTGTGTGAAAGAGTTGGCAACGGCGATAATGGGCTTGCCAAAATCTCCGTCCTGCATTCCGGTGGCGCGCCAAAGGCTGCGCGCACCGGCCATGTTGCGTCCATGAGTGGATGTCCGAGACCTGTAAGTGGGCATGAGAGATATTCTACTGCTTTTTGCACGCGCCCATCGAATGCCTCATGCGCCTCGCAATCAGTGCACGATCATCACTGGACAATGCGCATACTTGAGCACCCGCTCGGAGTTCGATCCAAGCATCCAGCGATGAAGAATTGTGTGACTGCGCTTGCCCATGACAATGAGACTGGCCTGGATCGTGTCTGCCTTGTGAATGATCTGTTCCGCCGGATGGCCTACGACGACATCCGTTTCGATTTCAATCTCCCGCTCCTTGGCGCGTTCGCGAATCGGAACGAAACTGCTCTCGTAGCGCTCGCGCCCTTCATCCAGGACCGCATGAAACTCAGCGCTCTCGGCGGGCTCGGGCGGCCGGATCACAGACAGGACGAAGACTTTAGCCTTCATGTCTCCCGCCATCGACAAGGCGACGTTCATTGCGTGCTCCGCGTGTGGAGACGCGTCGAAGGCAACAAGTATCCTTTGAATTCCAACATAAACAGGGCTTCCCATTGGCTTGACCTACACCTCTCCGGCAGCAGCTGTCTGCTGCCCTGTCCGTTCTGATGGTTTGCCCGGCAATGCGTGAGGAAGAAGATGCCGCGGCAGGAAAAACGAGTTCGCAATCATGGTTGGGATCACTGCGCTGGCGATGACCGTGCCCACGATGTAGGAATACTGGGCTTGGCTGATGATCTGGTGATTGAGGCCAAAGAGCGCGGAGATAGTGCCGAAGGTAAGTCCCGTCGACATCATCAACGTGTAGTATGTGCCTGACTTGCCTTCGTACCGATGCAAGCGAACGGCCGGAAATACAACGACAGCCTTGGTCGACATCTTCGCCAGAAATAAAATCAGCATGGTCATGGGAGCGGCGATCAGTGCAGGCACCAAGACAAACGATCCGGCGCGAATGAAGTAGAACGGAGTTAGCAGTCCGAATGTAAGCGTTCGCAGCCGGCGGATGAGCGAGTGATCCTTGCCCACCGTTCCGGCCAGCACCATGCCGATCATGTAAGCGGGCAGCACGGCTTCACTTCCCGCCCAGACGGCTAATCCGCCCATGGCAAAAAGGAGAAAGAGAATGTACTTTGCCTCGAGTTCAGAGACGCGCCCGCCGTATTTTCGAAAGAATCTCGGAGTAAGAAATGGCAAGACAATGAAGACCGCGATTGAAACCACCACAAAGATCAGCGTCTTGATGGTAAACGGTGAGAAGATCATTCCCAGCGCAACCACTGTTCCGATGTCATTGATGAAGCAAGCGGCCAGAATCGACTTACCGTAGTCGGTAACATTGAAACCGAGTTCGAGCATCACGGCATAAACAACGGCCACTGATGTTGTCGAGAGAGCAACACCGCAAAGCCAGCTGGACATGACGGACCAATGTAGCAGGTAGTAGGCGATCGCGGTGCAACCTAGAAATGGGCCGAAAAATCCCGCCAGTCCTATGACCGACGCTTCACGCCATTTGGTTTTGAAGACAGCCGGATCAAGTTCCGCGCCGGCAAGAAAGGTCAGTACGATGGCCCCGGTTCCTGCCAGAAAGGTGATCCACGGCGTGTTTCCCAGCAGCCCGCCCTGCGCCAGGAATGCGCCGATGAGCAATTGGGCCACGGTTCCCACCACAATTTCAGAAAGCGCCGTCGAGATCTTGAACCAGATCGCAAGCAGCGTCGCGGCCAGCGCAAGCCCAACCCATAGCGCACAAAGAGCCCAAGTGTTCGTTATCAACGCGAACTCCTCAGTGTTCAGATCAGGGATCGTGCCGGGACATAACTCCGCAACAGGCTTCCCTGTCAGGAGTCATCATCTGTCCGGCCTCTTGGATGGACAGCGGTTAAGGGTGAACTCCTTCACCACGTTAAACGTATGGTAGGAGTCCGCCGGCAGGATGTCAAGCAAGACTGCGAGAGCTGCCCACTCGATAATTAATAGCAAACTCCTGTCCCTCAAAGATGCGCGGGAAATCGCTGTCGCAATCTAATGCTGAATTGTAGTATCTGCCTTGTCAGGCGCCTGTGTGACTTGAGCGGGAGTGGGTAACTGGGACCGATTCCAACCTCCTCCGAGAGCTTCTATCAGTTGCACAGACGCCGTCATCTCCTGGACCTGCAGATTTGTAAGCGACTGCTGATTCTGCAGCAAAGTGGTTTGCGCAGTGATCACATCGATGTAGGGATCGATGCCATTTTGATAGCGTGTCAACTCAAGTCGCAGAAACGTCTCGGATGACTCGACTGCCTCCTGTTGGCGCAGGATCTGCTGCGATAGAATGCGAACCGCTGCCAGTGAGTCTTCCACTTGCTGGAATGCCGTCAGCACCGACTGGCGATATGCCGCCAGGTTTGCGTTGTATGTTGCGATGTATTGATTCACGGTCGCGCGGCGCAGTCCCCCATCGTAAACGGTCTCTGAGATCGACGGGCCGACGGACCAGAAGCGGCTGGGCCAGTCGAACAAATGCTTGATGGCATCGCTCTCCAGGCCTCCGGTAGCGGAGAGCGTCAGTGCAGGATAAAAGGCGGCACGAGCGACCCCAATCTGCGCATTCGCGGCGGCCATGTTGCGCTCCGCGGCCGCTATATCTGGACGCCGTTCGAGCAGTTGGGAAGGCATCCCAAGGGGTATCGGCGGAGGCGCGCTCGTCTTCGGTTCCACGGGAATGGAAAATGCTGAAGCCGGCTTTCCAACAAGCATCGCAATTGCATGTTCATACTGCGCGCGCGCAATTCCAAGATTGATCGCCGCCGATTGCGCGCTCGCTAGAGTCGTCTGCGCTTCGACAACAGAAATCTGATCGCCGACGCCACTGTCGTAGGCGGCCCGCTGAGCGTCGAGTGCCTTCTTGTCAGCTTCCACCGTTTCATCGAGTAGCTTTTGCAATGCATCCTGGCCGCGAATCTGAAAGAAGAACTCGGCAAGGCTGGCTTGTTCCGTTAGTCGTTCATTCTCAAGATCTGCAGCCGACAGTTGCGCACCATATTGGCTGGCGTGCACTGTGTTGCGCACCTTCCCCCACAGATCAGGCGCCCACGACGCATCGGCGGAAAGAGAGAATAGCTGCGTCTGTTTTCCGGCCGAAGTTGCACCGCCGGCCTGTTGTGTCCCGCCGCTTGAAAATGATGAAACATTGGCGGAGCTTTGCGATCGAGAATACGATCCACCAACACCAACCGTGGGGAAGTATTGAGATCGCGCCTCACGCACCAGTGCTCGCGCTTCCATGAAGTTCTCGAATGCCTGGCGAATATTCTCGTTATCTATATTGAGTTCATCTTCGAGCGAATTCAGATCGGGTTCATTGTAGATCTTCCACCACTTACCGCGAAGAGCAGCGTCCTGGGGCTGCGCCACAGCCCACGCACCGGCCTCCTGGGACTGTTCAGGCGTCTCTTTGAAAGCCGGCGGCGCCGTCATTGTGGGTGGAGAATACATTGGCCCAACATTGCATCCCGAGAGCATCGCGCAGAACGCAGCAATAAGCAATGCAAACAAAGCCGTCAGCGGCCTCCATGCTTGCCTGCGTGATCTTAAGTTAGACATCTTCATAAAGAACGCTCCAAAATCAAGTTGCCTCCGAGGTTCCATGCTCAAGGGTCGCCGGCTGCTTGCTCTTGAACCAGAGGCGCATACGATCGAAGAACAGATACACAACCGGCGTGGTGTAAAGTGTCAGCATCTGGCTGACGATCAGTCCGCCTACGATCGTGATGCCGAGCGGCCGCCTGAGTTCGGAGCCGGTGCCAGTTCCGAAGGCCATCGGCAGCGCGCCAAACAAGGCTGCCATGGTCGTCATCAGGATGGGACGGAAGCGAAGCTGACAGGCCTCAAAGATGGCATCGGTGGTGGACTTGCCATGCTCGCGTTCCGCAACCAGAGCAAAATCGATCATCATGATGGCATTCTTCTTCACTATGCCAATCAGCAGGATGATGCCGATAATCGAGATGACGTTGAGATCCACTTTGAACAGCATCAGTGCGAGCATGGCCCCGACACTTGCCGAAGGCAGAGTGGAGATAATGGTCAATGGATGCACCAGGCTTTCGTAGAGAATGCCGAGAACGATGTAGACGGCCAACAAAGCCGTACCGATGAGAAGGGGTTCACTGGCCAGCGAAGTTTGATAGGCCGCAGCCGTTCCAGCAAAAAAACCACGAACGGTTTGCGGGGTATTGAGCCGTTGTTGCATCTGGGCGACCAATCGGGTTGCATCGCTCAACGACATGTCCTCCGCGAGGTTGAACGACACCGTGACGGATGGGAATGAACTGGTGTGATTGATTGTCAATGGGGTAGTGCTCGCTTGGGCAGAGGTGACCGTGGAAAGTGGGACGACTCCGTTACCACTTGTATTGAGGTAGATATTCGTCAAGCCTTCTGGACTCTCCCAGTAAGGCGGCGCTACCTCCAGCACAACATAATACTGGTTGAGCTGCGTGTAGATGATGGAAACCTCCGACTGTCCGAAGGCACTGTAAAGAGATTGGTCCAGGGACTGCGGCGTGATGCCCAGCCGCGCGGCCGTGGGGCGATCATAGGCGATTAACTCTTGCAGGCCGCTATTCTGCGCATCGCTGCTCACGTCCTGGAAGCCGGGAATCTTTTGCATCCCCGCAAGCAGAATCGGACCCCAATGCGCAAGATCGGCCACATTGTCCGACTGAATCGTATATTGGTACATCGCATTGCTCGACCTGCCGCCAATACGCAAATCCTGCGCCGCCTGGAGAAAGGCCGAAGCAACCGGAAGGCGATTCATCTTAGGCCGCAAGCGATCGATAATGGCCGGCGCCGTAACCTTGCGAACATTCAGCGGCTTGAGGGCAATGTTGATGTTTCCTGTGTTGGATGCCCCGTTGCCGCCCGTGTACGCGATCACGTTATCCACTGCCGGATCTGCCTTGATAACATTCACCAGTTGCACGATCGAGTTATTCATCACAGGAAACGAAGCGTCCTGAGGTCCACGCACACTGCCTTGAATGGCTCCCGTATCTTGCTGCGGAAAAAATCCCTTGGGAATGATGTCGATGAGATAGAAGTTCAATGCAATCGTCAGAAGAAGCAGAGTCAGCATCGGTCCAGGATGCTTCAGCACCCACGTTAGGGAGCGGCTATAAGTGGAGAGCATCCACGAGAATCCCTTCTCGCTTATTTGGTATGCGCGGCCATGCTTGACCATCCTTTCATCTTTGAGAAGATAGGCGCACATCATCGGTGTGGTCGTCAGGGAGATGAGCATTGAAACAACAATCGCTGTCGACAGTGTGATGGCAAACTCGCGGAAGAGGCGGCCGACGATTCCGGCCATGAGGAGAATCGGGATGAAGACCGCAATCAGCGACAAACTGATCGACAGGATGGTAAACCCTATCTCGCTCGAACCCTGAAAGGCTGCCTTCATCGGTGTCATGCCTGTTTCACGAAGCCTGGAAATGTTTTCCATCACCACGATCGCATCATCCACTACAAAGCCTGTCGCGATGGTGAGCGCCATTAGCGAGAGATTATCGATACTGAAGCCAAGCAGATACATCACCGCGAATGTACCGACCAGCGAGACGGGAACGGCAACGGCGGGAATGAGCACGGCTCGCCCGTTGCGCAGGAAGATGAAGACGACAAGGATGACCAGGCCGACAGAGAGCAGAAGAGTGCGCTCTACATCGCTGACCGACGCCCGGATGGTCGTGGTGCGATCAAGAACAACCGTGGTCTTGATGCCTTGAGGGATCGACGCTTCGATCGACGGCAGCGCTGCCCTGATTCGATCGACTGTGTCGATAATGTTTGCGCCCGGCTGGCGGAAGATGATCACGGGGATCGACGGGATGCCATTCAAATATCCCGCCGTGCGAAGGTTCTGTGCAGCATCTTCGACATCGGCTACATCGGCAAGCCTGATCGCCGCCCCATTTCTATAACCGACAATCAGCGGCCT
The DNA here is from genome assembly GCA_049522255.1 of Occallatibacter sp. GTDB lineage: Bacteria > Acidobacteriota > Terriglobia > Terriglobales > Acidobacteriaceae > Telmatobacter. The sequence continues at coordinate 7,903 of JBEKOA010000027.1, forward strand.
GTATTGTTCGGCATGGGATATCTGGTCGTTGGTGACAATATCCGCTGTTGTATCTCCGTCCGAGATCTGGCCGGCCGGCTCATGGGCATTCTGTTGACTCAAGACGGACTGGATGTTCTGAATCGTGAGACCGTGGCTGTTCAGCAGTGTCGGATTGACTTCCACCCGCACCGAAGGGCTGGCGCCTCCGCCCACCGTGACCTGTCCGACACCCTCGATTTGAGACAACCTTTGTGCCATGACCGACGACGCCGCATCATAGAGTGCCGGTCTGTCGTACTTATCCGAGGTAAGCCCTAAGATGATAATCGGCGAATCGGCAGGATTCACTTTGCGATAAGTCGGATTGGCGGGCAGGTTCGCCGGCAGGTAAGTGCGAGCGGCGTTAATGGCCGCCTCCACATCCCGCGCCGCGCCATCGATGTCGCGGCTCAAATCGAATTGCAACGTGATCGAGGTGCTACCCAGCGAACTCGATGAGGTCATCTCGGTTACGCCGGCGATGTGGCTGAACTGCCGCTCCAACGGAGTCGCAATGGACGACGCAGTGATCTCAGGGCTTCCGCCGGGCAAGCCGGCAGAAACAGAGATCGTTGGGAAATCGACCTGTGGCAAGGGAGAAACGGGCAGTACGTCGAATGCGATGGCCCCAACAAGCACGATTCCCACCGTCAGCAGCGTGGTTGCAACCGGCCTGCGGATAAAGGGCGCGGAGATATTCATGATCCCTCCGCCGGCTGTGGCTCGTTGCCAGGGTCGATGGCTTTCTTTGAACGGCCAAAGCGATGGCCGATGTTATCGAAGAAGATATAAATCACTGGTGTCGTATAGAGCGTGAGTACCTGGCTCAGCAGCAACCCACCAACCATGGCAATGCCCAGTGGCCGCCGCAGCTCTGAACCCATGCCTCGGCCCAGTGCCAGCGGAATGCCCGCCAACAGTGCAGCCATGGTCGTCATCATAATAGGACGAAAACGCAACAGGCAGGCATCGTAAATCGCCTCCGTCGCGCTCTTTCCATGCTCTCGTTCTCCCTCCATTGCAAAATCGACCATCATGATGCCGTTCTTTTTCACAATGCCAATCAGCAGGATGATGCCGATAATCGCGACGACACTTAGGTCCTGTCTGAAAAGAATGAGGGCCAGCAGCGCACCCACGCCGGCCGACGGCAATGTCGAAAGAATCGTAATCGGATGAATGAAACTCTCGTAAAGGACCCCAAGTACGATATACACGGCAGCGAGCGCGGCGAGAATCAACAACCCTTCATTGGAGAGAGAGCCCTGAAAGGACGCAGCCGTGCCTTGAAAGCCGGACTGAATGCTGGCCGGCATGTTCAGATCCTTCTGAACTTTTTCGATAGCCGTAATAGCGCCTCCCAGCGCCGCATTGGGGGCAAGATTGAACGACACGGTGACTGCTGGGAATTGGCCCTGATGATTGATCGAGAGTGGCTCGGTCACTCTCTCAAGATGCGTGAACGCACTGAGAGGCACTGCATTGGCAGCCGCGGTAGTAGTGGCTGCATTTGCGGTTGAAGTCGTGCTGCTCGCGCCCACGCTCGATTTGATGGCATTCGAGGGAGCACTGAGCGCTGCCGATGACGGAGTGAACGCCACCGAAGTCGTCGTCGCATTCGAACCTGCGGACGAAGACCCCGAGGCTGCAAACGACGAGGACGCTCCTGGACCGGAACCGCCTGCCGAAGCGTTTGTTTGTATATAAAGATCCTGGAGTTTGTTTGGTCCTTGTTGAGAGTTTGGCGCAGTTTCCAGAATCACGTGATACTGGTTTAGCTGCGTGTACATGGTGCTGATCTGCCGCTGTCCATAGGCGTCATAAAGCATATTGTCGATAGTCGAGGGCGCAATGCCAAGCCGCGACGCGCTCACTCGATCGATCACCAGCGACACCGCCAGTCCGCCGGTCTGCTGGTCGGTGGCCACATCGGCGAGCTGAGGCAGCTGCTTCATCTTGTCGACAAGCCGCCCTGTCCACAGGTTCAACTCGTTCGGGTCGGGATCTTCCAAAGTGTATTGGTATTGAGTGCGGCTGACGCGATCGTCCACTGTAATGTTCTGCACCGGCTCCATGAAAAGCTCGATGCCGTCCACCTGCTTCAAACTCTGCTGCAGCCTCCTGATCACGTCGGAGGCGCTCAGGTCGCGCTGGTTCAGCGGCTTCAGGTTGATCGACATCCGCCCGCTGTTGAGCGTCGTGTTGGTCCCATCCGCACCGATAAATGAGGACAAACTCTCGACCGCCGGGTCCTGAAGAACAATGGCGCCCAGTTGCTGCTGCTTCTGCTCCATGGCTGCGAAGGAGATAGTCTCAGAAGCTTGCGAGATGCCCTGAATCACGCCCGTGTCCTGCGTGGGAAAGAATCCCTTGGGGATGACGATGTAGAGAAAGATCGTGAGCACCAGTGTTGCGGCGGCGACCAGTAATGTAATGGTCTGGTATTCGAGAACAAATTTGAGCGTCCGGCCATAGAAGGCAATGACGTTCTCGAAGACGCGCTCCGAGGCCTTGAAGAAACGTCCCTGCTCTTCTTTGGGAGTGTGGCGCAGAATGCGCGAGCACATCATCGGAGTCAGCGTAAGAGACACCACGGCCGACAGCACGATCGTCACGGCGAGAGTAACTGCAAATTCTCGAAATAATCGCCCGACAACGTCGCCCATAAAAAGCAGCGGAATGAGCACCGCAATCAGTGAGACGGTGAGAGAGATGATGGTGAAGCCGATCTGTTCCGCGCCCTTCATCGCCGCTTCCATGGGCCTATCTCCGGTTTCGAGATAACGCGTGATGTTCTCGATCATCACGATCGCGTCATCAACCACAAAGCCCGTCGAGATGGTGAGCGCCATCAACGAAAGATTGTCGAGGCTATAGCCAAGCGCATACATCGCGCCACAGGTTCCGACAAGCGAAAGAGGCACGGCCAGGAAGGGAATGACCGTTGCGTAAAGGTTGCGCAGGAAAAGAAAGATGACCATCACCACCAAAGCAATGGTCAGCATCAATTCAAACTCGACGTCGGAGACAGAGGCGTTGATCGCCGTGGTTAGATCGGTCAAAGGCGTTACTTTAATCGACGCCGGCAGGTTCACCTCAAGCTGCGGCAGGATGGCCTTGATGGCCTTTACCACGCTGATGGTGTTGGCTCCCGGCTGCCTCTGAATATTGAGAATCACCGCCGGCGTCTCGTTCATCCACGCGGCCTGCTTGTTGTTTTCGATGCCGTCGACCACCTGCGCCACATCGCGCAGCATGATGGGCGCGCCATTACGGTAGGCCACTACAACATTTCGATAGTCGTCGCTGGTCACTAACTGATCGTTGGCGTTGATCTGATAATCCTGATGTGGCCCGTCGAAGTTACCCTTGGCGGCATTGACGCTGGTCTGGACGAGCGCCGTGCGCAGATCCTCGAGGTTTAATCCGTAAGACGACAGCGCCGTTGGATTGGCCTGTATGCGCACAGCCGGTTTTTGCCCGCCGCTGATGCTCACCAGCCCAACCCCGCTCAACTGCGAGAGCTTGGGCGCAAGACGCGTATCCACCAGGTCCTCGACCTGAGAGAGCGGAATGGAGTTAGAAGTGATCGCCAGCGTAAGCACTGGAGCATCGGCCGGGTTTGTCTTGCTATAAACCGGCGGCGAGGGAAGATTCGACGGCAGAAAGCTCTGCGCAGCATTAATAGATGACTGGACCTCTTCTTCGGCGATGTCGATGTTCAGGCTGAGAGCAAACTGCAGCACGATCACGGATGATCCGCCTGAACTGGTCGAGGTCATCTGGCTCAGCCCTTGTAACTGGCCAAACTGGCGTTCCAAAGGCGCAGTTACTGTTGTGGCCATCACATCGGGGCTGGCGCCTGGATAAAAGGTAAGTATCTGAATGGTCGGGTAGTCAACCTCGGGCAACGCGGAGACCGGCAACTGGGTATATGCAACGATACCCACAAGCAGGATCGCGGCCATCAACAGCGCAGTGGCAACGGGTCGCTGAATGAAGGGCCCGGAAGGATTCACGGGGTATTGCTCGTGGCTCGGTTAGCCGGAGACGCCTGCTTGGCAAGAGCAACTTTACTCCCGTTTTGTAACTTGTCAAAACTGCTAGTCGCTACAACCTCGCCGGGGTTGATTCCTTCCACGGCAGTCATGCCGCCCTCGGCAACCCCGAGCGTGATGTTGCGGACACTCGCCGATCCATTCGCAATCACATAGACGAAGGCTACCTGTCCGTTGTGCTGAACGGCCGCCGTAGGAATGAGCGTGACGCCGTTGAGCGTATTCACCAGTAATCTCGTATTGACAAACTGGTTGGGATAGAGAGACCCGTCCCTGTTCTCGAAGAGGGCGCGCAGTTTTACCGTTCCCGTCGTAGTGTCGATCTGGTTGTCGATGGTGAACAGTTTGCCCGTCGCGATTGTCCTGGTCTGTGCCCGGTCCATCGCCTCGACGGGCAGACTATGCATTTTCCGCATCCGCGCCAGCACCTGTTCCAGGCTATCCTCTGAAATGGTAAAGATCACAGTAGTGGGCTGCATCTGTGTAATGACCGCCAGCGTCGTGGTTCCCCCTGCTTGCACCACGTTTCCAGGGTCCACAAGTCGAAGACCAACCCGGCCGGCAATCGGCGCGGTGATGTGGCAATAGCTTAGCTGGACCTGATCGTAATTCACAGTGCCTTGGTCGTTCTTCACCGTACCCTGGTCTTCGAGCACAATCTTTTCCTGGTCATCCAACTGTTGCTTGGGAATTCCGTTTCCCGCCCACGCCGTGCGATAGCGGTCCAGATCCATCCGAGCCTGCGCCAGAACATTCGTGTCGCGTTCCAGAGCGCCCTCAGCCTGCAACAGTTGCGCCTGGTAGGGCCGCGGATCGATGTCGATCAGCGCGTCACCCTTCTTGACGGATTGACCCTCGGTGTAATGCACAGCGGCCAAGACACCGCTCGCCTGCGCGGTAATGGAGCTCGTATAGACCGGAGTTACCGTGCCGATCGCATCCAGGTAGATCCCGATTTGGCCTTTAGTGGCAGGGGCGGCAGTGACGGTAACAGAAGGTTTGACCGCGGCCTGTGTTCGCTTTGCGGCTGCCGCCTTGGCGTCGCTCTTGTGGATGGACCAAAGAGCGATCGCGGCCAAAGTTAGCAACAAAACCGCGCTCGTCCACAGAAACCAGCGCCTCCGGTACCAAAGGGCAGGCGGGGGCAACTGATGATCGGCGCGAGTATGCTGAGCCTCTGGCCTGCCACCGAATCCAGACATTCACCACTCCGTATTCAAGCGAATTGTACAACATGCTTCTCGCAGGATCGCCGAGATTCAGAGCAATTGTATGTTCGGTATTGCTCATCTCCGAAGGGCGCAGAGGGCCATGTTTGCCTGTCGCCCGATGCGTAAAGCCCAGGAGCGATACGCGAACAAAATGGCCCTGGCGAATTGACCGGCGTGAACCGCCTGGTCATGCCACGCGCGCTTTTTGGGCCGCATCGACCTTGCGCAATCCACGAATCTTCCATATCCCGAAACCTGCGCCAGCGGTAAATAAGATCACGAATGTCATCAGCAACGGAGTCGACCACTGCTGGAGTGTTCCAGACAAGAGAAGGACAATTCGACGTCCGTAGGTCACGCCGAGCCAAGCGACGAAGGAGTATCGCAGGCCCCGCGCCGTGCCAAAGACTGTGAGAAAGCGGGTCCGCGATACTCCAAGCGCTCCGGATGCAAGTGCAAAGGGCAGCAAAGGAATGGGAGGTGGAAGCATCGCCGGAACAAAAACCGCCAAGACTGGATGATGCTCAACCCAAGCGACAACCCGCGTGAGCAGTCGCGCCGGCACGTAGTGCCGCAGTGCTGTTTCGCCTCCTTTGCGCCCAATCGCCCAGGTGGTATATCCACCCAGAATGCTGCCTGCAATAGCACAAGGCGCCAGCAGCCACGGATCGCCGCGATGCGCCACCAGCCACAACAACAGCAGATCGGTGCTGCCTGGAATTGGCAGAGGGATGACCGAGGAATCTATCACCGCGACGAAGAAGAGGCCGAGCGCTCCCAGATGCGTGAGCCACCGCGGCCCAGGCGATGAATTCGGACTTGGCGATGGGTGTTTACCTAATTGCCAAAGAAAAACACTCATAGAGACCTGGCGCGATCCTTGCGTTCAAATGCTGGAGTCATATTCCCGCTGCAAACAACCAGGAACCTGCCCGGTTTGCACGGCTTCGCATCTTGAACGATCTTGTCAGGGTTGGAGTCTTCCGGGGTGGTCAAACTAGCTCGGAGCTGGAATAAGTTCGTTGCTTACCGGATTTGTCAGGCGAGAAGCTATGGAGCTGAGTTTTCAACTCTTCGGCGACTCATGGCTGCACCAAATGCATTATCCTCAGGATCGTGGATACTGTCTCGTCCAAAGCCGCCGATCTCGCCCTGCCTGCGCCTGCCGAGCGGCAATCCACATCGGTCTCAGGGCTGTGGCCGGATCTCACTATCGAGCTTTGGCGGGCAGCAGAGGCGGAGAGCTTCGGCCTCGGCCTTGAGGAATTCAGCCTGGTGCTCACCTCTGTCGGCGAGAGAGTCAATCATGGTTTCCCCCCTTCCGTTGTCCCAGGGGCCGCTCAGAAAGCTGAGTTCTATCGCGGGCTCCATCTCTCCGAACTTGCTCTGGCGCACTCCTGTGCCCTCGGCCGCGAGACCGCATGGGAGGCATTTCTCGGCCGTTTCCGTGAATCTGTCCTGCGGGCCGCAATCTCCATCACCGGTTCCGCCAGCCTGGGCCAGGATCTCGCCGATTCCCTTTACGCTGAACTCTATGGCCTCCGCGAAAGCGCCGGCGAGCGGCGTTCACCACTGGCATCTTACTCAGGCCGTGGTTCGCTGATGGGCTGGCTCCGCGCCACTCTTGTCCAGCGATCGAGAGACCACCACCGACGCACCTATCGTGAAACACCACTTGACGGTGTCGAAAGCGTTGCGGTGGCTCCCCCCACCCCTGTGCCCTCTGAGTTGGCCCGGCTCACTGCAGCCGTCGCGCGCACCCTGCGCGGTCTTACCGCTGAAGATCGATTTCTGCTTTCCGCGTACTATCTTGACCGCCAGACTCTCTTCCAGATTGCACAGACTCTGGCCGTTCATGAGGCCACCATCAGCCGCAGGCTCAAACGCCTGGCCGCCAATCTCCGCAAGCAGCTTCTTGAGAATCTTGTGTCTGGAGGCCTCAGCAAGGCAGCCGCGGAAGAGACTCTGGGCACAGATCCCCGCGACATCGAAATAAACCTGCGAAAGTTGCTGCAAACTTCGCAAATCTCCCCGTTCTCTCAACAGACGCCGACGCCGGCATCCGACTCACTATGAGCGAAGTTCTTCAATCCGGGTATCATCCAGACGCCGACCAGATCAGCGCCTTCGTCGAGCATGCGCTCCCCGCACATGAGCGGGAGCAGATGCTCGACCATCTCGCCGTCTGCCAGGAGTGCCGCGCAACTGTCGCGCTTTCATTCCGTTCCATCGAGCCCGCGAAAAACTTGATCGCAACCGCGCGCAAGCCGCGGTGGCTGCGTGAGCCTTTGTGGTCTCGCTGGACCCTAGCCTGGCCTGCCCTGGCGATCACAGCCGCGCTCGCCGTTTTTGCCATCTACGTTCATCACGCCAAGAGCAATCCAACAACCGAGGCGCCCCCACAGGAGGCAAGGCTTCATCAGACGGCGCCTCTGGAGATGCCCAAGACTGCGCCCGCTCCCACCCCAGAATCACCGGCGCCCCAACCCACCAGAGATGTCCGGCCTAGCGCGATGGCCACTGGCAGAGGGGCTCTTTCTTTGTCGCGGAAAGATGATCTGCGGACGACTGCGACTAACAGTTCCAAACCTCAACTCGACACAAACCTAGCCTCGACGTTGGTCAATTCTGAAGAGACTGCTTCCATCAAGGCGAACAAAGAAAGTGCGCCGACCGCCCAACTAGATTCAAACGCAGCGAGCACGCTGATAACTTCTCAAGAAATCAATCAGCTTGCCACCCAGAGTCGCAACATTTCATCCTTGGCGGCGCTTGCGCCCGGAGCATCAGATAATAAGACCGTCACCAGCGCAAATCCCGCGAAGTCGACGCCTTCCGGCGATGCCATCGCAACTACAGCAAGTTCCTCTGTTGCTTCGTCCAATCGTGAACAGGAGTTCCAGAGCCAGCATCTGAAACATCGCTTGCCCAGCCATCTTCCTGTGCTTTCGATGGTTGTACACGACCGCCGGATCATTGCCATCGACATGCGCTATACAGTCTTTCTGAGTGCCGATGCTGGAAAGCATTGGAAGCCGATTCGAGCGCCCTGGACAGGCCGGCCCGTGCTGGTCGAACTCGCCTCTGCCGAGACCATCGTCGGCAAGCCAGCCGCGCCGGCGTCTCCGGCGCAAGAGCACTCTGTGCTCTCAGCCCGTATAGCAGTGCCCGGCCCGGCCCAAGCACAAGTCGCCAATCCCGCTCCCACAGGAAAGCAGGACTCCATTTTGACTGGCATTGTGACGGACCTGACCGGAGCGGTTGTGGCTGGAGCAGCAATTCACCTCATGAATCCTGAGACGGGAGTAGCTGGCGAGACCGTCAGCGGCCCCTCGGGTCTCTATGATCTTGACGGCCTGAGTCCAGGGATCTACAACCTGAAGGTGACGGCCAAGGGATTTGAGACCAATGTGCAGACTGGCATTCTCGTCAACGCACATGCGACCGCTCGCGTGGACGTCAAGCTGATGCTTGGCCAAGAAACCGAGACCATTTCTGTCGTCGCAGACACTCTGGCTGTTCAATCCGACTCCAACGTGGTTTCGACGTTGATCAAGACTGACGAGCCTGCTCCGGTCTTCGAGATCACCACCGACAATCTCGACCATTGGACGAGCACAGACGGCATCACTTGGAAGCGCAAGTAATACCCTTCTTCGAAACACTCAAATATTCTCTCTTCCTCCCTGCAAGTTTGGCGTAACCACGCGTTCTCGATTCAGACGAGCCGCTGCAAAGACCTTTACTGGCGGCGCACGGGAGAACCTGCATGATCATCCGCCGTTTCGATTCCAGCCTTCGCTCACTCCGGCTTTTCGTTCTCTATCCGATCTTCCTCGTCATTACCCTGCTGTACGCTTCTACAGCACCGGCGCAACAACTTGCCGCCTCCTATGCACACGGAAATCTGTCGATAACTATCCATTACCATTCGGGATACGCCGGTTCGGGCAAGCTCATCGTAGAGATTCTCGATCCCGACGATCGGACGCTGGGCCGGGTTGAGATCGCTGTCGATGCCATACAAGGCGACGGCGTCTGGCAGCAAACGATTGTTCCCACGCGGCCTATTCCTTTTGACGAGATAGTCTGGCAGCGGATTCGCTACCGTTTCGAGTACGACGACAGCGCACACTCCGCGACGAAAATCGAGGGTATTGAATCCATCTCCAGAATTATTCACCGTCCAGTCGTTCACATCCTCGGCCAGACCGAGTATCTTGCCGGCAGCAGCGCGGCCATTCGCGTAATCGTCTCCGACGCCAACAATCATGCCCCTGCGACGGGCTCCTTGCGAATCGAACTCCTCATTCCCAACCAGCCATCACGTCCACTCTTCTCCGGCAGTCTCAATCGGCACGGCACTGTCAAAGCCGGTTTTCGTTTTCCAGAAGGACTCACAGGAAAGTACGACCTGCGCTTTGTTGCGGACACTCCCATTGGATCGACTGAATCCACCCAGTCCGTCGAACTCCATGAGAAAGCATCGATCCTTCTTACCAGCGAGAAACCCATCTACCAGCCCGGCCAAACGATCCACGCCCGCGCGCTGGCTCTGGACCGCGCCGACCATGGTGCCATCGCCGATCGCAAACTGGAGTTTGAGGTGGAAGACTCGCGCGGCAACAAGGTCTTCAGAAAATCCACCATCACGGATAAATTCGGTATTGCCTCTGCCGAGTTTCCCCTGGCCGATGAAGTCAACCTCGGCACCTACCATCTTCGCGTCCGATTGGGTGACGATTCTGTTGAATCTTCGACGGCTGAACTGGCCCTCAACGTAGAGCGCTATGTGCTGCCCAAGTTCAAAGTAACGGTCGAATTCACCCGGAAGAACGGAAAGCCGCAACGCGACTACCGGCCCGGAGACCACGTTACCGGCACTGTCCAAGCAAATTACTTCTTCGGCAAAGCCGTTGACCATGCTGAGATCACAATCAAAGCATCCAGCATGGACGTAGCGATCTTTGAAGCCGCCTCGTCGACTGGCAAGACCGACGCCGAGGGCACATATAAATTCGATCTCAAACTCCCCGCCTACTTTGCCGGCCACCCCCTCAGCCAGGGCGCGGCTCGCGCGCTCATCGAGGCCACCGTCAAGGACTCGGCCGGCCACGCCGAGACGCGCGGCGAACCAATCACCATCAGCCAGTCGCCCTTGCTCATCACCGCAGTGCCCGAGGGCGGCGCGCTCATTCCCAACATCGAAAACGAGATATTCATCCTCAGTTCTTATCCCGACGGCAGCCCCGCCAAGACCACAATGACTGTTCACAACTTCGATAATCTCGACCCCGTCCGGTTGAATGGCAGCGCGTCCACGCCAGATCTGCGCCTCACCACCAATGCCGCCGGCATCGCCGTCCTTCACCTCAATCCTGGCTCCGGTCTTGAGTCGCTTCAGGTCGAGGCCGACGATCACCATGGCAATAGCGCCGCGACCACGGTTCCACTTAAAACCCGCCAGGGAGCCGAGCAAGTTCTACTTCGCGCTAACAAGGCAATCTACAAAGCCGGCGACCGAATCCGACTGAAGGTCTTGTCCACTCGCGCGCATGGCGCCGCTTACTTAGACATCGTCAAGAACGGACAGACCATCCTGACCGAAGACCTGGACCTGCGGAACGGACAAGCCGAAGCCTCGCTGAATGCCACGCCGCAGATGGCCGGCACGCTCGACATCCACGCCTATCTCTTTGGCCGTGACGCACAGCCTGTTGCCGATCATCGTCTCGTCTTTGTTCAACCCGCCGACGAATTGAAGATTGAAACCACTGCCGACTCGGCCGTCTATCGCCCCGGTTCCGAGGCGCGCATTCGCTTCCATGTAACCAACGCTCGCGGAGAAGGCGTCTCTGCCGCCATCGGATTAGAGGCCGTCGACGAAGCGGTCTTCGCCCTGGCCGAGAAGCAGCCTGGATTCGCAAAGGTCTTCTTTTATTTGGAGCAGGAGTTGTTGAAGCCGCGTTATGAGATTCATTCGCTTTCGACAGACGGGATCGTGAAGAGCTCAGAAGGCCAGCAGTCCAGCCAGAGCGACTTGGCTGCCCGCGTCCTCTTCTCTGCCGCCGAAACCGTCCATCCACACACGCTCGACGCTCAGGCAGGCCGCGATCTGCCGCAAGATAAACGAGCTGAGTACGACCAGCGTTATTACGCAGCCTTCGAGAAGCTTGTTCGCCGGCTTGCGGCAAACCTCGACACGCAATCTCCGCAGCGGCTCTCGAACATTGAGATCGTTCGATACCTTCAAAACCTAACGTTGGAAGACGGCATGCATCCGCACGATGGCTGGGGCACTCCACTCCGATTTGAAGCGACGGACCTGGTTCAAAACGGAAGCAGATACATCCTCGTCCAAAGCGCGGGTCCGGATCACCAGTTCAAAAACGGAGAATACAAGACCTCGTTCTACATCGTAATTCCCGATCGGAGTGGTGATCGATCGCCCGGCAATCGAGCCTTCACCTCGTTGCATGGAAATTGCGAGATCACCGGCATTGTCACAGATGTCTCCGGCGCGGTAATAGCCGGTGCAAGCATCACTCTCTCGAATACGGAGACGGGCAACAGTTACTCAACCACCAGCGGTGGCACCGGTCTCTATGACATAGTCGGCTTGGCTCCTGGCACTTACAAACTGAAGGGAATCGCCAAGGGATTTGAGACTTACGTGCAGACTGGAATTAACCTCAACGGTTCTGAGACCTACCGCGTTGACGTCAGGCTGAACCTTGGCAAAGAAACCGAAACCATCACTGTTGTAACGGATGCAATGGCGGTTCAGACCGATTCAAACGTGGTTTCAACGCTCATTTCGGCGCAGGAGATCACAAGCCTTGATATGAAGAGCCGCAACGTAGCGGGTCTTGCCGCCCTGAGTCCGGGCATCAGCGCACCGCAAGCCGGCGCTCCGCACATTCGTTCGTACTTCCCAGAATCCCTCTACATCAACCCCGAAATCCTCACCGACGGCAGCGGCAACGCCAGCATCTCCATCCCTATTGCCGACTCCATCACTACATGGCGCATGGCGATGCTTGCCTCTACAGAGTCAGGCGCGCTCGGCTCCTCTTCGTCGAGTCTCAAGGTCTTCCAGGACTTCTTCGTTGGCCTGGACCTGCCCGTCACCCTGACCCAGGGCGATCGCGTCTCGCTCCCTGTCGCCATCTATAACTACTCCGGCAAGAGGGGCCAGGTCGGCCTCGCGCTCCAACCCGGCGATTGGTACACGCTGGAAAACGACACCCCCGACAAAACTGCTTCAGTCGATTCCGGCCGCGTCGGCGGCTCGCAGTTTACTATTAACGCCAACCGCATCGGCAAGTTCAAGCTCACGCTTTCAGCCCACATGGAAAACGCCGAAGGCGAGACACTCAAAGACGTTGTCGTCCGTGAGATTGAGGTCGTCCCCAACGGCCGCCAGCAAGACATCGTCTTTAATGGCCGACTCGAATCGAGTGCCCATCACGAACTCCAGTTTCCCGCAGCATCCATCCCCGATGCCACCAGTATCCTTGTCCGCCTCTATCCCGGGCCGCTCAGCCAGATCATCGAAGGCATGGACAGCATTCTGCAGATGCCGGGCGGCTGCTTCGAGCAAACCTCCTCCAGCACTTACCCCAATGTCCTCGCGCTCGACTACATGAAGCGCACCAAGAAACTCACTCCTGAGATTCATGCCAAAGCTGAGGGCTACATCGCCAACGGCTATCAGCGGCTGCTTACATTTGAGGTGCCCGGCGGCGGATTCTCCTGGTTCGGTCAGGTGCCCGCCAACAAGATTCTCACTGCATATGGACTCATGGAATTCAATGACATGTCCAAAGTCTCCGACGTGGACCCGCGAGTTATTGAGCGCACCCGTGCGTGGCTTGCAAGCCAACAGCAGCCCGACGGCAGTTGGAAGCCCGACACTTCATTTATCAACGAAGGCGCGACCAATCGCTATAACTCCGATGTTTTGCGCATCACCGCTTATATCGCATGGTCTCTGGCAAACACCGGTTATCAAGGTCTCGCTATTGAAGAGGCAAAAAACTTCATCGAGTTCGATACCGCTTCCAAGCCCGACACCTACACTCTCGCGGTCATTGCCAACTTCGCCACCGATTACGGAAAGGATCGCGAATTCACTCGCCGTTCTATGCAAGCGCTCATCGACGCCCGTACCGAAAAAGGGGATCAGGTCTCATGGAACGCCGAGGAAACCGGCGTCTACTCCACCGGCCAGAGCGCCGCGATCGAAACCACTGGCCTCGCGGCACAGGCCCTGCTCAAATGGGGACAAGCGTCCGAGACAGTCCGAAAAGCCCTCAACTTCATCTCCTCAAAGAAAGAGGCCTCCGGCAATTGGGGCACCACGCAGGCCACCATCATGGCTCTGCGCGCTCTTATACTCTCCATGCAACTTACTGCATCGGATGCGCATGGATCCGTCGAGATCGTCATTGACGGCAAGCCTGAACAGACACTCCAACTCACTGCGGAGAACAACGATCTCCTTCATCAGTTCGTCTTCAAAGGCATCGATCCGTTGAAGCCGGCGCACATCGAGCTCAACTTCGACGGCTCCGGCGTCCTGGCCTATCAGGTCGTCGGCCGATCCTTCACTCCCTGGAAAGACAAGCCGGCCGAAGAGCCTCTAACCATCGACGTTGCCTATGACCGCACGCATCTAGCCCAGAACGACATTGCCACCGCCACTGCAACCGTCAGCAATAATCAATTCAAGACCGCCAAAATGGTGATGGTCGACCTCGGAATTCCTCCGGGCTTCGAGTTACTCTCCGAGGACCTGCAATCGTTTCAAGACAAGACCAGAGCGCAGGAGGCCGGCCGTCTGGAGAAGTTTTCACTCACTGCGACCCAGGCCATTCTCTACTTCAATGCTCTCTCTCCAAAGCAATCAGTTACGCTAAGCTTCAGACTGCGCGCCAAGTATCCCATTCATGCCCGTACGTTCCCGTCGCGCGTCTACGAGTATTACGACCCAGCCGTTAACTCCACGGCGCATCCAGTTCAACTGGAGGTCACCGATGATGAATAACAATGCTTTCGGCCAATGTCGGAACGCACCCATAACTTCGCAGTCAATCTTCAGATGTCTTTTTGAAATCCAGGATGCGTCGCTCCAGAGAGTGCTCACGAGACTACTTGCTCTCCGTCCAAGCACTTGAGTTATTTCCCTCGAATGACAGCCGCAAGGCTCGCAAGGTCTCGCCCTTCGCATCCTCATTGTTTCCCATGCAGCTCACGAGCGGTACAATCTGAGTCAATCGGCTCTCAAAAACGGAGATCCCTGATCATGAAGACAACTTGGCTTCGCTCCTGTCTCTCTTTACTCTGCGCGTTCCTTCTCTCGGTTCCAGTTTGCGCGCAACGAGTAGCATCGCCCGCCGATCCTGGCCTGGACGAGAGCCGTCTCACAACCCTTCATGGAAGCGTGCATCCTCTGGCGCGTGCCGAGTTCGACCGAGGCGCGGTCGCCGATGAACTTCCACTGAGCCGTCTATTGCTGAACTTGGCTCGCCCTGCCGATCGGGAAAAGTATCTTCAACAATTCCTGCACGATGTGCATACAACCGGCTCTTCGGTCTATCGCCAGTGGGTCACACCGGAGGAGTTCGGCATTCGCTTTGGCGCCGACGACGAGGATACGCAGTTGGTCTCTGGATGGCTCGAGTCCCATGGCCTATCAGTTGCCCGCGTATCCAAAAGCAAGTCCATGATCGAGTTCTCTGGAACCGCCGGCCAGATCCGCGAGGCGCTGCACACAGAGATTCATCAGTACAGCGTCCAGGGAAAAACCTTCTACGCAAATGCAAGCGAGATCTCGGTGCCGGCCGCTGTCGCCTCTCGCATCCGCGGCTTCGCTCCGCTGAACAGCTTTCCGCCCGCTAGCACTTTGAGGCTCGTCGGCGGCGGCACCATGAATCGAGCCAATCATAAGGTCGCTCCGCAGTTCACGATCACTGAAAACAGCGCGCCCTTCTATGCCTTTGGTCCGGAGGATTTTGCGACTCAATACGACGTGGCTCCCGTCTACGCGGCTGGAATCAATGGCGCCGGGCAGACCATCGGCGTCATTGGAGAGAACAATATCAACCTTGCGATGGTGGACGCCTACCGCAAACTCTTCAATCTCCCGGCCGATCACACTCAGATCATCATCGATGGCCAAGACCCCGGCGACGGGGTCGGCCCGATCGGTATCGCAGCGGTTGGCCCGTTCATTGGGGACTCTGATAACTACCCCGAGATCGAGGTCGCAGGTGCCATCGCGCCCGACGCGACGATCAACTTCTATATCGCCTCAGGATGGGGTCAGAACGCTCTCGCTCTCGCTGCTTTGCGGGCAGTCGAAGATAATCAGGCCTCGGTCTTGAGCTTCAGCTACAACGAATGCGAGCAGTTGCTCGGTGAGGCCGGCAACCAACTTTGGGCAGATCTTTGGGAGCAGGCCGCGGCGCAGGGGCAGACCGTCCTTGTCTCCAGCGGAGACGGTGGTCCATCGGCCTGCGGGTCAGAATTGGTCAGCTCGAGCGGCAGCATCCTCTATCTGGACACTCTCAACGTCAATGGATTCGGTTCGACACCATGGAATGTCACGGTCGGCAGCACTGATTTTTATTACTCTGATTATGCCAGCGGCGCGCCCAGCGCAGCCACGCTGTGGAACCAGGCCAATGACAGCTCCAATGGCTCGCTGAAAGGGCCTCTGCCCGAGCAACCCTTGAGCAGCTTTCTCGGCCTCAACGTAGCCACAACTGAAGGTAGCTCAGGAGTAACAATTGACAGCATCTTTGACTCCTTCGGTAGAGGAGCAAGCGGGGGTGGGGCGAGCAACTGTTCACAGGAAACGTTGCCATCCTCAGGCATCGTCGGCACGTGCATTTCGGGCTATCCTAAGCCCTCGTGGCAGAATGCTCCTGGGGTTCCAGACGATCAGGCGCGCGATCTGCCAGACGTCTCAGTTTTTGGTGGCACCGGAAGCAACCTGAGCGCCGTTCCCATCTGCGCGCAGCCAGGCGATTGCGCTTCGGTCACCAGCGGCAACCCGCAGGTCACTCTGGTTGGAGGATCGTCTGTCTCCGCGCCCTCGATGGCCGGCATTGTGGCACTCATCGATCAGAAATACGGCCGGCAAGGTCAGGCCAATTACACTCTATACGCCTTGGCGCGGCAGTTTCCAGCCGTCTTTCACGACATCGCCTTGGGCACCAACGATACGACATGTGCGCTGAACACCTCGCCGGATTGCAACACTCCCATTTCCAACAATTCCTTCGAAGAGTCCTATGGCGTATACGCCGCCGGACCGGGCTACGATCTGGCCAGTGGCCTGGGTTCTGTGGATGTAAGTCAACTGCTGAACAACTGGAACAAGATCACCTATGCTCCCTCGACGACAACACTCGAAGCCACTCCCGCCAGCGTCGTTCACGGCTCGGCCGTGACAATCGACATCGTGGTGAAAGCAAACTCTGGCTCTGCGACTCCGACTGGGAATGTTGTGCTTTCGGCCGGCGAAGGTACAACGATCCCCGAGAACACTCCGCTGGCGCTTACCAATGGCTCGACTTCCGCCAGCGTGACGAATCTTCCCGGCGGCAGCTATCAACT
Source organism: Occallatibacter sp. (assembly GCA_049522255.1). Lineage (GTDB taxonomy): Bacteria > Acidobacteriota > Terriglobia > Terriglobales > Acidobacteriaceae > Telmatobacter. Next base: position 24,818 of record JBEKOA010000027.1, read on the forward strand.
TACCGCGAACTACAGTGGCGACGGCACATTCGCTCCCAGCGCCTCCGCGCCCGTTACGCTGACGATTACGCCCGAGGCGAGTACAACAACCCTGAAATATGGCACCTCCCTAAGCTCCGGACTCGTCGTTGGCTCTTCACCAGCCTCGCTTCCTCCAGGCGAAGTTGCCTATGGCAGCAATGCGGCCTTTACAGCCACGCCATCGAGTCAGGCGACAAATACGACGGGCCTCGCCACCGGAACAGTGGCATTTACAGATGGCAGCACCACGGCCACCGTTCCTTTGGATTCAAATGGCATTGCCACCTGGAGACCGGCGAACTTCGATCTTGGAGCGCACTCGGTCACCGCGGCATACTCGGGTGACGCCAGCTTTCAGGCATCCACCAGCGCCCCGCTCGCCATTACAGTGGTCAAAGGCACACCTGAGTTTCTTGTCAATCCTGCAATCAGCGGGGATTGCATCGGCAGCACCACGACCGGCACCACCGGCCCTGTCTGTACATACCAGGCTGGCGACAGCATGATTGTGTCCGTGCAGTTGGGCGGTCTCGTGGCTAGCGGAATCTCTCGACTTTTACTGGCGCCTAACGGCTCAATTGCCCCGCCGACTGGAACAGTGACGGTCAACCTCGGCTCCTACGCGCAAACCCTGACTCTTGGTTCGTCTGACCCTCTGATTACCTTCCCCAATATTCCCGCCGGCACATACTCGCTCTCCGCAAGTTACTCCGGGGATACCAACTGGAATGCAGCGACCTACTCCGATCCTCAGCAATTGACCTTCGTTGCTCCGGCTACGCAGCTGACAGCAACCACAACCACGCTTACACTGACGCCCGGAAGCGTAGACAGCACCGGGAACGTCACCTTTAGCATCTCGGTTCAGGAGACATCGAGCCAGAATGGACCGCCCGATGGGGTTGTAAATCTGTATGGGAACGGAGCATCCTTCGGGTCGGTTCTTCTGAGTTCGAGTAGTTTCACCAGCCTGACCGCCACAGGCAGCACGACGATTGCTGCAACTGCGATTCCTTCTGGCACGATTCAGGTTGTCGCGGAATATCAAGGCAGTCCGGAAACTGCGTCTTCCATCAGCAGCCCGGTTCCTCTGACCGTGACAGTCACCGATTTTTCCCTCAGCGTGGTGGGCGAAAATCTCAGCCTTCCCGCCGGGCAATCGGTCTCCATTCCTGTGGCGCTTGGTGGGGCCTACTCCGGAAGCACCACAATTGCACTGAGTTGCGTGACCTCGTCGGCCAGCATTGGTTGCGCCATCAATCCAGCTTCCGCTAGTTTGACGGGAAGCGGCACCGCCAGCCTGACCATCAATGCGTTTACCTCAGCCAGTGCAGCATCCGCGACGACGGCGGTGGATTCCAGGAACGATCGCTTCCCGCTTCGCGCTAAAGCAGGCTTGGTTTTCGCATTTCTGATCTTTGCCGCGTTGCCTCGTCGCAAGCGATTGGCAAGGCTGTGGGTGCTCTTGGTTCTCTCCGCGGGTCTGTCCTTGGCGGCAGGCTGCGGCGGCAGTTCCTCTTCGAGTCAAACAACAAAGAGCACGGTCACGCCTGCTCCAAGTGGAAGCTACAGCGTGACGATCACGGGAGTTTCCGCCGGCATCACCCACAGCGCAAAGTTGAACGTGCAGGTGCAATAGCGGGATCAATACTCAGACGAAGATGGTTGCCATTCTGATCCGAAGCCCTCGCCACACGAGACTGCGGCCGTGCGCCACATCGCCCCCATGCTGGCAGCACACGCAGCCATGTAGAATTGGGATCAGCAATGGAGATCGTCCTCAATCTCATCTGGGTGTTGCTGGCAGCCGTCATCGTGCGGCTGTGGATCAGTTTTGCCCCGCAACAAGGAGCAAGCCGGCGGACGCAGATCGGCGCCCTGGCCATGCTGATTCTTTTTCTGCTTCCCGTCATCTCGGTGACCGACGATCTGCAGGCTCTACAGAACCTCGCCGAATACGACACCTATACTTGCCTGCGCCGGAACTCCACTGTGGTCATCCCGCACTCCTTCTTTTCCGCGGCCGCCTCACTGCCATCGCCCATGTTTACAGAGCTTCCTTTCGTCTATCTTCGATTGGTCGCACCGGGCCATCTGCCTGTAGGAACTCCGGACAACCCGGCTTTGACCGCGATTCAGAATCGCCCGCCCCCGGCCGCCTGATCCTTCCCTTTGCGCTCCTTCCAGATTCCGAGTAATTCTTCCCTCCTCTGACCGCCGTGAAGACTACGGCACAAAGGTTGCGTATGAAGCGAATTCTCAGGCCCCTGTCTCGTTCGGCAGTGGCGGCTGCATTTGTCCTTGTTCCTGCCCTGGTTCCTGCCTTGCTTGGGGCGCAGCAGAGCCTTACCTGGGATCAGGTAAAAGCCAGGTTTGAAGCCGCCAACCCCGCCCTCAAGGCCGACGCGCTTGGCGTGGACGAGATCAAGGCCGCCGAAGTTACGGCCTTTCTTCGCCCCAATCCCCAGTTCACTGTGGGAGCAGATGGAACACAAATCGTTCCGAACAAAGGCGTCTGGCAGCCGTTCAGCGGAACGGACGTTCAACCCGCCATCAGCTATCTGCACGAACGCGAACACAAACGTGAACTTCGATTGCAGAGCGCCAAAGAGGGCACCCAGATAGCCGGATCGCAGCATGAAGACCTGGAACGCAATCTGCTCTTCGACCTTCGTTCGCAGTTCATCCAGACGCTTCAGGCCAAGGCTATTCTTGAACTGGCGAAAGCCGACCTGGCCTACTACGACAAGATCATCGAAATCAACCGCAGCCGTTTCAAAGCCGGCGACATCGCGCAGATCGACCTGGACCGCATCGAGCTGTTGCGCGTGCAATATGAACAGGAGATTCAAACCGCGATCGTCAACCTGCGCACGGCAAAGATCGAGCTGCTGCAACTGCTCGACGACCGCACCCCGGTGGAGCAATTCGACGTGACTGGCCCCTTCGACTTTGCCGACTCGCTCAAGCCACTCGATGACTTCCGCCAGGTTGCCCTTGACGCGCGACCCGACCTGCGCGCCGCGCTTGAGTCCGTCCAGCAGGCCCAGACCAACCACAAACTGGCCATCGCCAACGGTTCCACCGATCCGACATTTGGCGCCTGGTATACGTGGAACTCCTCAAACAACAATCCAAACGGCATCCAGACGCTGGGCGCCAGCGTCAATGTTCCTTTGCGTATCTTCGACCGTAATCAGGGCGAAAAGCAGCGAACTCTTATCGACGTCGACCGCAACAAGCAATTGACCGAGGCCGCGCGCGCCCAGGTCTTCAGCGATGTGGATTCGGCCTACGCTCAGGTGGAAAGCAGCCTCGCCCTGCTCAGGCCTTACAAGGCCCAGTACCGGGATCAGGCTACACGCGTGCGCGATACTGTGACTTACGCGTATAACCAGGGCGGCGCTTCGCTGATGGACTTCCTGAATGCGCAGAGCGGCTATCGTGCCGTCCAACTGGCCTACCTGCAACTGATCGGCTCCTATCTGACCGCCGCCGGACAATTGAATCTGGCAGTGGGACGCGAGGTAATCCAATGAGTTTGTCTTCCCTTTTCAAGAAACACGCGATGACTTCGCTGTATCTTGCCTTTGTAACTTCTGCGAGCATCCTTGCTCTCTCCGGCTGCAAATCCAATGACCAGGGAAACGGCGCGCCGCCTCCGGCCCAGGTCATTCATGTAGCCGACATGAACCTGATCACTGTCGATGCCAACGATGTAGCAAAGTTCCCGTTGACCGAAGCCACTCAAATCGAGACCGCAGCGGAGCTGACGGCCACCGGTGCGGTATTCCCCGATATTGCTCGCGAAGTGCCGGTCATCTCGCTGGCCAATGGCCGCGTGGTCGACATCAAGACCCGCCTCGACGACAACGTCAAAAAAGGCCAGTTGCTGCTCAAGGTGCAAAGCCCTGACATCACCAACGCCTTCAATGCCTATCTCAAAGCAGTTAATGACGAACAGCTTGCCCACAAGGCTTTTCTACGCGCCGACGATCTTTTCAAGCACGGCGCCACCTCGCAGGCGCAACTCGAACAAGCCGAAGATTCAGACAAAGACGCCCAGGCCGACCTCAATGCCGCCGATGAGCAACTGAAGACGCTCGGCGTGGATAAGGATCATCCCAGCAGCGTTGTCAATGTCTATGCGCCTATCTCGGGAGTCGTCGTAGCTCAGAATGTGACCAATGCCGCCGCCGCGGGTGTAACTCTCTCCGGCTCGGCCACCGCCTTCACCATCGCCGATCTGTCCAGTGTCTGGATCCTCTGTGATGTCTACGAGAATGACATTCCCAAACTCCAGCTCGGCCAGGAAGCGAAGATCAAGCTCAACGCATTCCCTGATCGTCCGCTCAGCGGGCGCATCAGCGACATTGGCCCGATTCTTGATCCGAGTCTTCGCACGGCCAAAGTTCGAATTGAGGTCGCCAATCCCGGCTTTCTCAAGCTCGGCATGTTTGCCACAGCGACCTTTACCGGCAAATCCAAAGAAACCCGCGCCGTGGTCCCCGCCGAAGCCGTTCTACATCTCCATGACCGCGACTGGGTCTTTCTGCCTGCCGGAGGAAATCAGTTCAAACGCACCGAAGTTCATGCCGGCCGCATGATCGAGGGTAGCCGCCAGGAGATCCTCTCCGGCCTTCAGCCCGGCCAGCAGGTCGTCGCCAACGCACTGTTACTCGAAACCGCGGGGAACCAGTAATGATTCGCTCTCTCGTCGATTTCGCGCTCAGAAACCGTTGGATGGTCATCGGGGGGCTTGTTGTCCTCACCATCTGGGGCGTTGTCTCCTTCCGCAATCTGCCGATCGAGGCCTACCCCGATGTGGCCAACAATTACGTTCAGATCATTACTCAGTGGCCGGGCCGCAGCGCCGAAGAGATCGAGCGGCAGGTCACCGTGCCGGTCGAGATCCAGATGGCCGGCATTCCCCACCTCACGCACTTGCGCTCAACGACGCTGGCCGGTCTGTCGAGCCTCATGCTCATCTTCGACGACAACTCCACCAGTGACGTCAATCGCGAGCATGTTCTTGAGCGGCTCAGCCAGGTCAATCTGCCCGCCAATCTCGTTCCTCAAATGGGCACCGACTGGAGCCCCGTCGGCCAGATCTACTGGTACACGCTCGAAAGCACCAACCCCGCCTATGACGTGATGGAAAAGAAATCGCTCGAAGACTGGACGCTGGAAAAATCATTCAAAAGCGTCCAGGGCGTGGTCGATGTCTCCAGCTTCGGCGGACCTACGAAGGAGTATCAGATTAAGCTCGACCCGGGGAAGCTCGTGTCTTACGGGCTCAGCATCGCTCAGGTTGAACAGCAGATCTCCGCCAACAACACCAACGGCGGAGGCAGCTTTATCGAGCAGGGCGCGCAGCAGATCAACGTGCAATCCGTCGGCCTTTTCTCGAGCGTTCAAGACATCGAGAACACCGTCGTCAAAACCGCCAATGGCACGCCAATCAAGGTCAAAGACATCGCCACCGTCGCGCAAGGTGCCAAGATTCGCCTCGGACAAATCGGGAAAGCGACGCACCGCGAAGACGGCAAGATCGTCGACAATCCCGACACGGTGGAAGGCATTGTCCTGCTCCAGAAAGGCGACGACTCCGATCCGGTCCTGGTAGGCATCCACGACAAAGTCAAGCAACTGAACGAGCACGTTCTGCCCAAGGGCGTAAAAATCGTTCCCTTCCTCGACCGCTCCGATCTTGTCTCGTACACGGTCGAAACCGTCGAACACAACCTGTCCATGGGAATGATCCTGGTTGTCATCGTTCTCTTTCTCTTCCTCGGCAACGTGCGCGGCGCCATCATCGTCGCGCTCACCATTCCCGTCGCTCTTCTCTTCGCCTCTATTTGTCTCGACCTCAGCCACATCCCGGCCAACCTGCTCTCTCTCGGCGCGCTGGACTTCGGCATGGTCGTCGACGGCTCCGTGGTAATGATCGAAAACATCGTCCGCCATCTTTGCGACAAAGAAAACCCACGCCCCCCATTACAAAGCATCCGCGATGCCGCCCATGAAGTTTTGCGCCCGGTCTTCTTCGCCCGCGGCATCATCATCACCTCTTACCTGCCTATCTTCACCCTGCAGGCCGTTGAGGGCCGGCTTTTCAAGCCTATGGCCTGGACGGTCACCTTTGCCCTGCTGGGCGCATTGCTCTTTGCGATTCTCGTCGCCCCGGTTCTCTCGGCTCTCTTCTTTCGCAAAGGCACGAGCGAGTGGGAAAACCCGCTCCTGATTTGGCTCACGCTGCACTACCGCACCGCGGTTCGCGCAGCGATCGTGCATCGCCGCACCACGCTTGCCATCTCCACCGCCCTCTTCCTTCTCGCCATCTATCTCACCGTTGGCGGCCCGATCGGCTCGGAGTTCCTGCCTCACCTCGATGAAGGCTCCATCTGGGTGCGCGGCACTCTGCCTCCCAGCGAAGGCCCCACCGCCAGCATCGATTTCACCAATCGGGCGCGCGTGGTAATGGCCTCCTTTCCCGAAGTCACACAGGTTGTCAGCCAGACCGGCCGTCCCGACGACGGCACCGACACCGCCGGCTTCTTCAACACTGAGTATTTTGTCGATCTGAAAAGAAAAGAGCAGTGGCGCCCCGTCTTCCATCAGAACAAGGAAAAGCTGATCGCCGCCATGGATGCCGAGTTATCGAAGTTTCCCGGAGTCATCTGGAATTACTCCCAGCCCATCTCCGACAACATGGAAGAGGCCGTCTCGGGCGTCAAGGGCGAACTGGCCGTCAAGCTCTACGGCGACAATCTGCGCACCCTGGAACACACCGCCGAACTCATCCAGGCGCAGATGGCTGCGGTGCGCGGCATTGAAGACCTGGGCATCTTCCGCATCGTCGGCCAGCCCAACCTCAACTTCGCCGTAGACCGGGAAGCCGCTGCCCGCTGGGGCATCAATGTTGCAGACATTCAGGACGCCATTCAGACGGCCGTTGGCGCCAACCCCGTGACTCAGGTGCAGCAGGGCGAAGCGCGTTACGACGTGACGCTGCGCTATCAGAAGCAATATCGCGATACAAAAGAGGCCATCGAAGACGTGCGCCTTCTCGCGCCCTCCGGCGAACGCGTATCTTTGTCACAATTGACCAAGGTCTCCACCGACGACGGCGCCGAGCAGATCAACCGCGAGAGCGGCGAGCGCTACATCGCCATCAAATACTCCGTGCGCGGGCGCGACCTCGGTTCCACCGTCGAAGAAGCGATCTCTAAGGTCAATCACAATGTGAGCCTGCCCACCGGCTACCACCTTGAATGGGCCGGAGAATACGAGAGCCAGAAGCGCGCCGACAAGCGCATGGCCATCGTTGTTCCCGTCACCGTGCTGGCCATTTTCATGATCCTTTACACCATGTTCCGCTCGTATAAATGGGCGTTGCTCATCATGGCCAGCGTCGTCATGGCCTCAGTCGGCGGACCGCTTGCTCTCTTCCTCACTCATACCAACTTCTCGGTGTCATCGGCCGTCGGATTTCTCGCGCTCTTCGGCGTTTCGGTGGAGTCCGGCGTCATTATGATCGAGTTCATCAACCAGCTCCGCGCCCGCAGCAAGGGTAAAGAAGTCTCTTATGAAGAACACGTCATCGACGCCGCCGTTGAAGGAGCCGTCCTGCGCCTGCGGCCTATCATGATGACCATGCTGGTGGCCACGCTGGGTCTGCTGCCCGCCGCCTTCTCTCATGCCATCGGCTCGGATTCGCAGCGGCCCTTTGCCATCGTCATCGTCGGCGGCCTGCTCGCCAACCTGATCATCGGAGTCTTTCTGCTTCCCACTCTCTACGTGTGGGCCGCAGGCAAAGACGATGTCCTGCCCGCACCCGAATCCCCCGAGGAGGGTTAAAGGGGGACGGTTCGAAGATTCGCCTTGCATCGATCATCCACCGGCTTTGCAGACCCGCGAGAGATGAGGGTGGCCAGAGCCGCTGAGGCAAAGCCGTCCTTACCTGTTAAACTCTCCTTGGTCATGCTCCTAGCAATCCTGCTTATCGCGGTCGCTGCCTACCTGCTCGGCTCCGTCCCCATCGGGTACCTGCTCGTCCGCATCTTTCGTCATCAGGACATCCGCCAGGCCGGCAGCGGCAACATCGGCGCCACCAATGTTCTCCGCTCCGGCGGAACATCTTTGGGCGCGGCCACCTTCCTGCTCGACGTGCTCAAAGGCTCGTCCGCCGTCTGGCTCGGCGCGTTTCTTGGCAGCCTGCTCGTCCCCACCGCTTCGCCGTTCAACATGAAAGCCATCGCCGCTCTCTGCGCCGTCCTCGGCCACATCTTCCCAATTTGGCTCGACTTTCAAGGAGGCAAGGGTGTGGCCACCGGCTTCGGCGTATTCCTCGTCGCTGCACCATGGGCCGCCCTCGCCGCCATCTCCCTCTTCGCGCTAGTGCTCTTGCTCAGCCGTTATGTTTCGCTGGCTTCCATCTTGGGCGCAGCCAGCTTCCCGCTCTTCGCCTGGCTCTTTAACCGGATGCAAGGCGGAGGCGACAGGCCCCCATTCTTTATCGCCGTCGAGATAGCCGTCGCCCTGCTGATCATCTTCAAGCATCACCAGAACATCCGCCGCCTGATCGACGGCACGGAATCCCGCTTCGGAGCCCGTTCGGAAGTGAGGAAAACCGCATGAGCCGCATCATCGTTCTGGGTTCCGGCGCATGGGGAACCGCCCTCGCCCTCTCGCTCCATCGCCGCGGAGGCCATCAAGTCACTCTCTGGGCACATAGCCCCGAGTTCGCGCAGCAGATCAACGACGCCGGTGAGAACACGCTATTCTTCCCCGGCTTTCCCATCCCCACGGCGATAACCGTCACCGGCGACAACGCCGCGGTCGCCGACGCCGAGATCATCCTCTCCGTCGTCCCCTCGGAGTTTCTCCGCTCAACCTTTGCCCGACTCGGCCCCTTGCTTCGCCCCGGCCAGATCGTCGTCAGCGCCACCAAAGGCGTTGAGAACCACACCTTCTTGCGCATGACCCAGGTCATCGCCTCTTGCATGGCTGAGTCCTGCCCTACGCGAGCCGCAAGCAACCTCCCCATCGGCGCGCTCTCCGGTCCCAGCTTCGCCCTCGAAGTCGCACAAGGCCAGCCCACGGCCCTGACTGTCGCTTTTGACGATCCAGCCGTAGCCGCCCGCATCCAGACCGAGTTCTCCTCCGAAAGCCTCCGCCTTTACACCAGCACAGACGTCATCGGCGTCGAGCTCGGCGGAGCACTCAAGAACGTCATCGCAATCGCTGCCGGAGTCGCCGCGGGAGTGGGCCTCGGCCACAACTCCGCCGCCGCCCTCATCACACGAGGCATCGCCGAGATCACGCGCCTCGCCGTAGCGTCAGGAGGCTATCGCGAAACCCTCGCCGGCCTCTCTGGCGTTGGAGATCTGGTACTCACCTGCACCGGTTCGCTCTCGCGCAATCGGACCGTCGGACAAGAGTTGGGACAGGGACGCAAGCTCCCCGAGATCCTCGCCGGCCTCGGCGGCAAGGTTGCAGAGGGCGTCTCGACCACCCGCGCAGCACTCGGCCTGGCCCGCCAGCAAGGCATCGAGATGCCTATCGCCGAGCAGATGGAGCAAATCCTCAACGAGGGCAAAGACCCCCGCGAAGCCATCAAGACCCTCATGCTCCGCCCCGGCAAAGACGAGCACTGATTTTGTTCACCGCACCGGAAACCACCCGGCCCAAGCGGCCCAACTCACCCATCGCTTGAAACAATTTCACGCCTGAACTCATCAAACACCCCAGGAGCACCCGCGGCCACTCACTCTTGGCGATGGGTGCCGCGCAGCTCGCTTGCAAGCGCGGACAGGACCCCCGATGGCTTTGCCTGAACACATCTTGCTGATCTACGGTTACCTGCTGCTCTTTGCCTGGGTTCTCGTTGAGCAGCTAGGAATTCCGCTGCCCGCCACGCCCGTTCTGCTCGCCGCCGGTGCCCTCTCCGCCGAACATGAGCTCAGCTTTTCGCTGGCCTGGCTGGTAGGCCTCGTGGCCTCGCTCATAGCCGACAGCACCTGGTTTTTCATCGGCCGCCGCTACGGGCACCATGTGCTGCGCATTCTTTGCAAACTCTCGCTCGAGCCCACGGTCTGCGTTCGCCGTACCCAGAATTCCTTTGGCCGTCGCCGCGCCACCACGCTCCTGTTCGCCAAGTTCGTTCCCGGTCTGGCCACGCTGGCCGCGCCCGTCGCCGGTCAGAACGGCATGGGCTACTGGCAGTTTCTTCTCTTCGACGCCATCGGTGCCACGGCGTGGCTCGCCGCTCTGCTGACCCTGGGCCGGTTCTTTGGCGATCTGCTCAAACGCGACACCAATCTCCTCGACTGGGCAGGCCGATTCTCCGGCGCCTTGTTGCTCCTGGCCATTGTCGGATTCTTTGTAGGCCGCGTCCTTCGCCGTCGCATGGTTCTCAAGCGGCTCGTCGCCTCCCGCTTGGAGCCCGAGGAACTGAAGCGGCAGCTCGACGCCGGCGAGCAGGTCTACATCGTCGACCTGCGCCATCCGCTTGAATTGTTGCCAGACCCCCGCACCCTTCCTGGCGCTCTCCTCTTTTCGCCGGAGACGCTGGCGGCGCGTCACCTTGAGATTCCTCGCGACCGCGACATCGTCCTTTTCTGCACCTGCCCCAGCGAAGCCACCGCAGCAAAAACGGCCATGACCCTGCACAAGCTGGGCATCGAACGCGTCCGTCCCCTGCGCGGCGGCTACGACGAATGGAAACGCCTGGGATTCCCCCTCGACGCCGTTACAACGGCCTTTACGGTTAGCCAGTGACCGCGGAAGACGACGCCACAAACAAAGCCGCAATGCTCGTTCCAATCGGCGATCCGATTCCGCTGCATGGGTCCGGACCAGGCCCGGCGCTATAAAACCCGTTGCTTCCCACCGTGATGTCGTTGAAAGCCTTCTGGTTCTCCCATAACTTCGGCGTCACAAACCCAAGCTTCTTTCCGAACGAGGCAAAGAGTCCTGCATAAAGCGGCGCCACCGCGCTCGTGCCGCCCACCACGTTCGGCTGGCCATGAACCACAATCTCGTAGCCGGTGTTGGGATCTCCATCCCCCGTGACGTCGGGCACCATCCTGCCTTTGCCGGCGGTACTACCCTTTGGCGGCGGCGGCGCGCCAATCTGAAAGCTCTGCACCGGGAAGATGGTCGAGTACCCGCCGCCCGTTCCCGAGCCGTCGGTCTCGCCGGGATTGTCGTTCCACACCGTCTCTGTTGTAGGGGTCTTGTTGGTTCCCCCGCAGCCGATCACATGCGGACAAGAGGACGGCACGTCCACATTGGCCGGCGTCTGTCCGCCGTCACTCGAGTCGTTGTCTCCCGCCGCGCCAAAGACAACCATGCCGAATGCTGTCGCGGCCTCGGCGGTCGCCTCCATCTGCTCAGCGGCTGTGTTGCCCCAGTTGGCTTCGTCAGCGCCCCAGGAGATCGAGCAGACATCGCAGCCGTCCGAGGTTGCCTTCTGAACCGCGGCAGCAATGTCCTGCGACCAATAGACGCGGATCGTCGCCGGCTTGCCGGTCGCCAGATAGTACGACGCTCCCGCGACCTCGATGTCCAGCGCAACCTCGAAGTCCGGGTCGTCATCGGAGCCAATGCTCTGGTTGGGGCTATTCACCGTGCCGTCCACCGAGACGTCGGTGATCTGCGGCGAAGGCTGGCCGATGGACTTGAAAAACGAATCCATGTCCGATTGCACCCAGCCTCCGGCCAATTCGACGATGGCAATCACCCCGCCGCCGGCGAGCTTGGTTGGCCAGTTATAAGCCGAGCATAGGGCCGGCAGGGTCCATGGACCCGCTGTTGGGGTGGGCGGGCTTGGGGCTGCGGCTGCTTCAACGCCCCGAAGGGCCGGCTTGCGCAGCTTGAAGTAGGGTACGCATTTGTAGGTGGTGGCATAACTCGATGGGGAATGGGAATGGGAATGACTCACGGGCCTCCTTTGCGCGGCGCCAGCCGTCGTGCGCGCAGTATGCCACACGCGACTTTTGAAAGGCAAAGCTTTTTGTGCCCTTCCAAGCCTTACTATGAATGGGAGAAGAATTCCTCACCCAGGAGCGCCCCTTGGCCTACGACGATCTGCGCGATTGGATCAAGACCCTCGAAAAGCACGGCGAGCTCAAGCGCATCCGCGAGGAAGTTTCGCCGGAGCTCGAAATCACCGAGATCACCGACCGCGTCTCCAAAAGTGGCGGCCCTGCACTCCTTTTCGAGAATGTAAAAGGCCATCCCGGCCACAAGGTCTTCATCAACCAGTTCGGCAGCGAACGCCGCATGGCCCTCGCCCTCGGCGTAGACAATCTCAATGACATCGCCGAACGCATCACCGGCCTGAGGAATCTCAAAGCCCCCGAAGGCTTCCTCGACAAGCTAAAAATGCTGCCGCAGCTAGGCGCGCTCTCGAGCGCCTTCCCCAAGACCGTCGCCGCTAAAGACGCCCCCTGCAAAGAAGTCATTCGCCATTCCGATGATGCCAACCTCGACCTCAACCAGTTCCCCATCCTCAAGTGCTGGCCCCATGACGGAGGCCGCTTCATCACCTTGCCCTGCGTCATCACCCGCGACCCGCGCTCGGGCAAGCGCAATATCGGGATGTATCGCATGCAGGTCTACGACGGCCAGACCACCGGCATGCACTGGCAGCGGCAAAAGGTCGCAGCTGAACACTACAGAGAGGCACTGCGCGCGGCAGCTTCAGCCGCAGCCAACGCCAACCCCACCACAGCCCGCGTGGCAGCGATGGCCGAGTCAGCCGGCGGCGCGGTCTCCATCCCCGACGGCCCTATCGGCGGCCTGCCGCAAGTTGCGCTCGGCAATCTCCGCGGTTCACGTCTGGAAGTCGCCGTAGCCATCGGCACCGATCCCGCCACCACCTTCGCCGCAATTGTCCCCGCTCCACCCGAGGTTGAGGAGTATCTCATTGCCGGCTTCCTGCGCGGCGCCCCCGTCGAAATCGTTCAATGCGAAACCGTCGATCTCCAGGTTCCCGCCCACGCCGAAATTATTCTGGAGGGTTACGTCGAGCTAGGCGAACTGCGCGACGAAGGCCCCTTCGGCGACCACACCGGCTTCTACACCCTCACCGACCAGTACCCCGTCTTCCACCTCACCTGCATCACCCACCGCAAAGATCCCGTCTACGCTGCCACCATCGTAGGCAAGCCGCCCATGGAAGACGCCTATATGGGCAAGGCCGTCGAGCGCATCTTCCTGCCTGCCATGCGCATGCAGATTCCAGAACTCGTCGACATTCATCTCCCCGTCGAAGCGGTCTTCCACAACCTGATGCTCGTGTCGATCAGGAAGAGTTACCCCGGCCAGGCGCGCAAGGTCATGAACGCAATCTGGTCCCTCGGCCAAGCCATGTTTACGAAGTGCATCGTGGTCGTCGATGAAGACTGCGACGTGCAAAACATCCCCGAAGTCGTCCTGCGTGTAGCCAACAACATCGACCCCGAGCGCGACATCCAGTTCACGCTAGGCCCGATTGATTCGCTAGACCACTCCAGCCGCCTGCCCAACTACGGCTCGAAGATGGGCATCGACGCCACCAGAAAATGGCAAGCCGAAGGCTTCACCCGCCCCTGGCCCGCCATGATCGAAATGGACCGCACAACCAAAACCAAAATCGATGCCCTCTGGGCCAAGCTGGGGTTGTAGATGAGATCAAGGAGAGCCATCGTATGAAGATCTATGGCTTGGTTTCATTCTTTTTATAGGGGTATTTACTTGACGCCACCGGACACAACGGGTTGTGGTTTGATTAAGGTTGCAAACGGGACTGGGCCTACCTGCACGGCTTGTTGGGCCAATCGATAGAACAGCTTTCCGCG